>JAEUSK010000243.1 GCA_016787925.1 bacterium | reverse complement strand
GGATACACCGGAATTGCGGTTCGTTCACGCGGTTGAAGATAGTTCATGGGGCAAGGCCGTTCTTTATAAATTGAGATAATAAGGACGCTATGCCCAATTCAAATAATTACACAAAATCTATTTGTATTCTCATGCCTCATTTTTTTTCCGAAAGAGTAGGAGGCGTCGAGGTTCAGACTTATTTAATTGCGAAACACCTGTCCAAACGTTCCTGGGATGTCCATTTTATAGCACAAACTCTTTTCCCGGTGAAAATCGGTACTGTTACAATCCATGATGGGATCCACGTGCACTGGGTTAAGAAACGCGCACTATTTTCATTCTTTCGGAAGGATATTTCCAGGCTTTTGAAATCAATCAATCCGGCTCTGATCTATCAACGAGGCCGCTCTTATTTCACATCATCCCCCGCCGGGTATCGCTTCGCTAAAAGATATCGTAAGATTCTAATCTACCATTGCGCTGAAAACAACGATCTGATCATGTCATTTAGCCGACAAGAGGTTATTCAAAGCAAGAAAAGCATTCTTAAAAAAACCATTCTGTATTTCCATGCTCTTTTATCTGACTATTTCTTCAACAATACGATTGAAAAATCGAGTTTAGTAATTGCACAAACAAACGAGCAAACCATGCGGTTAAAGGAAAAAAGAAATATTACAGCGTATCTCATACCTTCAAGTCATGAAGTTCCTGATGCAATTACTGAAAAGGATAATCCGCCGATTGTTTTCTGGATTGCCCACGCAGGACGAAGAAAACGTTTGGAGCTTTTTATTGAACTGGCAAAACGACTGCAGGGCAAACCCATTCAATTTCAATTTGCCGGTACTATCCCCCATGAGCAGTATAAGGATGAAATTTTTTCACAAATGAAGGAACTCACTAATATCCAATATATCGGGCCTTTGTCCTGGTCAGAATCCAATCGAATGTTTGGGAAGGCTTCGGTATTTGTTAATACAACAATGCCTGACCGGGAAGGGTTTCCGAATACGTATATCCAGGCGTGGCTGAATGAAACCCCCGTCGTTACTCTGAATTATGATCCTGACGGTATTATTGAAAAAAATGGATTAGGGTTCCATTCCCGAAGTTTTGATCAATTAGTAATTGATGTTTTGCAGCTTGTTGAAAGCGAAGAACTCCGGAGAAAAATGGGCGTAAACGCCCGCGCCTATGCAATTGAAAACCACAATATTGAAAAGTCGGCTGATGCGATGAACGATCTTTTTATGAAACTGCTAAACCGAGGCTTGTGAAATGGAGCCTCAACAAAGCGTTCTGCTTTTATATCTTTGTATACTGATAATTCTATCCTTTAAGAGCCCGCGTTGGGCCTTGTTATTCTTTTTTTCGACCAAATTCACTATTGATATTTTTTGGGATTATGCAGTTATAGACCGTTTGACTGTCTTGAAAATTACAGGCGCATTATTCCCTATATTTTGCGGAATTTATGTTTTTTTCAAACGCCCGGCCGTATCCAAACATCCTTTTTTCAAATTGCTGCTGATCTTACTTGTTTTAAATGGCCTCGCCTCCTTATGGGGCGCCATAAACAGCCATTTCATGTTTTTACCTTTGCCGCATACGCCTTTAACGTTTAAGCACATTTTAGATTGGAATCTAAGGTATCTAAATCTTTTCTCGGCAGTTCTGGTTGTTCCATTTATTTTAAATCAATCAAAAGACCGGGTCTTCTTCTTGCGCGCCTTTCTGGTTTCAACCATGATCCCGTGTTTCATTAGCTGGTATCAGCTAAGTTCGACTTCGATTAAACTCTTGTTTGCCGATGTTTCGGAACCCTACTCCGCTGCATTGTTTCACCGTTTAAATGGGACTTACCACGACCCGGGTACGCTGTCAATCGTGATGTTTACGGGAATCATATTATCCCTATTTCTATTTTTTACCGAAACTGCTAAACCGTTAAGAGTAGTGTATTCCTTATATTCTATACTCTGTTCTACGGTTTTGTATTTTACTTTTAGTCGAACGTTGTGGATATGCCTTATGATATTTCTTGTGCTTTTTTTTGTTTTTCTCAAGAAATATCAGATTTTGTTCGCAATGATCGCAGCGGCCATTCTCATTTTTACTCTGGTTCCGCTGACTCAAAAGAGATTCGAAAGAGAACTACTTTGGATGGAAAAAACCGACAAAACTACGAACCTCAATGAAATCAAAAGACTGGGGTCCGGCCGAATATGGCTTTGGAATGATGCGCGTCGGCATTACATGGAGTTGGATAAATTATCCATGGCGATTGGCTCAGGCGGTTCATTCGGATCTCATAATCAATACATCGCCTGGTTATTGCGCAATGGAATATTAGGGCTGACAGTTTGGTTAGTTTTTCTGTATAAGATAGGGCTTTTTTTGCGTGTTAAACTCAAAGAAAACAAAAGCGTGTTGATTATTATATTTGTTTTTGTATTATTTTTTGTTGTAACCGGTATAATGAATGTTTTTATGCAGCCGTGGGATAACACTACTTTTAGTTACTTTTTTTGGAGTTCACTTGGTTTAGTTGCTCTTCAAAGCAAGACCGGCGGCGGAGAGTCATGAAAATAGTGATTATTACAAATATACCAAGCCCTTATCGTATTCCTCTATTCAATCAGATGCACGAACGATTCAAAAGCAGTAACTGGAAGTTGCACATTATTTTTTTGACAAAGAGTTACAGGCGGCGCAAATGGCAAATCGATGAAAGCGAATTTCATTTTGATTTTGAATATTTAAGAGATTGGAATGTAGCCTATAAGGAAGGATTTACATCATTGGCGCTGTCTCTTTTACCTTCGTTGTATAAAAATCGCCCAAATATGATTATTGTCGGAGGCTTTTCATTGGCCACGCTTTGGACATTATTATATGCGAAGTTGTTTCATATTCCTTTTATAATTTGGACTGGCGAGACTATTGCTGAGGATAAAATCCGCTCACGATTCCGCAGCCTGCGGCATATTTTGAGACATTTACAAATTAAATCTGCCGCAGCTTTTGTAGCTTATGGTACTGAAGCCGCTAAATATTTACAAAAATGGAGAATAGAACCAAAGCAGATATTCATAGGAACTAATACAGTCGATACAGAATTTATATCCGGGCGAGTACAGAAATTGCGGATGCAAAAGCGTCAGTACATTTCTGAACGTAATTTGCCTGACTTGAATATCCTATTTGTTGGTTATCTTGAAAACAGAAAGGGCGTTCACTTGCTACTGCAGGCCGTTAAGGCAATTCAAAGCGAATATGGATCACCGGTTTTCGGGACTCATATCGTGGGGAGCGGGCCGGAGGAAATAAACCTGAGAAGTTGGTCAGAGAATAATGACTTGCATCATATTTATTTCTGGGGATTCAAACAGAAGGAAGAATTACCTGAATTTCTTGCATTTGCTGATTTAATGCTTTTTACGTCAACGCAAGAATTATATGGTCTGGTGCCTATAGAATCCATGGCCGCCGGTGTGCCAACGCTATGCAGCAAATATGCGGGCTGTACTGCTGACCTCATCGAAGATGATATTAACGGCATTGTCATTGATCCGAACGACGTGGACGATCTGAAGCTAAAAATTATTTATTGTTTGAAAAAACCCGAATTTATGGCTACTTTGGCCGAGAATGGGATGAAAACGATCGATCAGAAATTTTCAATTAAAAAAAGCGTCCTCGGCTTTGAACAAGCAATTAGATGGATAATAGACATAGCGCAATAATATCACTAATCAGTAAAGTTATGCGCTTAAGTTGATCCGGTTTTTCACTATACGGTCACAGTATTGCGTTCTAATAGCTGTATATTTTAACAGCACGGTGCTGTAATGCAATACAAACTTTATTAGAAAAAAAGTATATGAAAGTAGTAATCATAACGCCGGTCTTTAATGATTGGGAGTCTTTTACCGTCCTGTTGCACCGTATAGATCAGATTGCTTTGTCAAACCCGATATTTGATAATGTGGAGGTTTCCATAATGGCGATCGATGACGGATCGACCCTGTCATATAAAAAACACTCTTCCGAATGGGGGGGATTACAAAAAATAAATCTCTTAGAAATATTATCCTTGAATAGAAATGTAGGCCATCAAAAAGCCATTACGATTGCCTTAGCCTCTATTTCAAGAGAACCACTATACGACGCAGTAGTTATTATGGACTCAGACGGCGAGGATCAGCCTGAAGATATTTCAAAACTATTGGCAAGACACCTGGAATCCGGCGAGAGAATAGTATTTGCGCAGCGTAAAAAAAGATCTGAGGGAGTCGTGTTTGTTCTGCTGTATAAAATTTATAAGCTGGTTTATAGAGTCTTGACCGGATTCTCCATTTCGTTTGGCAATTTTTGCCTCATTCCTCAAAAACTCTTAAAAAGGCTGGTCAACGTCTCGGAAATATGGAACCACTTTTCAGGCGGCGTAATTCGATCAAAACTTCCCATTACGACAATCGAAACGAATAGAGGTACGCGATTTTGCGGCATTTCGAAAATGAACCTAACAACTCTTATTATCCATGGGTTAAGCGCTATTTCGGTTCAAATCGATATTGTGGCAGTTAGATTTCTATTGATTTCAATAATATTAATTCTTTTTTCAATTATCAGTATATTGGTCGTTGTCGGCGTCAAGTTTCTTACAGCCTACGCCACGCCCGGGTGGGCTTCGACCGTAGTCTTTGGGTTTACTATGATCGTCATGCAAGCTTTTTTTGTATCTCTGTTTCTTGTATTTATCATATTGACGTATCGTACTCAGAAACTTTTCATACCTTATTACGATTATGAAAAATATGTTGATTTCAAAGTAACCATAGCCGCGAAAGAATCACGAGATTAATGAATATAAATCAGACGGATATCACTTTCTTCGGACGCAGGGATATACGAACTTTTTTAATTGTGATCTTTGCAGTTGGATTTGTTTTAAGAATGGCGGCCGGCTTGTACGTCGATCAAGTGTTGGGTGGCGCCTATGGCTTTCGTGATTTTGCTGAAAATATAATAAATGGAGATGGATACTTTTGGAGATATACAAATAATAAAGATGTTCTGGTTCAGAATCTAATTACATTCAGGCCTCCGCTCTATACTTTCTTTTACGCGGGAATGTTGTTTGTTTTTGGCGATCATAGTTTTTTGTTTATCTTCGTTCAGTCCATTATCGGAGCCACAGTTCCTGTTATCATATTTTTCATCAGCCGACATGTTTGGGACATACGGACAGCCTCTATAGCTGCCGTACTTGCGTGCTTGTATCCTCATTTCCTTACCCGTGCGGGTAACGTGAGCGATGATAATTTATTTATGCCGTTTTTGTGCCTGGGGATATTGTTTGTTCTAAGAAGTCTTAAGACGAGCTCTTTTTACGATACTTTTTTTTCTGCCGTGTTTATTGGATTGTCACTTATGACGCGCCAGACCATCGTTTTGTTTATTCCTCTGATGGCCCTATATTTACTTTTTAAAAGCCACAGCCGGAAATTTCTTCATGCGTCCCTGTTTGCCGTCACTTCATTTTTCATCCTGTTACCCTGGCTGCTATTTCATTATAGTATATATGATAATTTTTCTCTTTCCGACGCCACAGGCCGAACTATATATACCGGTAATAATCAGTTCACTTATGACTCTTCGGTTTTTCCCGATCTTTCGGTTGATAAAATTGAACGAACCATGTTCTCATTAATTCCAGCGGAAGATCTTGAGAAGCTCAAGTCAGATAACACGGTCGAACAAGACCGTTATTTTATGCGAAAAGGACTTGAATATATAGGAGAACATCCGATCGGTTTCATAAAGTCTCTGTATTTCAAAAACCTTGGCCTGCTCGGCATCACGTACAATCCAAAAACAGAATATACCGCGGACAAGAACTCTCGCCTGCGCCAGTGGGTTCACACGCTTTTTTACGTTCCACTTTTATTGTTGGGCCTGATTGGCTTAGGGTTTAATATCAGAAAAAGGAATCATTCCTTTATATTTATTTTGCTAATTGTCTCATTTCTTTTGATCTCTTGGTTATTTTGGTCACATACAAGGCATGCCATACCTTATCATATAGTCTGGATTCTATTTTCCGCAGATGTGATCTCTAGGATTTCACTACGTCTGTTTCCAATTAACCGTTTTCAGTAAGTCCTTATGGAAACCAATTTGCTAAATATAAAAAAATTATTTTTTCTTTTTATAATCATGCTGGTCGGCCTGTGGGCAGTAATCAATCTGGAAATTACAGGAATTGTTTCGTTAATCGCTTTTTTTGCACTGCTTTTTTTGTTTACGAGAAATTATCGGTCGGGCTTCATCGCATTATTATTCCTGAAGCCCATTATCGATCTTGCATGGGACACTCAATTATTTTCTCTTGGATCCATTTCACTAAATCTGCTGAAGATCACCGGTTTCATCATTCCATTTTTATGCATGGTCTATTTCGCAATGACGCCCAAAATATTCAAGGTAAATTCTAGAAATTCAGGCGTGCTGCTTTTTATTTTCATAAATCTGGTAAGTATATTTATTATTTTTTTTGACAGTTTTGCTGTTGGAAATGTCCTTGGAGGCTTAACCTATTTTTTTAAACTGTTAAATGGCTTCTTCATTTTCTTGGCGCTGCCTTTTGTATTTGATCGCCATGGAGACGATGTGCTTATCATAAAGACTCTTTTTTATTCCGCTATTACACCCACAGTCTTATCAGTCTTTTTGTTTGTTTTCGGGGGTTATAATGTCACCGTCGGACAGGATGTCAAACGGTTCGCAGGCATTTATCACGACGCCGGAGGATTGTCCATTAACGCCTTCATCGGTTTTACAGTCTCTGTGTTCTATCTGCAGTTGCTGAATCATGACCGCGGAGGTCAGGAAAAGATTCTTATTAAAAAATTATTTGCCGTTCTATTGATCGCCGCGAATTTGATATTTCTTTATTTGGCGCTTACACGCATTATGTACCTGGTTGTATTTGTGTTTGGCGTTATGTGGTTGATTTTGTATTACAGAAAATATCTTTTGGTTCTTACTCTTGCTCCTCTTCTCGTATTATGGATCATAAATAACGAAGACTTCCGACAGAGGTCATGGAAGGAGATTCGCGCAATAGAGGAATATGAGCGGTCCGGTAAACAGGATAAATTATTTCGATTTGCCGGCGGCGGGAGAATCTATATGTGGCAGGACGCGATAGATGTTATTGACAATATGGACGTCAACCAAAAACTATTCGGAACAGGGTATGGCATAGCGGCGCATAACGAGTATATAGATATTATCGTACGAACAGGTTTTACTGGTTTTATTATCTTTTTGATAATGCTGGCACGTTTGTTTTTTCAATTAGTCAACAACAGAAGCACCTCATCGAATCCTCATTTTAAGAGTTTAAATCTATTTGCAATGATTTTGTTGCTTTGCTTTTGTATCATGAGTATGACAGGTTATACTGTTTCACAAACGACGTTTGGAATTTATATTTGGAGTATTCTGAGTGTCTGCCTATTATTCGATCGCCGCAACATTTCATTCAACCCTGTTAAACCGGCAACTTAAGGAGATTTACCATCAGGCAATTCAGTTTTTATTTGCTGGCAATCGGTATTGGATTAGTATTGTCCTTTTTGCTTATCGAGATAGGATTAAGGATCATCGGTGTCCAGCCGGCGACCTATTTAAGAAAGTTTTCCCAATACCACGAAATTTTAGGATGGGAAAAGAAACCAAATGTAGAAGGCCATTTTCAACGAGGTGACGTCCGGATACACGAAAAGCTAAATTCAAAAGGCTTGCGCAGTACAGAATACGAATATGAAAAACCAGCCAATACTTACCGCATACTTTTTTTGGGAGATTCATTCACTGAAGGTTACGACGTCGAGTTTGAATCGCTTTTTACTACCATATTAGAGAATAAATTGAATGACTATTACAAGAATTCTATTCATATAGAAGTGATTAATGCAGGAACAGGCGGATATAGTAACGATCAGGAATATATTTTTTACTTCCTTCAAGGTTATAAATATTCCCCGGATCTTGTCGTGATGATGATGTATCCCACTAATGACGTCTATTACAACGCACAGAAAAAATACGGCAACTATTCAAAACCCAAATTTGATATTCAAAACGATACACTTGTTTTAACCAATACACCATTGCCCGAACCGCCACCCAGTGAATCTTTCAAAGATTTGTTTCGGGGTATGGCGATATATCAGTTTGTTTTAAATAATGTTTTATCAAGAATGCCGAATGTGACAGCGTTTCTGGGTTCGTCAGGCCTCGTTTCGATCGAGACGGCTGAAATGGCTACGCAAAAAGGCCGTGCACCGGCTTCATTTAATATTTACGATCGAATATATTCCGCAGGAATCGACTCAGCGTGGACATTAACAAAAGAGATTTTACGAGCAACTAAGATAATCACTGAGAGACATGGTTCGGACTTTCTATTATTCTCAATACCGGACAAATTTCAAATCTATGATGCAAGCTGGACAGCCACTCAGCAGTTATATAAGGTTAATGATTCCATATGGGATCGATCAAAACCTGAGGCTATTCTTGCTGAATTTTGCAGAAAAGAAAAAATAGCGTTCATAAATTTTCTCGATTCACTTAGAAGCCAAAACTCCGAAACAGCAGGTTTATATAATGGCGTACATTGGAACGAGTTGGGAAACAAGAAAGCGGCTGAAATACTTCTGAAGGCCATTATTTCTAATTCATACATAAAGGTCAAAAACTGATTACATGCGTATTGGCATTTGCGCCTTAGGCGCTATCACACAAGATACAGGTGGACAGACTTACATCATTAACCTTGCCAGAACTTTACAGGAAATCGACAGAGAAAATGAATTTTATTTCTTTATCAGTGATTCTGAAGGAGATATCCTGCCCTTAAAGGAACAAAACTTTAAAAAAATATCAGTTCCAAACACTTCGTCCAATGTTTTTCGCAGATTGGCGGGTGAACATATCAAATTGCCATCACTGATAACCAAGTATAAAATTGATATTATGTATTATCCCAATAACTTTGCTTCGTTTTATTGTCCGGTACCGTATGTAGTAGCGATCCGCAGTATGCTTTATTATCATTATCCATACGCCATCGACAAGACAAGGTTATGGTACCGGAAATGGCTTACGCCCCGTTCCGCGCGACGGGCAAAAATGATCATCGCGCCATCTGAAGACATTAAGAAAGATATTTGCAATTATATAAAAACTGATCCAGCCAAAGTGAAGGTGATCCATCATGGCGTGAATACTTCATTATTCGAAAAGGAATATGATGAACGCGATTACGCTGACGTATTTAATTCGCTTGGAATAAGCGCTCCTTTTTTACTTTATGTTTCTGCGCTCTGGGAATATAAGAATCAGGATAAATTAATTTTAGCTTTTAAGACCCTGGTGGAGCGATACAACATTCCACATCAATTAGTTCTAATTGGAAAGGGATTAAGCACAAAAGACAGTTATGAACAACGTCTCAGAAATATGATAAAAGATCTGGAACTGGAGAAACGTGTAATTATGCCCGGATTTCTAGGGCATGACAAACTTAAGTTCCTATACAAGAAATGTGAAATCTTTGTATTTCCATCATCCTACGAAAGTTTTGGGAATCCCCTATTTGAGGCTATGTCAGCAGGAGTTCCGATAGTAGCCTCCAATGTTCATTCATTCCCGGAGATGATCAAGGATGCCGGAATTTTGGTGAATCCATTGGATGTTGACGTACTTGCAGGAGCGATTTCCAAAATATTGCATGACCCCAGTTTAAAAAACCAATTAATTCAAGCCGGCAAAGAACGCACAAATCATTTTTCCTGGCGGAAATGTGCTGGTGAAACTTTAACTTTGTTCAACAACTTAATTTCAAAGCATCGAGAGGTAGTAG
Organism: bacterium; assembly: GCA_016787925.1. Taxonomy (GTDB): domain Bacteria; phylum CLD3; class CLD3; order SB21; family SB21; genus SB21. The sequence continues at coordinate 51,666 of JAEUSK010000243.1, read as the reverse complement.
AGTGAAATTATCAATTATAGTACCCGTGTATAACGAAGAAAAAACCATTCGAGGCATCGTTGATGCAGTGCTGAATGCTCCTGTCTTATACAAGAATGTAAACATTGACAAAGAGATTATTATTGTCGATGACTGTTCAAAAGACAATACGCGGTCCACGCTGAAGAATGAAATAGAAAGCCGGGTTGATAGAGTGATTTATCATGAAGTAAATAAAGGTAAGGGCGCCGCTATTCGAGCCGGAATCCAACACATGACCGGTGACTTCATGGTCGTTCAGGATGCGGATTTAGAATACGACCCCAACGAATACTCAAAACTTCTGGTACCGATCATAGAAGGAAAAGCCGACGTTGTTTACGGTTCACGATTTAGCGGAAGCGATGCTCATCGGGTCCTCTATTTCTGGCATTATAAAGGAAATCAGTTTTTGACCATGTTATCCAACATGTTTTCGAATTTGAACTTAACTGATATGGAAACGTGCTACAAAATGTTTAAGAAAGAAGTTATTCAAAACATCCAGCTTGAACAAAATCGTTTTGGATTTGAACCTGAAGTCACTGCAAAAATTGCAAAAATCCCAAATATTCGCATTTATGAAGTGGGAATTTCCTATTATGGACGCACTTATCAAGAAGGCAAAAAAATCAATTGGAAAGACGGGTTTTCGGCTATATGGTGCATCATAAAGTATAATTTATTTAAATAAGAAATGCTTTTTAAAGACTTATTGAAATTAGCAGCTTGGGAGTTCTTAAATCCATTTCTGCTTAGGCTAAAAAAAAACAAGGTTTACGAGTTTAAAGCCGGATATAATGGGATCAACCTCGGATGCGGACTTGACAATCCATCCAACTGGATTGGCATTGACGGTGGCGTTTCCGTTGTAGTCAAAAATTTACCGGGACCGATAATTAAGCTATTGTATAAATTTCAGAATACATCAAAAAATGTAGATGTTTACACATTTATTGCAAAACTAAAGTCCACGGAAATAATTCATTTTGATTTCAAGTATGGTATTCCGTATGATGACGCCACAATTCCCAACATTTATTCTTCCCATTTTTTTGAGCATTTATCGCGGGAACGTTGTAAGTTTATTCTGGAGAACTGTTTTCGAGTGATGAAGAAAGGCGGTGTCATTCGAATATGCGTACCTTCTTTGGATGAAGAAGTTGAAAAAATTCGAAAAGCATTGCATTGTTATGACAACAGTGATATACTGCCAATTGAAAAATATGTGACCAATTCATCCAGCGGCTATCTTAGTGAATACAGCAATCACCGCTGGATGTATAATTTTGACGAATTGAAGAAAATTTTAGCGGCAGCAGGCTTTGCTCAAATCGAGGAAAGGTCATTTAGAGAAGGACGATTGCCTGATGTCGAAATTTTAGATACCCGGGGCGGACTTCATGTTGAAGGAATTAAGCCCTGAGAACATAACGTAAATGAGGAATAAGAATGGGTTTTGTAAGTAAATTAGGCATACTTGGCGAATTGATTCGCTTTTTGTGGATGAAAAAACTGTGGTGGATGATTCCGATGGTCATTGTTTTGGTCCTATTTGGCTTGTTACTCGTTTTTGCACAAGGATCGGGACTTGCGCCGTTCATCTATACATTGTTCTAGGTCCATATTGGCAGATACTTCGGACATCAAAGGTTATTTCAATACGTTAGCTGAGGATTGGAATAAGAATTATAGCAGAAGTAATCTCTTTTCGGAGCGATTAGAGAAGGTCAAAAAATTGACTTCCGATATCCAGTTGAAAGGCAAAATAGTTCTGGACATTGGCTGCGGAAGCGGTATGATCAGCTCTTATTTTTGTGAACAAAGGTCGTCTGTTTATGGAATAGACATTTCTGAAAACATGATTCAGCAAGCTAATAGTTACTTACAGTCGCGAAATTTAAAGGCAACACTAGGCATTGGAGACGCTACCAACTTGCAATTTCCAGATAACTATTTTGATGTCATTACTTGCGTCAGTGTACTCGAATGGCTCGACAAGGACATTCAAGCCGTTCGAGAAATACGAAGAGTCCTTAAAAACAATGGTATAGCCATCATATCAGTTCCAAACAAACGAAGTTTATTGAGAATAGTAGAAAGACTTTATTTCAAACTGAGGCAGATTGTTTCGCCATATCTAAATCTCAAAACAGGTTATTTAGCTTTTCAAAAAAATCAATATACTCCTAACGAATTCGACAGATTGTGTGAAATCAACAGTCTAAGAAAAATCGATTCCCTGTATTATGTTACTCCTTATTCCCGATTTAACCTTTTTAAAAAGCTGTCGAATCACCGTTTATTCGGAATGATCTATTTCGTAAAACTTCAAAAAGTCGGAGATTGATCCTTGCTACAGGTTATACAAAATTACAAAAGCGGCGAACTAAGAGTGGATGACGTACCGGAACCGGCATTGCTACCCGGCGGTATATTAGTACGGAATGTCTTTTCGCTGATCAGTTCGGGTACAGAAAAGACCACCGTTGAAACAGCGCAAAAATCACTGATTGGCAAGGCGCAAAGTCGTCCGGATCTCGTAAAAAAGGTCTTGGCCGTCGCAAAACGGGAGGGACTGCTCAGTACCTTCCGACTAGTAAAAAATAAATTGGATTCGCTCGTGCCTATGGGCTACAGTTCCGCAGGTGTCGTGATAGCCGTAGCTCCGGATGTGGACGAATTTGCCGTGGGCGACCGTGTGGCTTGTGCTGGCCAAGGGTATGCGTCCCATGCGGAAACGATATTTGTTCCTCGCAATCTGGCCGCTAAAATTCCAGTCTCGGTAGAGTTTGATGAAGCCGCTTTTACTACTTTAGGCGCTATTGCCATGCAGGGCGTCAGACAGGCACAGCCGGTTGTCGGAGAAAAAGTTGCCGTCATCGGTTTGGGATTAATAGGACTCATTACTGTGCAGATTCTCAAAGCGTCCGGATGCATCGTGAGCGGGTTTGATATTGATTCCGACGCATGCAGTCTCGCAAAAGAATTAGGCGCAGATTACGCGCTTTTAACAAACGGTAATTATCTGCCGATCATCGAGAAAATGACAGACGGGTATGGCGTCGATTGTGCACTTATTACCGCCTCAACAAAATCCAACGAGCCCATTATTCTCGCCGGCGAAATTATCCGCAACAAAGGTTCTATGATCATTGTTGGGGGCGTTCCCGCGGATGTGCCACGCAGTCCTTTTTATGAAAAGGAAATCGACGTCCGTTTTTCAAGGTCCTACGGACCGGGACGGTACGATTCTTCGTACGAGGAAAAAGGAATTGACTATCCTTACGGATACATCCGATGGACGGAAAACAGAAACATGCAGTCTTTTCTCCAGCTTACATCGGATAAAAAGATCGATTTGAAAAAAATCACGTCGCATCGGTTTAAAATCGAAGATGCGAATAAAGCGTATCAACTGATTACCGGCAAAACAAAGACCAAAGAAAAATTTATCGGCATATTGCTGGAATACGATCATCGCCGCGAGTCCCCGGTTCAAAAACATTTCATTGTTAACGAAACTTCCGGTTCAGCATCTCCTGCTCCAACCGTTCGGGTCGGCTTCATCGGCGCAGGTAGTTTTGCGCAAAATTATATCTTACCGGTTCTGAAAAAAGACAAGCGAATACTTTTGTCAGTAGTTTCTACTTCGAAAGGCCTGACGTCAACCAATGCGGCAAAAAAATTCAAATTCCTGAATGCCACAACAGACAACAAAGAAATCCTTCAACACGGCGAGGTCGACTGTGTTTTTATAGCAACACGTCATCACCTTCACGCACCCTATGTAATAGAAGCGATGAAGCAGAATAAAGCCGTATTTGTCGAGAAGCCGCTTGCACTGAATTATGAACAATTACTGGATATCATCAAAACCGCAGAAACCCATTCGCCGCGCGTCATGGTAGGATTCAACCGCCGTTTTGCTCCGACGGTGATCGAGACAAAAAAATTTCTCTCAAAAAAAATCCAGCCCTGCGTTGTTACATACCGTGTGAATGCCGGTTTTGTGCCGAAAGAACACTGGTCTCAGGACCCCGTCGAAGGCGGAGGACGTATTATCGGCGAAGTTTGCCATTTTGTTGATCTGATAAATTATCTCATCGGATCTACCCCCATTAAAGTGTATGCCGACGTGGTCACTTCTACACGGGACGATATGATGGGTAAGGACAATACAAGCATCACATTCAAATACAGGGATGGCTCGATCGCAACGATCATTTATACGGCTTCCGGTGATAAAACTTTTCCCAAGGAGCGCATCGAAATATTTAATGAAAATTCGGTTGCCGTTATCGATGATTTTCGTAAAGTCACCTTTACGAGAAATGGTAAAACACGAAGCTTCGGCGGGTCTAAACAGGACAAAGGCTATAAGTATGCATTGAATGTTTTCATCGAATCCGTCCTGACCGGTTCTCCTTCGCCTATTTCCCTGCAGGAATCTGTAAATGTAACCATCGCCACTTTAAAAATACTTGAATCTTTGTCACTGGGAATTCCGGTTGATATTAGTCTTGATAATAGGCAAGAATTTCTCAATGGGTTATCACGGATTCATACGGAAAGCTTGCAGGAATCGCTTTTTCGTGAAAAATCGTAACGACTCACCACGGAGACGCAGAGAACACAGCAAAACACAGAGAAATGATTACGTAAAAATCAATAAATGAGATTTTTAATAAGATAATGGGTGCGCCATTGACTCCGTGAAACTCTGTGTTCTCTTTGTCCGTGTGGTTAAATTTTTCATATTCGGGCAATTACACAAATTATAATATAAATCAATGAACATTGCGCTTGATTCTCTTCGTTCTTTAGAAATTTACATCGAAAAGGAAAAATACCAGGGTTACGACTGCTACGACGCCTTGAATTCCCCTCTTTTATCTGCATTGTCCTTCAAAAACAAGAGCCTGCGTATCGCGTTCATTCAAGCCCTGAAAATTTTACCCATAAACCTACGTCCCCTTTTACTGGTGCCGCGAGGCTACAATCCCAAAGGACTTGGCCTTCTGTTATCTGCAACAGCTCACCTTTGGCGAGTAACATCCGATAAAAACTATTTGAAAAAACTCGGTTTTTTAGCTACATTATTATCTGAATTGTCCAGTAAAGGTTATTCAGGCAATTGCTGGGGCTATAACTTTGACTGGCAAAGCCGCGTGTTCTTCGTTCCAAAATATACGCCAACGATTGTCAATACGTCTTATGTGGCCCATGCCTTTTTAGATGCGTATGAGGCAACCGGGAATGATAACTACTTACGCGTTGCTCGCGGAGCATGCGATTTCATACTGAAGGATTTGCATTGCTCCGAAGATGGTGATTTAATTTGTTTCAGCTATACCCCGATTGATCAGTTAAGAGTTCATAATGCCAATATGCTTGGCGCCGGGCTGTTGGCGCGAGTTTATTCGTTTACACATGAAGAACCATTGAGGCAAACAGCCAAACGCGCCGTTGGATACGTGATGAAGTATCAAAAGGCCGACGGTTCATGGAATTATGCAGAAACGAGTATCCAGAAATGGATAGACAGTTTTCATACGGGTTTTGTTTTGGAGTCGCTGAAACATTTTATAGATTCAACCGGCGATAAGGAGTTTGAAAAACATCTCACTATAGGTTTTGATTTTTTTATCAATCATTTTTTTCTTGAGAACGGAACACCGAAGTATTTTCACGATCGCGTATTTCCGATTGACATACATAGCGCGGCACAGGGCGTCGTGACGCTGACAAAACTGAAATCTTTTCATCCGAAATCCGATGCCATCAGAAACCAATTGCTGCACTGGGTAATCCGAAATATGCAGGACGAAAAAGGCTTTTTCTATTTTCAGAAAAGAAAATATTTTACCAATAAAATTTCCTATATGCGATGGTCGCAGGCTTGGATGTACCACGCTCTCGCGTATTGTATATACGATGAAAAAAAGAATCAAGGAGTTGCATGACCATTCTCGGAATCAGCACCGGCCACGATGCCGGTGCGGCTATTATCATTGACGGAAAAATCGTTACGGCCATTAATGAAGAACGACTCAACCGAAAAAAAATGTATTGGGGTTTCCCCGATTTATCCATTCCGGAGTGCTTGCGTTCGGCAAATATTCGCGCTGAACAAATTGACGCGGTGGCGATCGCCGGAACAAGTTCAACGCGGGCAAAACCTCTGGAATTCGGTTATGAATCGGTTGGTTTTTTCAGAACATTTTTTGCGGAACTCAGTAATACGCCTCTCACCGGAATGCTTATGGGCACTGGGATTGGAACAAAAGCTACTCGAAAAGTTTTTGAGAGCTCAATATTTCGCGGGACTTCTGAAATTGAAAATAAGTTAAAGGAGCATAACATAACCGCTCCGACGCATTTTGTTGATCACCACCTTTCCCATGCCACCGGGGCCTACTTCACATCCGGGTGGAATGATTGTTTGACATTGACGTTGGATGCCAGTGGCGACGGTTGGTGTTCCCGCATTTACGATTGTAAAGACGGCAAAATGCAATTAATCAATTCAATACCCGCGTATCATTCTCCGGGCTTCTATTATTGTTACGTTACCCATATATTGGGGTTCGTTGCCCTGCGGCATGAAGGTAAAGTGACCGGATTAGCCGCCTTCGGCAATGCAGACGCAACTAAAGACATTTTCGCCAAACGAATTTCTTACGATCCTAAAAAATTCAGTTTTGTCAATAAGGGCGGCTGGCTCCAGGCAGAAATTCGAATTCTTGAAAAACTGCTCAGGCCTTTTTCGAGGGAGGACGTTGCAGCCGGTATACAACGCCATTTTGAGGAAATGATAAGTCAATATGCAGTAGATGCGTGCAGGAGAACCGGCGCTAAACGCATCGCATTAAGCGGCGGAGTTTTTGCAAATGTAAAACTCAATCAGGATCTTTGGGAGAAGACGAATGCAGAAGAAATTTATGTGTTCCCCAACATGGGTGACGGCGGTTTGGCGGCCGGCGCGGCGTTTGAAATCTATGCAAAAAATCATTCACATTTTAGACCGTATCGTTTTCAAACCGTATATCTTGGATCCGAGTATACAGAGGCTGAAATTGAAACTGCGCTGAAGAAGTCAGGTTTCCCGTACTCTCGCCCCGATAACATCGAAGCCGCCATCGCAAAACTTCTTGCCGACAAGAAAATTGTCGCACGTTTTAACGGCAAGATGGAATACGGACCGCGGGCGCTTGGCAATCGTTCGATTTTGTATCATTGCCAGGATCGAACGGTCAATGCATGGCTGAATGAGCAATTGAACCGCACGGAATTTATGCCATTTGCTCCGGTCCTGTTAAAAGAAGATGCGCACGAATATCTGGTCGGCTACGACAAACAGCACGATTATGCAGCTGAATTCATGACCGTGACGTATAATGTTACAGCCAAATGTGCAGAGACGGCTCCCGCTATTACTCACGTTGACAAAACAGCCCGTCCCCAGATTGTGACTGAAGAAATAAACCGGTCGTATTATCATATTCTGAAAGAATACAAGAAGCTCACAGGACATTCCATTTTAGTTAACACCAGTTTCAACATGCATGAGGAACCGATTGTGCGAACTCCGGAAGAAGCGATCAATGCATTTGCGCAAAGCAGGATTCATGCCCTAGCCATCGGCGGTTTTATCGTCGAAGTGGATTGGACAAAAAAAGTTTAATGTGCAAGAGACTATGATTAAATCACATGAAACGATAAACGTATTAGGTTTTCACACGAGCATTTTGTCACGTGAAGACATTTTGAAAGCTGTAACACGTTGGGTTACGGATCGAAAAAACTCCAACCATTTGATGGCATTGAATCCGATCAAAGTTTGCCGCGCACGTAAAGAGGAGTTACTGGCACAACATATTGTAAACGCAGACCTGCTCTACCCGGACGCTTATGGAATTGCATGGGCGATGACTCAATTCAGCGGAACAAAATACCCGACAATTCCCGGATGTGACTTAATGTGTGACATTATGAAACTTGCCTCAAAAAACAAAAACAGTGTTTTCCTCCTTGGCGGTTCACAAGCTATTGTTGAAAAAGCAAAGGTTCTTTTTCAACGCGAATACCCGGGGGCGGCCATTGTCGGGATCCGTAACGGATACTTCAAGAATGATGATGACATGCAGTCTACGCTTAGTGACATCATGACAATAAAACCGGATATTGTCTTTGTTGCCATGGGTGCGTTGATTCAGGAGAACTGGATAGAAATGATCCGCACTAAAGCCAGACAACAATCCCTCGTTATTCCTGTTTGTATGGGGGTTGGTGGCAGTTTCGACGCCATAACAGGTAATGTCCCCCGTCCTCCGGCATGGATGCTCCGATTACATTTGGAGTGGTTGTTTCGTCTGTTTCAGCAGCCCTTTAGGGCGCCTCGTATGCTTGCTTTACCGCAATTTGCACTACTGGTTTTAGCAAAAAAGATATTCAAAATAGATACAGATTATCATTTTCCTGCGACAAGGCATGGCGACGATCCTGCGATGAGATCGGAACTATCTACACAACAAGCAGAGGTCTGAAGTGATTGCTTTCATTTTTGTGTTTATATCCGGAATGGGTATTTCTTTTTTTCTAACACCCTATATAAAAGACCTTCTCATAGAACGGGGTTTTTTGGATAAACCGGACGCCCGCAAAGTCCACACCCGCGCAATACCGCGTCTGGGAGGAATTGCCATATATGTCGGTTTTTGCGTATCGTTGATTATAGCTTATTTCGGGTACCCTCGTTTTTTTGAAGAAAAAGAGATGAATATTCTCGGGCTTCTGGTGGCATCTACTTTTATAGTCATCGTTGGCGCCGTTGATGACATTTATAATATACGTCCCTGGATTAAACTGGCCGCGCAGATTTTTGCGGCAATCATACTTATTATTTTCGGTTTCAATATTGAAGCTATATCGAATCCCTTTGGCGGCGCCATTGAACTTGGAGCCTTTAATTATCCGCTGACTGTTCTCTGGGTCATTGGCGTAATCAATGCCATTAATCTTGTTGATGGTTTAGACGGGCTCGCTTCAGGCGTGTCTCTGATAGTAGCCATGACCATTTTTTTGATCGGATTATATTTGGATAAATCCTATGTTGCACTATTAAGTTTTGGACTGACCGGAAGTATTTTAGGCTTCCTACGGCATAATTTTTATCCGGCAAAAATATTTATGGGTGATTCTGGCAGCATGTTCATAGGACTCGTCCTTGCCGCACTAGGGCTGATCAGTTCGCAAAAATCTGCCGTAAGCTTCGCTATTTTAGTTCCGTTCATTGCTTTAGGATATCCGGTTTTGGATACGGCGCTGGCCATTGTTCGGCGCGCTAAAGCAAAACGAAACATTTTTACAGCGGACAGAGAACATATTCATCACGTCTTGCTTTCCTACGGCTATAGTCATCAAAAAACCGTAATCGTGCTTTATATAATTTGTTTGTTTTTTGCTTCAATGGCTTTTTTGTTTGCCGCATTTAACAAATCGAATAAATTTATCATGGGTGTATTGTTTTTCGTCGGCATGTTCGCATTCGTTTTTGTAAGATTTCTTTCTTACGCAAAAGTGCCTGTTGAAGATGAAGAGAATACTGACGTTAAGAAGGCAGGTAATGCGCATGACGCGGCAAATCGAAACGATAAAAATGATTAATAAGATACTTATTTTTTTCTCCCTCATTTTATTTTCTTGCCTGAATCTTACGGCTCAGGACAAGCCAGCAATTCAGTCTAAGAATATGGGATCATCGTTTCTCTATACGGATCATTGGGCGTACACCTACATTCAACTGCTTCAGGACCGTGGCTATTTGAAGGATTTGTATTATTCAGTAAAGCCTTACAAGAGACTGGATCTCGCAAAAACTCTCGTTGCCCTCCAGATAGAGAATTTTAATTTAACTGAAAAATATTGGATTGAGCTTCTTCTTAAAGAATTTACCACTGAGATTAATATCCTAAAGTCTACTAATAACAATGTAGTTTCTGCAACCGCGAAAGCATCCTTTGGAACTGTGAATGATTACCGAAATAATCATTTTGAGTCGGATTTTTTTGTTAATCCCGAGATCAATTACAGCATGGAACATCTCGCCGTTTCGTTGCGTGGACGGATTGACAACGGATTACTCAACGATCCGACTTATTCAGGAAGAAAAACCGACTGGATTGCCGCGCGGTTGGAAGACGGCTATGGTTCGCTTCAATTTGGCCAACTGGACCTTTTTGTCGGCAGAGTTGCTCACAACTGGGCCCCTTTTTTAGACCGAAGTCTGATATTATCAGATAACCCTTATACTTACGATCAAATTGGACTTAATTTTGAAACGAAGCACATTGCATTTCACAGTGTTTTTGCCAAGTTAAACCCCGTTGTTTATGGCGCTCCTTATGCGAACCGTTACTTTTCCGCTCACCGATTAGATTTGAAATTTAATAACGGCATCAATTTAGGTTTTTCTGAAACAGTGGTTTATGGGGGGCCGAATCAGCCGATTGAATTCTCATATATGAATCCTTTCTCTATTTTTATGAACGCGCAAACCAATGAGGGTAAAGAAGCAAACGAGAATCTGGCTTTTGACTTTTTTATTCCGCTGCGGCCATTGAATTTTAAGGGTCAAATACTCATTGATGATCTTATTCTGGACGGGCCAGATGATCCTGCGCCGAACCGTAAGACTTCTTCCGACAGACTTGGTTTTTTATTTGCCGTTCAAGGAATAGATTTCCTTGTTCAGAATGCACATTGGACTTTGCAGTACGAGAATATTGGCAGTTACACCTATAATGTGAAGCAAAAGCGCCCATGGCAGTCGTATACGTATGAAGGCAGGGGTTTGGGCAATGAAGCAAACGACCGCGAATCATGGAGTTTGAATTTTAAATATTTTCCAATGCCCAAATGGATATTTGATCTTGATGCAACTTACGCCAAACTAGGCGAGCGCAATTTGGCATCCAATGACTTCGACGATTCAACGTTTGTAAAATTATCCTTCCCGTCGGGAGTTGTCGAAAAAACTGTCGCAGCATCGCTTGGAGCTCTGTACCGGCATAATCAATTCATATTTGGACAGGCCAGGATTGGGTTTGATAACGTTCTTAATCGAAAACACAAAAAGAATCACGACAAATCGTCAGCATATTTCTTAGTAAGTATTGATATTAACATTGACCACGTATTTAAAGAGGAATAGGACACGTATGTACATTCTCGGCATCTCCTGCTTTTACCACGATTCTGCGGCAGCACTCATAAAAGACGGTGAAATCGTTGCGGCGGCACAAGAAGAGCGGTTTACGCGAAAAAAACAGGATGATAATTTTCCGCATCATGCCGTTCAGTTCTGTTTAAACCATGCTGGCATTGACTTAAGCCAGATCGATTATGTCGCTTTTTATGAAAAGCCATTGGTAAAATTTGAGCGCCTCCTGCGAACGTATTTCGCGTATGCGCCTTTTGGCCTCAATTCGTTCATGAAAGCTATGCCGCAATGGATCCGAAAAAAATTATGGATGCCTGAACTGATCATGGAGGAGCTGAAAGGCTTCAAGGGTAAGATAATCTATCCGGAGCATCACGAGTCACATGCCGCAGCCGCATTTTTTCCTTCACCCTACTCAGAGGCTGCATTTCTCACGATAGATGGTGTTGGCGAATGGACGACCACCAGCTTCGGTGTCGCTAAAGGGAATCAGTTGGCTATCGATTTCGAAATTCATTTTCCACACTCCGTAGGACTTCTGTATTCCGCGTTTACTTATTATACGGGCTTTAAAGTAAACTCCGGCGAGTACAAAGTCATGGGCCTTGCGCCATACGGAGAACCAAAATACGTTGATTTGATATACAAGCATATTATTGATCTCAAGGAGGATGGCAGTTTTAAACTAAATATGGACTACTTTAATTTCGCCGCAGGCCTTACGATGACCAATGGCAAATTTCATAAGTTGTTTGGCGGGCCGCCGCGTGAACCGGAATCATGGCTGACTCAGCGCGAAATGGACCTCGCAAAATCCGTTCAAGTGGTAACCGAAGAAATCATGCTTAGAATGGCCAAACACATCAGGAAAGTTACCGGACAAAAAAGGCTGTGTTTAGCCGGCGGCGTTGCGTTAAATTGCGTTGCCAACGGCAAGTTACTTAAGGATAATATATTCGATGATATCTGGATACAGCCGGCCGCAGGCGATGCAGGGAGCGCGCTGGGTGCCGCACTCTTCGTTTGGTATCAATATCTCCAGAACCCCAGAACTTGCAATGAAATTGACGATACTCAGCACGGTTCCTACCTTGGACCTCATTTTTCTGACGAATATATCGAGTCTTTTCTCGCCGGCAATTCGATTCCCTTTCAGAAGCTAAGCCGAACAGAAATGATTACACAAATCTCCGGCGAACTTGCCAACGAAAAGGTGGTAGGATGGTTTCAGGAACGTATGGAATTCGGACCGCGAGCGCTCGGTTCGCGCAGTATCATCGGCGATGCACGTTCCGCCAAAATGCAGTCCGTAATGAATCTCAAGATCAAATACCGCGAGTCATTTCGCCCCTTCGCGCCAAGTGTGCTGCGTGAACACATGAACGAATATTTTGATATGGATCATGATAGTAAATACATGCTCTTAGTTGCTGATGTAGTCGACAAGAAGAGAATTCCTATGACGGCAGATCAACAAAAATTATTCGGAATTGAAAAACTTAATATCCCGCGCTCTGAAATTCCTGCTGTCACACACATTGATTATTCGGCGAGAGTGCAAACGGTTCACAAAGATACGCACGGGGCTTATTACGAACTCATACATGCGTTTTATAAAAAAACAGGTTGTCCTGTCATTGTCAACACATCCTTTAATGTCCGAGGCGAACCGATTGTTTGTTCACCGGAAGACGCGTTCCGCTGCTTTATGCGGACTGAAATGGATTACCTCGTTTTGGGAAACTATGTTCTGAAAAAAGCCGACCAGAAACCAATAGACGATAATAAAGAGTGGATGACAGAGTTCGAACTCGATTAACAAAACATTTCGCTATTACATACTTATCAAGAAGGGTGGACAAGTGAAAGATATTATTAAAGACATCCGTTACGAAATTCATGAAATGATTTGCGATACAAAAACTGTGAAGAAGTTCGGAATAATTTTTTCGGTTATCCTGACTGCAATTGCGGTTTGGTTGTGGTATAAACAGATTGAACTATGGGTTTGGTTCGCCGCTTTTGGCGGTTTAATGATGCTAACGGCTTTTGCCTATACTACTCTTCTAAAACCGCTTTACAAAGGCATGACGATTCTATCAATTGTCATTGGCTATTTTGTATCACGAATCATATTAACATTAATGTTTATTATTCTGTTCGCCCCCATCGGATTGTTTATGCGATTGATCAGAAAGGACATTTTGGATAAACAAATAAATAGAAAGATGTCATCCTACTGGTATAAAAAAGAACATACCCCGTTTTCAAAAGAAAAATACGAACGGCTTTTTTAACTAAATCCATAGAAACGCTTCCTATGTCTGACGCAGAAAAAGATAGCCCCGAACTGACCGAAAACGAGACCAACCACATCCAGATGTCATTTTTGGATCATCTGGCAGAATTGCGGCGCAGGCTGATTTTTATTGTCTTATCGGTGCTTGTAATGATGATGGTGTCGTTTGTATTCAGCAATTCTATTATTAAGTTATTGCTATACCCGCCTATGCTCATTCCGAATATCAAACCTCCCATTGAGATGATGCGTCCGGTTATTACACAAGTCCAGGGATTGATGATGGTAAAAATTCAGGTTGGGCTGATCAGCGGAATTATACTCAGTTTACCAATTATTCTCTTCCAATTGTGGCGTTTTATTTCCCCAGGATTGAGAAAGAAAGAGCGCCGTTATGCCATTCCGATTATTCTTTCTGCAACAATTTGTTTCATTATAGGCGCGCTTTTCTCGTTCCTGATTGTCATTCCAATAACGCTTAATTTTCTCTTGACCATGGGCGATATAGATAAGGAACTCGGTATTATCATAGAGAACATGATCGATTTGGATGCATACCTGAGTTTTGTCTCAGGATTCATGCTCATTACGGGCCTCACTTTTGAATTGCCTGTACTGTCTTTCTTTCTTACTAAAATAGGCGTATTGAATCATAAGTTTTTGCGAACCTATTGGCGCCATGCGTCTATTGCCTGCCTTGTTGTTGCTGCCATCGTAACGCCTACGACGGACATGATTACCCTATTCGTTGTGGCTGCACCTATGATAATCCTGTATGAAATCAGTATTTGGGTCTCGATGATCACCGGACGAAAAAAAGTGAAGGACGAATGATATATCGCATTCTATATTTGTTAGCGCTGTTTCTGACATTACAGTCTTGTACAACTCATGTTTCACGTAAGCAAGTTATCAATGATGAACCCGTGCTTATTGGCATCATCACTCAGACTGAACTTTTCGCCGAATTTCCTATCTTCAAAGCAAATTATGAATCGTATACTCCGAATGACTCCGTTATTCACGCGCTGAGACAATTTTCAGGAAACATTCACGTCAAGATCTTTCTTGGAACATGGTGCGGCGATTCCAAAAGAAATCTGTCTTTTTTCCTCAAAACACTGGATTTGGAGGGATTAGCCAATTTGACTTACACTCTCTACGGACTGGACAGGACAAAAAGAGATAAACAACAGCTAACCGTAAAATATGCCATTTCACGCGTTCCAACCATGGTTTTTCTAAAAAATAATGCTGAGATAGGCCGTATTACTGAACACCCTTCCAAATCCGTCGAAGAAGACATGTTGTCCATATTACAACAATGAGTTGAGCGTTTGAAACAATTACGAATTATTTTCTTTTCAGGGAAAGGCGGAGTCGGAAAAACGACAACGGCAGCCGCCACGGCGCTTCATACCGCCTCTCTCGGGTATCGAACCATTGTTATCAGTACCGATCCTTCGCATAGCTTATCCGACACGTTTCAAGTTAATCTAACTCACGTCGTTCAAAACATTACAACAAATCTTGACGGAATAGAGATTGACGCTTTTCATGAATTGGACAATAACTGGGGTCAGATCAAAGATTATCTTTCTTCTCTCATCGTTACTCTCGGCGCCGATGACGCTATCGCAGGCGAATTAGCCATAATTCCAGGAATGGACAATGTATTCAGTTTGCTTCGTATCAAAGAATTTTATGATTCAGGAAACTATGACGTTTTGATCATTGACATGGCGCCAACCGGAGAGAGTTTGCGTCTTCTCAGTTTACCGCAGATTGTTTCTATGGCATTAAGAATTACCCGTTACCTTGAAAAATATATCGTCTCCCCCGTGATCCGGCCAGCATCTAAAATGTCAAAATCTCTCCGCGCAGTGATTGCGCCTGAAAACGTTACCCACTCATGGGAACTAGTTCTTGAACAATTACTCGATATGCGTAAACTATTTGAACATCAATCTCTCACATCAACGCGTATAGTACTAAATCCGGAAAAAATGGTAATAAATGAATCACAGCGCGCGTGGACTTACCTCAATTTATTTGGCATGATCACGGATCAGATCATTATCAACCGGGTGATCCCAAAGGACGGTCTTAAGGGTTATTTCAAGGATTGGCAAGTTACCCAACAAAAGTATTTAAAAATGATTTATGATAATTTTTCTCCACTTCCAATCACAGAAGTTCCGTACCTGAAAGACGAGGTAATCGGTATATCGAGACTCAGCCGGCTTGGTAATATAATTTATGGGGATCGCGACCCAACTGATGTATTCTATGCAGATAAACCCATCCGCATTTATTCTACGAAAAAAGAGAAAATATTTGCGATTAAAGTCCCGTTTGTCGAGAATAATAAAATTGACGTGACGACACGGGGCAATGAATTAATTATCGGAATTGGAAACCAGATGCGCTCATTTGTTTTGCCGGACTCCTTATCGCTGCTCCAAAGTGAAGGCGCCGAATATAACAACGGCTGGCTGGAAATTAAATTTAAGAAAAAGTAGCATCATGTTCCGTCTCGCTTTTCAACTCATTATTTTGTGCTTTTTTTTCTCTTGTCCAGATCGTCTCTCCGCACAGCCGGAGTCGTGGTCGCACGGTGAATTGAACTGGTTTACCATAAGGACGACGCATTTTGACGTGCATTATCACGACATGCCTGTGAATTATCATGCCGCTACGGCAAAAGGCCCTGAACGTACCGCCTACCTTGTCGCGAAGATCGCTGAAGAAATATATGGTCCCGTAACGCGATTATACCATCACAAGCCTCAGCGTATTCATTTTATCATTCGTGACACCGATGATTATTCAAATGGCGGAGCCTATTATTATGACAATAAAATTGAAATTTGGGCGTCCAGTCTTGATTTTGAGTTACGCGGAAACCACAACTGGCTGCGAAATGTTGTCACACATGAATTTACCCACATGATCTCGTTGCAGGCCGCTATGAAATTTTCACGTAAAGTTCCCGGTTTTTACCTTCAGTACATCGGATACGAAAAAGAACGGCGCCAGGATGTGCTTCGCGGCTTTCCGAATATTGTGGCATCCTACCCTATCGCCGGTGTTGCATTACCTGTTTGGTTCGCAGAAGGAGTTGCACAATATCAAATCAAACATCTTGATTACGAATTCTGGGATTCACATCGGGACATGATTCTGCGTTCCCGCGTTTTGTCGGGACAATTACTCAGTTTGAATTCCATGGGCACTTTTGGAAAAAATAGTATCGGTAACGAGTCGGCATACAACAGCGGTTATGCATTTGTCACTTATATTGCATCAATCTACGGCGACGAATCGCTGGAACAGATATGCCGCTTTTCGCGTACTGTTACGACCTCATTCGAAGGAGCTGTTAAAAAGGCTACAGGACGTCCATTGGACTCACTATACAGCGACTGGCGAGCCAATATTGAGCAGCATTATAAGAATGAAACAAAGCTTATACAGAGTCATTTTGCTGAAGGTACCGTATTTCCAATTGAAGGAACGGCAAACTTTTACCCAACATTTTCACCGGACGGTTCAAAGTTTGTTTACATATCAAATACCGGCTATGATTATCTTGGCCAAACTTCACTCTATCTCTACGACCTATCATTGAAGTCGACTAAAAAAATAACGAATAACGTTGACGGCCCTGCTTCGTGGTCGCCCGATGGAGCAAAATTGGTCTATTCAAAGAATTTACCCGATAATAAATACCACTCTCAGGTGAATGATATTTATATTTTTGATATTGGCAAAAATGAAGAATACCGTATTACAAGGTCCCTTCGTGTTTTCGCGCCTGTGTTTTCGCCGGATGGACAAAGTATCGCAGGAGTTGTCAATGCTGACGGAAATAATAATGTAATCCTTATTAAAGGCGTTCCTGCCGATTTGACTGTTTTGAGTAAAGAGTTTGGCCGCTTAAATTCTTTGAGACAAGGTCTATCTTATTCGCTTTTAACAGATTATCATAATGGACGGCAAATTTACCGCCCGGTATTTCATCCCAACGGTAATCAAATATTTTTTGACACGTCTATTGACGATGGACGGGATGTAGCCCTTCTCGATATGCAATCTGGCGATATCCAATGGATTTCCAATCAATCATATGACGAGCGTTCACCCGCTGTGTCACCGGACGGGCACTACTTGTACTACACATCCGATGAAACTGGAATTTTTAATGTCTATAGGTTGAACCTGGAGTCGAAGGAAAAGCACTTGGTTACCAATGTACTGGGCGGCGCTTTCTATCCTTCCATTTCCATAGATGATAAATTACTATTCACACTGTACAAAGACGTCGGCTTCACGATAAGTAAGATTGACCTTATACGTGACATGGATATAATGAATGCTCAGTATTCTGTTGTTAATCCAAATATTCACAGACTCACTGCAAATGCAACACAACTCACTAATCAAAATTACCCGCAGCGTTGGCCGAACTATCCAAAAAGTTATGATGACACTACACTACCAACATTCGATTCGATTTCCACGTACAAAACCCAGTTTCTGGATTTTTCTTTTCTGCCGGTGTTACGAATTGACTACGGCACATTCAAACCGGGGTTGTATTTCTATTCCAGTGACGTATTATCTAAATCCTCATTCTTTGGCGGAGCGATGTTCAATATACCTGATCTTGACAGGGATCTATTCGGTATCTTTGAATTCAGTGGTTTCGGCCCAACTCTCTTTCTTGAATTGTACAATCTGACTCGATCACGAACTTTCAGAGAAAACAGTGATCCGTCAAATGATCCTGATCCTGTGTATGAATCCATTCAAAAAAACACGTTTGAGTTACGTGAAGTTGACGCGGGAATTGACGTGAGTCTCATTAGACCGCGGGATTTGCGTTTCAATTTTGCGCATGCTGAATCGTTTGTCAAAATCTCCAATTGGCGTGAATTTAACGGTGTAGAGATACAGCGCATTCCGGCAACGGGACTCATTAAATATTATTACGGCAACGATTTTTCCGCTGACTGGAAATTCAGTTCACTTAAACCCTTTATCGACGGTGAGATCAACCCGAGAGGCGGCAGAAAAGGAAATTTAAAATACAGCTACAATCTTGATAACCTGATCTCAGGATTTGCTTTTAACACCACCACCGGCGCCAACACAGAATTGTATGAAAAGGCCCGTTTTCATCGCCTGGAGGGAACCTATAACGAATACTTAAAGATACCGATCAAGGATCACACATTGGAACTCTCGTTTCAAGGCGGCATTATTCCAAATAAAGTTGATAGTTTCTTCAATTTCTTCGGCGGCGGTCTCGCGGGTCTGAAGGGATATTCGTTCTATAGCATTGAAGGAAATAAACTGGCGCTGCTGAACACTACTTATCGATTTCCAATATGGAAACATATTGATTCAAAATTCGCCAATCTCTATCTCGATAAAATATTCGGCGGTATTCACTTTGGATACGGTGACGCATGGAGCAAAGGAATAAACTTTAAGAAATCGATTGGCGGCGAATTACGCATGGAGTTCTACTCTTTTTTTGTTTACCCTACCCGAGTTACATTTAATGCAGCCTATGGTTTAGATAAATTTACAACACTGGGACCGCTCATTTCCAGGTATGACGGTTCTCTCGGTGGAGCTGGTTTGTACAAGGAAAGACAAAAAATTCAAAATGGAAGGGAATGGCGCTACTATCTGACGATTTTGTTCGGGTTCACGCTATTCGATTAGAAGTTCACATCCGCACTGCATAAGCAGGACGTGATGAAACGAAGAAACCTGCCTCCGGATTACTTCCTCCATTAAAAACCTCGTATTAAAAGAAAAACCCCGATAAAATCGGGGTTTTTAGATTTCGCGGGCGCGACGAGGCTCGAACTCGCAACTTCTGCCGTGACAGGGCAGTGCTCTAACCAATTGAACTACGCGCCCTTTTAAGAGGCGACATTATACTACATTCTGCCGCGTTTTGCAAGTGATTTTTTAGCAAAAAACCCCGAAATCGGGGTTTTTATACGTGGGCGCTCATGGATTCGAACCAAGGACCTTCTCGGTGTAAACGAGACGCTCTAAACCAACTGAGCTAAGCGCCCATAAAAAATGCGCGTAAATATATATGTTGATCCCAATATTTGCAAACAAATTCTGCGTAAGAACAACTATTTCTTGATACCTGCCACGATTAGCTCAATGGCCTGTTTTAAGGCCAAGACCTCTGCCCGTGCGCGTTCTGCAAAATCCTGTTCACTTGATGCGTAGATTACGGCGCGGGAGGAATTGATGAAAGCGTTGACTTTTTCTCCATCCCAATTTGCTTTTACAACCGATTCAAGGTTGCCAGCCTGCGCGCCAATACCGGGAACCAGGAACGGCATCTTTCCTGAAATACTTCGAATCCGGAGCATTTCATCCGGGTGAGTTGCCCCAACGACCAATCCGCAATTATTCAGCTTATTCCATTTTAGTATGTTTGCGGCCACAATTTCATAGGACTTTACTCCGCCGACATCCAGGCGCTGAAAATTTTCAGAACCATTATTTGACGTCAGGCAGAGGACAAAAGCACCTTTATTTTCGTCTTGAATAAACGGCTCCACTGAATCACGTCCCATATATGGATTGATCGTAATGCAATCAAAATCCATTTTCTGCAAGATAGCTTGAGCGTATTTAGATGAGGTATTCCCGATGTCCCCGCGCTTTGCATCCGCGATGATTATGACCTTATCTGAGCGCGACCGGATGTGTTTCACCGTATCAGTAAGAGTTTGCCATCCTGCAGAACCCATCGCCTCGTAAAATGCGAAATTAGGCTTATAGGCCCCGACAACATCGACAGTCGCGTCTATTAATGCTCGATTGAACGCTAAAACCGGATTTGATTCAGATTTGAGAATTGCCGGTATAAGATCAGGGTCGGGATCGAGGCCGACGCAGACGGAACTGTGGGCGAGTGCTTTTTCCGTACGTTGATGAAATGTCATAAATAATTTTGTGGAAAATTCTAGTGTTTAATATTCGGCCGGTCTGAATTGGATAAGTGTTGGCTTGCTTCAAACAGAATCTCTTTTTCTTCTTTCGTCAGATGATCGTATCCTACTTCGTTGATCTTATCCAAAATACTATCCACTTTGCTTCTCATCGCCTCGCTGCGATCCTCCCGCGGGGGCAGCGGTCTTAATTCCTTGCTCTCGCTTCGTTTAGGTTTAATTTCCATCTTTGTGCGGTTCGCCTTAAATACGAACCACTCTTTTTTTAGATATATAAGTCCGAATACCATACCGCCGAGATGAGCGAAGTGTGCAACTCCATCGCCGGAAGGATTAGCAATATTCATGAAGGTTATGACTCCATAAATAATGACCATGTATTTCGCCTTGATCGGAAAAATGAGGCTCATGAGAATGATTTGATTTGGAAAGGTCATTCCGAAGGCAAGGAGTAAGCCAAAGACAGCCCCGGACGCGCCAATAACCACGCCTTTGGAAAATAACAAAAAGGTCAGGCCGGCGCCTATTCCGCAGATGAAATAATACTTGAGAAATTCATTGGATCCCCAAGTCATTTCAAGCTCTTTCCCAAAAAGCCACAGCGCGAGCATATTAAACAAGATGTGCCAGACATCGGCATGCAGAAACATGTATGTTACCAGCTGCCAGATCTGACCGTCCCAAATCCGTGGGGAGAGCGCAAGATAATTATAGACAAAATTCTCCCCGCCCGTGATTGAAAGTAACCATTGAAGCAAATAAGCGATAAAATTAAGTATCAGCAGCATTTTTACCGCAGGATAATCGCCGCCAATAAATTGAAACGACGATTGATTTCGCGTGTAATAACGCATGGACAATTACCTTCTAGGCTAGGATGACGATTATTTAGTATACCCTTTAAGATATATCGGATCGGGTATAAAACAAAGGATAAATATGAGAATTGAAACAATTCCAATGATCTGCCGTGTTCGGTCCAATTCTTCATGGTCATTCATTACCGGCGGGTGTTTGATCTTGATCAATACAAGTATGAGGATAGCCCAGATCAGCCAGTTGTTATTATTATTCAATAATCCCATAACGAGAATTGCGATAAATGCAAAATAACCTACGTATTTCTGACGTTTGCCGAGCAAAGAATAAGTAATGTGCCCTCCGTCCAGTTGTCCTATCGGCAGCAAATTCAGCGCAGTAACGAGCAGACCAAACCAACCGGCAAATATAAATGGATAATGGATGATGTCATACATTTCCGGCATTCTATTGCCGGCAAGCGTGTTTCCTAGGAAACTAAACAATAACGAATTACCAAAATGGAAAAAGGGTACTCCAGTATAAATATCATCAGGTTTGTAAAATTGGAATGCGTATGATTTATCTGGAATTGTAATGAATCCGTAAATAAGAACAAATAAACAAACTATAAATCCGGCAATAGGACCGGAAACACCAACATCCATAAGCTGTTTTCTATTCATGATCGGGGATTTAATTCGAATAAAGGCACCGAACGTTCCTGGCCAGACAGTCATTCCACCAGAACCAAAAAGACCTGGAGGAATCAAAATCCCGGGAAGAAAATACGGAAGTGTGACATTCAGTTTATGATACTTAGCCGCGAAATAATGACCGAATTCATGCGCGCTGAGAATTCCAAGCAAGGCAAATGAAAATTGAAATCCCGTGATCCAGCTCCACTCATCCGTGATCTCTCTGTTGATGATAGTCGCCGCGCCCGTAATAAACACAACAATAAAAGTAAATACGAAAAGCACAAGATTAACGGACGGGTGGCTGAGCCACGTCCATCGGCTTTTTGCTTCGGGCAAAAATTGATATGGACGCACATTATCATGGTATCCATTATTCGCCGAAAAGATCTTCAGTATCACGATGTCGGCATGTGCGCCATTTTCTGTCTTAGTCGATAAATTCGATATGACGGCTTTATAACCCAACGGCGCAAGTTTACTTTGAATGTGATTCATCATATCCTGATTGAGATGCAGTATCTCAAATTTTGCAAAAAACGCTTTGGAGTCGCTAATGACGTATTCAACCGCTGCAAACTCTCTTAAGATATTTTCAATTTCCTTTTCAATCATAGTTGATTTTTAATCCGTTTAACTTTAAATAGCATGTACAAACACAACTTTTATTTATGAATAACATTTCAGAACTGTCCGCCGTACTATTAGCAGGAGAATCCTCCGGTGACCTGTACGGAGGGCTGCTCGCAAAATCAATTCTTAAACTCTCCCCGAAAGCCCGCCTAAGCGGCGTTGGCGGCGAAGCCATGCAAAAAGCCGGAGTTTCGCTTGACTACTCAATCTCCGAACTTTCAATTATGGGTATCAGTGAAGTTCTGCTTCATATCCCAAAACTTATATTGCTTCGAAAGCGCCTCGTCGATCATATTTTTGATTCCGGCGCAGCGTGCCTTATTCTAATCGATTTTCCGGATTTTAATCTCAGTGTCGCCAAGAAGATCTTTCGGCGGAAAAAACGTCTTGGACTTACATCCCCCAGAATCTACTATTTCGTTCCTCCGCAAGTGTGGCTCTGGAGAAAAAGTAGAATCAGTAATATCAAACAACTATGTGATGGCGTTTTCCCGTTATTTTCTTTTGAACACGACCTGTATACGCACAACGGAATCAAAAGTTTTTACGCCGGGCACCCAATCACAGATATAGTTTTTCGAGATCAATATGGCCAAAACTCAAGTGAAAATCAAGAAAGCAATATCACTGCCGGCTTGTTTCCCGGCAGCCGGCTGCAGGAAATTACTAAAATCTTACCAATTATGCTCAATGCAACCCTCGAATTTGATAAAACATGGAACATACACAGGAAAAACATCTCCGTTCTAATAAGCCGGTGCGAATGGATTTCTGAGGATATATACTCTGACATCATTCGACGGACAGATATGCCCGCAAGATTTTCCCTGAGCCTTATCCCACATTCGTATGAGATCATGGAACGCTCCGATGTTATTCTCGCTAAGTCCGGAAGTGTTAATCTCGAAATCGCTATCTTCAGGAAACCATTTATTGTCATTTATAAAACTTCTTGGCTGACCTGGCTTATTGCCAAATTTCTTCTGCGAATTCGCTATATTTCCCTTATTAATATTTTATCCGATAAAGAAATCGTTAAAGAGTTCATTCAGTATCAGGCCAAACCCTCTCCCATCGCTGTTGAAATGCACCGTATAATGACCGATAGTAAATATAGAGCAAATATGATAATACAGTTGACGGAATTTTCTAACGTCCATACGCGCCGCCGCCATGATTTAGTCACAGATGAAATTGCCCAATTTATTTTGAACGATATAAAATAAAAAAGCGATGATATTTACATCATCGCTTTTCAAATGAGTTATTTCTACAGGTCTACTTCGCTCCGCCTTCACTTAATTTACGCGCAGCTTCCTCTTCCAGTTTAGCTTCTTCCAATCGTCCTGTTTCCTTATACAGCGTGGCGAGCATGATACGCGCCTGAGCCATGTCCGGCTTCAATTGAATTAGGCTTTGGATAGCCGTTTCAGCTTGACGCATCAGGCCATAATCGCGATACAACGCAGCTGTCAATAGATACCATTGCGGATTCGTAATATCGTTATTGCAAACTTTCTGTACTTCTTTCAAATCATCATTCATGTTCTCAGATTCACCCGGATCAAGCAGTGAAAACTTAACGGCGGGAGATACGTCCGCACCGGCGGCATCTTTGACCGTCCAAATATATTTTTCTTCTACTTTCAGTTTAGGTGCAACCTTAGGATAAGCAACTTCGTTGACACCGGACACATTGATTTCATATTTAAAATCGCTGATCTCGCTCTTGATCGTAACAACAAAATTCTTACCTGCAACTTTGCGATGGTCAGCCCATTTGAATACAGGTTCTGACTCCAGGATCTTAGTCTCAGATGGATAAGTTGCCGTAATCATACGATTGGCATCGCCCGCCCATGCTCGAGTAGCTCCTGCCATTGAAGCGTCAGAAGCTTGTCCCCAAACAAGTCCTGATAATGTGCTATATAGACCAGATAAGAAGGAACTTTCTTCTTGTTTTTTCTTGACAGTATGATACTTCTTGGCTGCTAATACAACTTCCTTACCGGAGTAGTACATAATGGTAGCGCTGCCGTCGGCGCCGGTTGAAACCTTATCGCCGTCAGCTAATTTTGTCGTGGAAGTCGCTTTCTTTTCCTTACCATTAGCGTCGGTAATTTTGACACTTCCCTTCACTTTCGAAAAGAACGCCACATCTTGAGCGACGGCAATCGAAAATGAGAATACGAAAAGCAATGCCAATTTGCTGACGATCTTAATAAACGAATTCTTCATAACTCACCTCTCCTTATGTTATGAGTAGCAATAACATATTTTCAAATTTTAGATGCTATGTATGCCCACGAGTAACCAAAAGTAAATTGCTTTAATTAAATAAAAATATTCAAAGATGTCGGCAATTACAAGCTTTTATTTACTCGTCATATGATAAGAACCGTCCCAATCGGCGCCGGGAGGATTAGAAATCAGTTCCTTGCACCTTGTTATATACAGCTTTGACGGTTCGTCCGTATGAGAATACGTGAGCGCCTGCTCAAATTTTCTGATCGCTTCACTCCAATTCCTCTGACGGTACAACATGATCCCTTCCTGGTAAAACTCCACAAGCTTACGGGTCGCTTCAGGCAACGGTTCATTTGCTCTTCCTATCAGTTCAAACACTTTAACAGGTTTACTCTTTCCCTTGACAACGATCAGGTCCAGATCACGGACAATCACACGTTCCCGCACCTGGTGATATGTGAATTCGCTGATCATGATGTAGGTTCCGTATTCTTTATTTGCCCCTTCGAGGCGTGAAGCCAGATTCATATGATCCCCGATACCTGTGTAATCGTAGCGGATATCAGAACCGATGTTTCCGAAAACGACATTACCGGTATTAATGCCGACACGGCTCCGTACTGCCGGTAAGCCCATTTCTATGGTCCTCTTGCGAAATTCAATCAGCGCTTTCTGCATATCCAGAGCTGCATAGCAGGCGTGCAGTGCATGTTCATTCTGAGGTAATGGCGCTCCAAAAACGGCCACTATAGCGTCGCCAATATATTTGTCCAGACTGCCGCCCTGATTGAAAATCAGATGCGTCATGGTATTCAAATAATCATTAAGCATTTCTATCAATTTTCTTGGCGATAATGACTCAGAAATAGTCGTAAAACCTTCAATATCTGAAAAAAGAATACTAATCTCCTTTTCCTCCCCGCCAAGTTCCAGTTTGGAAGGATCTTTGACGAGGGCATCCACATAAGCCGGCGGCGCGTATCGCGAAAACATACTCTTGATCTGTTTCTTATTTTTCTCTTCAGTAAACGCCTGGTAGATCGACGTGGAAAAATATGCAAAAATGACGGCGATCGTTATGCTCCAGACAGGAAACCAAATACCCTTTTCCGCAAAAGCATAATATCCCAGACCCCAAGTAAATATGAGCAACAGGGACGCAACGCCAAGTTCACCTATAAAACCAAATCGTACAGTAGCCCACACCATTAAAAAACAGAATACTAATGCAATTGCGAAAGTAACCGTCGGTGAACTCTTTTCAAGGAAACGTTTGTTAAGCAAAGTAAGAAAGGCGTTTGCGTGAACTTCGGCCCCGTACATCCAGTTGTTTTGTGCATTGTTGTAAAACGGAGTAATGAACCGGTCAACCGCAAATTCTGACCCGTTTCCAACTATCACGAGCTTGTCTTTCAGAAAATCCTCCGGCCACCGGCCTGACTCTTCGCCGGTTATTTTGCTGCTTCTGTAAGTATTAATTGTTCCTTCTTTATTCTGTGTCCACTCCCCGCTCGGTTGTTTGATCCACGTCGCCGGCGGCCCGACATAATTAATTATCATATTGCCTTGCCCGTCAAGAGGTATGGGCGGAACTATATCCCATTTTCTATTTTCAACGGCTTCGACAAATTTCTCTTTTTGAAGGTCCATAATTTCGCAATAGGCGAGCGCAGAAAAAGATAAGATATTTTCCCCATCTCCCATTTTTTGGACGGGTCGAACCGCTCTCACACTGGACAGCACACCAGATCCGTAGATCTGGAGATTTGCGTAACCGACTCCCTTTAGTCCGGACATGAAAAACGGATGCGGCATCTGATTTTTCAATGTGCCGTCCTCCTGCGGATACCATATTGATACGGCAATAACATTGCCGGCGCGTCTCATAGACTTAACCAATATCGAATCTCCATTGGGGTCCAGCATATCCAGTTTATCATAAAAAGCAATATCGAGAGCGATCGTTTTTGCACCTTTGGCCGCAAGTGTGTCTATGAGCCGCGCAATGTAACGGCGAGGCAATGGATCATAATAACCGAATTCCTCCGCATACGATTTCTCATCGATCATAACAACGATGGCTTCAGGAACTTCTGCCGGCTTTGGCCTGGTTTTAAAAAGTAAATCAATTCCGGAATGCTCAATATTCTGGAAACTGAAGCTCTGAGATAACATGTATCCAAGCAATGCTGAAAACAGGACGATCGCCGTAATCCATAATTTTTTGTGATATTGCCGAATAGAATTTGCCATAATTTTTCTCCATGAAAAAGGATCGGTAGCTTCGTTATTACTTAATAGCTTTTATGCCCATTGAATCTGACGAAACATGTGAGCCATGGCGGGTAAGGCTTTGGAGACGTTCATTGACAACTGCAATCGCCGACGAATCGCTGAACTTAATTTTTTTTCGGGTAAACCACTTTCGATTCAGAGTCAAAAATAATACATTTTGCTCCCAACTAAAGCCGTTAATCTCATTCCACTTAATTTCCATTTCGTAATTTGGCGAAACGGTTCCCAGCCCTATGTCGTTAATAAAACACATTTTGCAGATAAGTGTGTTTACAAAAAATCCGATCAGTAATGCAACGGGTGCAACTAACATGACCGCGTCGAGCATCTCGGCATTATTTACGACAAAGAGAAGGCTGGCGCTAATGAGCATCAAAATGAAATAAACTCTCGATGACAAGCGGTTCACAAACGTAACAAAAAAACCATCCATTTGTGCGGTCCTGGCGAAGTAGGTAAAAATGGTTGATAATTCCTCGTAGATATCATAAAGAACGTAGAGAAGAACGGTTAGATTAAAGGCTGTCCAAATAAAATTCGGATCGTTGAATATGTTCATGGTACAAAATCCTAAAAATTTACTGTTAAAGAAAATCGGTTGACAGCCCCGATTCCCCATGAGGCGAATGAATAGTCAAATACGTAGTTCTGGTGTTTGAAGCCCAAGCCGGCGGACAGGCCTGACGCGCCGTTAAGAAAACCGGATCCTTTCAGATCAAGCTCGCTCTTGCGCTGCTGATTATAACCGATGCGCATGGTTATTTTTTTCCATGGATCAGCTTCGGCGCTAACGGCAAATCTTTCCAGTCTGTTGCCGGGCAGATTTAGGTCTGAGAGGTTCAGGCTAAATGTGGTGAAATTCCATTTCCTGGAAACACCCAACTGGAAACTGACCGGAAGTTTTTCTTTGTGATTAAGAAACGCATGAGTTACAATGCCGGCATTTAAAAGGCTTGCTCCGACTTGTGCGTCATATTGCGGCAAAATATAAATGGCGCCGACATCTACGGCAACCGCGCCGGATGAATAGTTCTCAATAGCAGATCGAATGATCTTTACCGTCGCGCCGAAATGAACATTTTCTTTCAGCTGACGTGCATAAAACAAACTTAGTGCGTAATCGCTGGATGAAAAACTGCTTGTCGCATATCCGGAGGCATCGTATCCTTTAAAGTCCCCGTATCCAAAATAGACAAGCCCGGCGCCGAATACACCGATATCTTTATATGGCTGCGCATATGCCGCGTGACCGGATCCGATGTCAAGAATATGATTCATGTAGCCGGCGGAAAATTGCTTATGGGAGAGCTTGGATAAACCGGCAGGATTATACATGAATGTGTTTACATCCCCAAATTGAGACACATACGTGTCACCCAACCCCGTCGCCCTTGCCGGAACGCCAACACGTAAAAATTGATATCCCCTTTCGCCCGCATACAATGCGGTAAAACTTATACAAATTAGCAGCAGGACGAATCGGATCATGAAAAATTCCTATAATTTTGATAAACAAAATTGACAAAACAATATACACAAGGAGTTCAACGAGAGTCAAGAAAAGAAAACCGATAGATCAATCATGATCACCGAGTTTTTTATAAAGCTCATTGATTTCCTGTTCCGCTTTTTCAATTCCATATCGTTTCTGAAGCAAATAAAAGAATAGCGCAGTGAAGGTTACTAAACAAATAATAAACGTCAACATCATTTCCGGGGCGAGTCCCGATTTTTCTCCCCCGCCCATCACGGCCGCCGGATGCTGAGTACGCCACCAACGGATCGACATGTATACTAACGGCACGTCAAGAAAACCGATGATGCCCACTACGGCCGATAAACGGGCCCGTTTGCCTTCATCCTCAATGTAAATTCTCAGCATGACGTAGGCGACATAGATCAGCCATAACACGAGCGCAAGTGTCAATCGCGGATCCCATGTCCACCAAATTCCCCAAACCGGCTTAGCCCATATCGGGCCTGTGATCAACATGATAGAACAAAAAACAAGCCCCAATTCCGCAGATATCGCCGCAATAAGATCCCAATGGTCATTACGGCTAACCAGGTAAGCGATACTCGCGGCAAATACGATTCCAAATGCCAGGAAAGCAACCCAGGCAGCCGGTACATGAAAATAGAATATTCGTTGAATGATTCCCATTGTTTTTTCGTTCGGAACCCAGATAAACACAAAGTACAGAGCAACTAACATCAAACATAATATCACACCGTCAAATACTCTGTCAAGCAGTGTCGATTTCATAATTTGTCCTTGAAATAAATTAATAAGTTAATGCATACATGACAATATTCGTTGCAATTTTCAGCGCTTGCTGATGTTTTTCTATTCCGTCTTCGGGAAAAACATCCGGCCCTTCAAGGCCGTCGCTGATATCCGTGTTTTTCGAATAGAAGCAAACCAAACGCCCTTTCCAGAACAAACCAAATGCTTCGGACGCGCCGCCGTCGTGTTCATGAATCTTCGGAAGTCCGTTCGAAAAATCATAATAAATATGATATAAAGGATGTGAGAAAGGTATTGGAACAAATTCAAGTTCAGGAAAAACTTTCTTCATTTCGCGTCGAAAAAACTTGTCTATTCCGTAGTCGTCATCACACCAAAGGAATCCGCCATGCGTCAGATGCGTTCGCAAATTTTTCACATCGGCATCTGAAAACTTCACATTCCCATGTCCCGCCATATACAGGAATGAATAGTCGAACAACTTGATATCTGAAAGTTCAACAAAAGATTCGGCGTTCGCGGTAACAATATTGGTCTGCTCTTTCAGATATCGCAATAGATTATTTAAGGCCGTTTTATTGCCGTACCAGTCGCCGCCGCCGCCGTATTTGATTCTGGCGATCGTAAACCTGCTCGTTTGTTCGCTGCCGGCCTGTACAGTTGCAATATCTGCCCGGTTCACTAACCAAACACAGAATATTGCCGTCAGTATTTTGGTAAAGCCGTTCACGACTTTCTAATTTTCGCTGATATTCTGTCCAATTCCGATTTGGGTTGTATTTTAAAAGCCCAAAACATCCATATACCGCCGAACAAGATCAAAACCAGGCTGATCAGCTGCGCGCCGCTGAGGTCGAAAGCGACTTTTGGATTAATGCGGAGAAATTCAATCAGGAAACGCTGAAGCCCGCCAAGCATGAAATAAAGTGAAATTTGAAATCCGGCAGGAAGTTTTTTCTTTGTGGTATACCAAAGTATGGCAAAGATAATAATGGAAAAAACCGTTTCATACATTGGCGTTGGATGGCACAATGTGTGGTCCGGTACAATTCCATTGGGATAGTCCTTTGCTATCTCCGTTCCGTAAAACGCCTGCGATGGCGGTACGATGCCTTTGGAATAATCCGTTGCAAAAATCCCGTCCCATGGCTTACCGTAATCTCCGTCGCCTGCCAGATGGCAACCGATACGCCCGATGCCATAACCTAACGGCAGCGGTACCGATATCATGTCAATCGATTTGAGAACCGGCAACTTATTTTTTCTTATCAGCCAGATGATGCTGATCATGGCAAGAACAAACCCACCATACCAGGTCAGACCAGCGCCGGAAAAAAGCATATCTATCGGATGCTTCAGAAAGCGGTCAAACGCTTCAAAGAGAAGGTAATATAGCTTTGATCCAGCCAACCCGGCAATGGCTGCGACCAGTATAACCTGATCGGCCAAATCCGCCGGATAATTTGCCCGTTTAAATAATTTTTTGAGCACAAAACTTGTCGTTAGAAATGACATCGCCAGCATCAGGCCAAAGCTATGAATCGGTATGCCGCCAAAAATTGGGATTTCAAAAAGAGTCGGTATCATGAATCCTCAAATGGTAAATGAAGTTAACTTTATTATTCGTCTTTCGCTGCTTGCTGAACTTTTTTCTTTCGCTCGAGCGCATTATGTTTGATCAATTGAGCCAATTCAAAGTCCCTTTTTTCCTCTCCGGTTTCGACGATCAACGGCGGAATTGGCGTTGGCGAACCGTCTTCGTCCAGAGCGACCATATTGAAAAAGGCCGTCGTACAATGTCTACGCTTACCCGACAATGGATTTTCCGAATACGCGTCAATCTTGATCACCAGCGAAGTTTTTCCGACGTACACCACGCGCGCAATGGTCTCCAAACGATCTCCGACTTTCACCGGGTTTCTGAAATCTACCGCCTCCGTTGACGCTGTGACGACGATCTTGTGGCAATAATGCGATGCTACGATACCTGCCTGAATATCCAGGATTGCCATCACTTTGCCGCCGAACATTGTGCCGTGAGGATTCGTGTCGTTGGGGAAGGCTATGTGCCAACTGCTAAGGGGAAGCGCTTTTTGTGCCTGCATACGCCTTTGTTTTTATGAAAATTGTTATGCCATTTTTAACCTTGTTCCACCGATCGTCATTTTACCTATCTTTATCGTCGGTTGTCCAACGCCAACATGAATAGCCTGACCCTCTTTACTGCAGGTTCCTGCGCCGGTTTCTATTTCTAAATCATATCCTACTCCATCGATCTTATTGAGAATATCCGGCCCATGGCCAATCAAATTTGCGCCGAGAACCGGATACGTGATCTTACCGTTTTCGATCCAGTATCCTTCCTGAACTTCAAATACAAAATTGCCGCTGGCGATGTCAACCTGACCGCCGCCAAGAGTTTGCACGTACAGACCGCATTTGACGGAGTGAATCAAGTCTTCCGGATCATCATTTCCACGCGTGATATACGTATTGGTCATGCGCGGCATCGGAAGCTGCGTGAAATTCTCTCTTCTGCCGTTGCCTGTCGGCGCCGCCTTCATTAGATGCGCATTGTACTTATCATACAAATAATTTTGCAAAATTCCATTCTCTATCAGGATATTTTTTTGTGTGATCGTTCCTTCATCGTCGGTATTCGATGATCCGCGTCCGTTGGGTATTGTTCCGTCATCGATGATTGTCACATATTCTGAAGCAATTTTTTGACCGATTTTTCCCGTGTAGACAGATGAACCGCGCCGATTAAAATCGCTTTCAAGTCCGTGGCCGACGGCTTCATGGATCAGCACGCCGCCCCACCCTTTGTTGATAACTACCGGGAATTGCCCCGCCGGGCATGCACACGATCTCAGCTTACGCAACGCCTGCCGGGATGCGTCGCGCGCGATCATCTCCGGAGTTCTCTTTTCAAAATAGGTAAAAGGATATCGGCCTCCGCCCGTTGCGTAGCCGGAATTATTACTGCCTCCATCGGCCGTCAAAACAAACACATGAAGCCCGTAAAGCGAGCGTTGGTCATCGCATCGTAACCCGTCGGAATTAACTATGCGAATTTCCTTTACTTCGTCATAATACGAGCAACTCACTTCCGTCACGCGCTTATCCTCATCGCGCGCGGCTGAGTTGGCCCTGCGCAATAAGTCCGTCTTTTTCCCGGCATCGGCTTCAATCTGATAGAACGATACTGACTCATTCTTTTGCGGACGAGCTATATTCACTGGATTCGAAAACGGTTCCGGATTGTCTTCATGACTGATGTATGCCGCCGTTTTTGCGGCGATTCCGATACTCGCCGGGCGCAGTTCCTCACAATAAGCATAGCCAATGTGCGTTCCGCGAATCACACGAACTCCGGCGCCTGCCTTAACGCCGACCCGAACTACATTGATTTTGTCCTCTACCAAAGTAATCCATGTCGACAGACGCCGTTCAACGTATACCTCTGAAAAGTCGGCGCCCTCCACACGCGCAGACTCACAAATTTTGGATAATGAGTCATAGTCCAAAATAGTGTCAAATCCAATTGGAAATGGCGGCGCAATTTGACTATGGGTACGATCTGGAAGAGTCATGCTTATCGGTTCGAATCGGAGGCTTTGTTGATATCTATGATCTGACTTGAACCCGCGTACGCGGTCGTTTCATATTTCCTAATCCGCTGGATCTTATGTATAACGTCGGTAGCGCGCTGAAGGCACTCATATAACATTTTCATTTCTGTATCGACATCTGTTATTTCTTTTTCGCGTTTGGCTAAAATGACCTGAATCAACGCCATGGCGCCCGTTACAGGCTGAGCCAATTCATGGGCCGCTGCGCCGGCCATTTCAAATAAGACTTTAAGCCGTTCATCTTTCAGCAACTGCAGATACAATTCCCTCAAACGAAGCTGCGCCCGGGTTCTGCTGTACACTTCAGAATAGTCAAACGGCCGCATGATAAAATCGTCCGCTCCGTAATTAAGCGCATGACTGCGGTTATTCAGTGCATTTTCCGATAACAGCGCCACGACAGGAATATTCCACAAGGCTTCATCGGACTTGATAAATTTACAAATGACGAACGGATTTGGGTGATCCATCTTTGTATCGAGAATAACGATGTCTATAGGCTCCGCCTTTAAGATCAACTGCGCATCGGGTATCGATTGGCATAAAAGAATGTTAATGCCCAAAAGCGTAGATAAATTGAATTCCATCTCCTGCGCATCGCCATGATTCTGGCTGACAATCAATCCGGTTCTTTTAGTAAAAACATCGATGGATTGATGTAGACTGGCATCGCTCATATATGCTGCTTTCTGAAATCCGTTCAATAATTAAACGCGCAATCAACAACGAGAAGCAGAAATTGCCGAAGTCGTGTCCGACCCGCTTCATATATTTATTATTTGATACCTTTACTTCGTTCCGCTAGTTTTTCAAGATCTTTTTTGAGCCGCTCTAAGCTTTCGCCGTATTTAGTCCAGTTGCCTTTTTTCAGCGCATCCTGAGCGTTATTATAATTGTCCATGGCGGAACGCGACAAATCTCTGATTGCTTTTGCTGTTTCCGAAGAAATGGCAGACACATTCTTGTCCGTCACCGCGGAAGCTGTCTCAGCAGTCGCTGCAGACTGCTTGTCTCGGTTGAACGCGGCAAAATTTCCTCCGAAAATTTTTTCAAGGCCATTCTCCAGATTGTCTTCCATAAAAATGTAATTATCGAATGCAACTATCACTTTTTTCAGTTCGGGCATTTTGCTTTGCTGCGACTGAAGATACAAAGGCTCTACATACAAAACGGAATTGTTGATCGGTATGACGAGCAGGTTGCCCCGCGTCACACTGGATCCCTGCTGATTCCACAAGGTGAGTTTTTCGGAAATTTCCGGCGTCTGGTCGATCCGGCTCTCTACCTGCAATGGCCCATAGACTAATTCGCTCTTCGGAAATTTATATACCAACAGTTTTCCATAATTATCCCCATCGCTGCGGGCACAAAACCACGCGATCATATTCGGTTTGGTGTTTGGCGTAAACGGAACCATGAGTAAGAATTCTTCTTTCGATTCACCCGGAAGCCTCATGATGACATAATAACTCTCCATACGCTTGACATCGTCGCCGTATTTTTCGGTTGCGATATTCCACTCATCTTCCCGGTTAAAGAACACATTGGCGTCATCAACATGATAGAACGTGAATAATTTTGCCTGAATGTCGAATAGATCCTGCGGATAACGCAGATGTTTCCTCAAATACTCCGGCATATCCTGAATTGGTTTGAAAACGCCGGGAAAGATTTTTGAATAAACCCTAATCAGCGGATCGGTTTCAGAATTAAAACTATAAATTTGCGTGGAACCGTTATATGCATCGATCACCACTTTGACGGAATTTCGGATATAATTATATGTTATGCCTGCGCCAAAAGGGGACGAACTTTTTTCGTACGACATCTTGGCATACGGATACTGGTCAGTAGTCGTAAATCCGTCGTAGATCCAGTACAGTCTTCCATTTTCAGCAACCATGTAAGGGTCTTTATCCAGCTTGATATAAGGAATCAATTTTTTAATGCGATCGTTGATATTCCTGTAATAAATGATTTTGCTTTCCGGTTGAATATAATCGTTCAGCAAAAAGTTAAATTTGCCGAACCGGATTGCAAACATGGCCTTCCGTGCAAAGCTGCCGATACCTACCCCCGCGTCTTCCTTGTAGAACGTATGCTGATTTTTTTCTCCGAGCGGGAAATCAAATTCCTCTTTGCTCGTCTTAACCACGATATAATCGTCAATGCCCTGGAGTTCTCCGAAGTAGATTTCCGGCCTTTCTAATGTAATGTCCACGGATTTTTCCGGGGGAATGTTTTTGATGAAGAATTCCGGTTGGCCTTCGGTTGTCACCACATTTACGGGACTCATTACGATGCCGTGTCCATGGGTATAAATGAACGTCTTATTAATCCAGTTATCGCTTCCGATTTTCTGGAGGTTGAGTTCGCGCGCAGATAACATGACCTGCCGGTATTCGCCATTGACAAAATAACGGTCAATATCCACATCATAAAAATTATAATACGGACGAATTTCCTGTAACTGCGAATAGGAGTCGCGCAACGGCCGATAATCCCATAACGTGACGTTCTTGATTGTCGCGTTGTTTGCTTTAATATCCGACGACGTCAGCGCAAGGTCATACTTGAAATCCTTTTCGGTAATTCTGTCCAGTTCATACGCGCGGCGCGTCTGCTTGATATTTTCTTCGATATAGGGTTTTTCTTTTTCCAATTCATTGGGCTTCACGACAAACCGCTGTATCAACGACGGATAAATATTCAGAAGCAGGAATGCGGCGCCGAATTGAAGTATGACGCTTCCGATAAGCCACCGCCATGTTCCTTTGAATGCGCTGATAAATGCACCGCACGCGCCGACCAAAGCAATCACCTGCATGAGCATGAACCCCGTCAGTGCGGCGTTTACATCGGTGTAGCCCGCTCCGACCACAATCCCGTTATCCTTATATAAGATATCATACTGGCTGTAGTGATAGTCAAACGCATAAAGAAAAAGGATCAGTCCGATCAGCACCATGATATGCCGACGCGTAAATTGGCCCAGACTGACGCCCTGCGGCGTAAAGTTAACCGCGCGTTTGTATACATGAACGGCGGCCGTTGCAATGATCGTTACAACCAGGACGCCAAACAGCCAATTGATAATACTCTGATAGAAGGGCAATTCATAAACATAAAAGCCGATATCCTTTTGGAAAACCGAATCCAGTTCGCCGAAAGACTCACTGTTAAAAAACTGCAGTACGCGCATCCATTTGGTCGCCGGCGCCGCTGCCATGATATAACTGATAAACAGAAGTAATCCGAAAAAGATGAGCTTTGCAGGTTTTGCAAAGAACTGAAGCTGCTGCTGAAACACCTCACCGCCGGGTTTTACCACTACAGATTTTACCCGCGAGGCGATAAGTATGTTCAACCCTATGATGATCCAAAAAACCGCAAAATACACAAATCCTATCAGATACTCTGTCGTATACATCGTCCAGAATGGATTTTCATATCCCAGTGATCTGAACCATAGTAATTCAGTGTAAAACCCGGTCGCATTCGTAGCGACATAAAAAAGAAACATTGCTAAAAGCCCAATGGCTGCCCATTTTTTCATACCGTACTCCTAAATATTAATCTGTTATTGTATCGTTTTGTTTAGTGTATTTTCCGCCGGACAAAACGTCTAGAATCGTAAATGCGGCACGCACCCTTACTATGAGCTCGGCATCATTCTTGAGCCGATCAAGCAGCAAAGGCAGGATCACTTCATTCTGCAGGGCTTCGTCATCGATGCTGCCCAGGCCGGATATTGCAACCGAACGCATCGAATAAGTATCGTCTGTGACGAGTTGCTTAAGATCTTCCAGCATTAACTTTCCTTTCAGCCTCGACAAAACGCCAACCGAAATTTCCCGCACTTCCTGCGACGGATCATGCAATGCTGATTCAATAATGTCTATCGATTCATAATCCTTTAAGTTCCCAAGCGACGCCACAGAGGATATTCTTACCCAGTCCGAAGGCTGCGTGGTCAGACTCCTTAAGAGCGGGATAACCTTGTCCCGTGCCGGCTTAGACTTAACTTCCCCCAGAGCGAGAATGATCCGGCTCAACACATCCTCGTCTCCGCTGTCCAGCAACTTCAGTAACAGGTTCACGGATGTCCATTCATCGTATTTCATCAATCCGATCGCTGCATGGACTTGCATATCCTCAGCCTTGTCACTCGCTAAAATATGCCGCAGCCGGGATTCAATGTCGTTTGGCTTAATCTTAATCAACGATTCCAAAGCTTTGGAGCGTACATAGGAGGATGAATCTTTCAAAAATGGCAACAGCAAATCTAATGAGTTGGGCGGATTAATTTCACCAATAACTTTCGCAATTGAAATCCGGAACTGAAGGGAACGGTTTCTTGCCAGAGACTTCGTATACGCTTCGCCGGACCTGTCACCGACTTTAAGCAGCGCCATGCCGATCTTAGCCCGAAGTTCGGATTTATCCTGCGCAATTTCAGTCGAATCGTACAGCAGCGTATCAACGGCAATACTGTCCACACTGTACATCATTTTTTTCAGGTAGCGGACAACCATCGTATCGGGAAATAGATCGGACATCCGCGCAATTCCGACAACGACGTATTCCCTTATCATAAAATCCTTTGAATCGGCAAAATGACGCAGGCTGTAGAAAGCTGCGCTGTCGTGGATCTGCGCTAAAGTAAGAGCGCATGTCTTGACGGCAACCGGTTTCCAGCCATAATCGAATGAACCCAGCGCATCGATCGCCGTCCGGTTGCCAATGCGCCCCAAAGTACGTATGGTATTCGTTCGGACAAATTCATTCTTATCTTTCAGTCCGAATTCAAACGTTTGCCAGCAATACTTGATGAGTGTTTCGCGGGGAGGGAGTTTCCCGACAACAGGCATCTTAATATTGCAGGATGATAATAGAACAAAAATAACGAGCGTAATCAGTGTTTTGTCAAACTTCATTGGCTCTTTCTGATGATGAATACAGCGGAACGTCCAAAAAAAACTTGATAATGGCTTGGAAAATGTATATTATCGCCTACCTAAAAATCCTCCGTCGGCTGACGCTTTCCGTCATGATATGAAAAAAAATTCTGTTCAAAGTATAGTTTTTATCACTAAAAGTCAATCTTAGAATCAACCGTATTCCTCTCTGTAAATTTACAATTCATGCCAAGTAAATCAAAAACTACATCAAAAAAAACAAAAGCTGTTCATGGTGGTAAGGAATACGCCAAGTCCAAAAAGTCCGGCCACCATGCTCCAACGAAAATTCTGATCATCGAAGACGATCAGGATACCGTCGCTATTCTGAAAATGTTCTTCTCGAAAGAAGGTTACGACATCGACATTGCCGGCGACGGCCAGGAGGGGTTCGACAAGTTGAAAAAATCACATCACGACCTTGTTTTGAGCGATGTAATGATGCCGAAGATAGACGGGTTTAAATTTTGTGAAATGGTTCGCAGCGAGCCGTTACTCAAAATGACGCCGATTGTCCTTGTCACAGCCAAGAATGACCCGGGCGACAAGATCGTCGGCCTTGAAAAAGGCGCGGATGATTATCTTACGAAACCATACAACCTTGTTGAATTGCGCGTTCGGATAGCATCCATGCTTAAACTCAAGAAATTGCGCGGGGAACTGATTCTGAAAGAAAAGGAACTCGAACGCATAAAGACGCTTGAACAGACGCTGATTGCGATATCGCATCATATTAACAATGCTACGGCGCCAATTGCCGGCCGGGCGCAGATTTGCGACGTTCATGATCCGGATGGCGTCAAAAAACTCGTTGACGTATGCATCGATGGATGCCGCAAGATCACCAATACCATAGAACTTTTGTCACAGGTCATTAAGGCAATGAAGCAGCCCTCGAACAATATTCCCGTGGATTATTCAAGTTTGACAGTTAATGAATTATTAACTAAATTTGAAGACCAAAACGGATTATAATTCTTCACTTCCGCATTACAGTAATTCCAATATGTCCGTACCCGAAGAAAAATCAAATATCATCGAATTTTCCGGCCGCATCCCGCCTCAGGCGCTCGAAGTGGAGGAAGCGATCTTAGGATCCATGCTGATCGATGACAATGCGGTCGGGAAAGTCATGGAAATAATCGATGAAACCTGTTTTTATAAAGAGGCACACCGGATCGTGTATCAGGCCATGATGAGCCTTTACGGTCAATCCCATCCGATCGATCTGATCACACTGACCGAAGAATTACGTAAATCCAATCAACTCGATCGCGTCGGAGGCAGCTATTTTATTTCCGGTTTAAGTCAGAAAGTTCCCAGCGCTTCCAATATTGCCCATTATGCCAAGATCGTGCTTGATAAAGCCCGTTTGCGTAAACTGATCCATGTCGGCGGACAAATCGTGACACAGGCCTTTCAGGAAACGGAAGAAGTGGATCATCTGATCGACTCGGTAGAACAGCAGATATTCAAGATCGCAGAAGACAAGAGCAGGCAAGGATTTATCGCTTTAAATCCGGTGCTTCATAAGGCTTTCGAACAGATCGAACATTTCCATCATCAACCGGGCGGCGTCACCGGAGTTACTTCAGGGTATAAACCGCTGGACCAGATGACCAGCGGGTTTCAAAACTCCGATTTGATTATCGTTGCCGGCCGTCCAAGCATGGGAAAAACAGCGCTCGTATTATCCATCGCCCGGAACGTTGCCGTCGACGCAAATAAACCTGTGGGTTTTTTCAGTTTGGAAATGTCCTCGCTTCAGTTGGTCATGCGTCTGCTTTGCGCTGAAGCGCAGGTCGATGCGCATAAAGTTCGCACCGGCATGCTCCCCAGCAATGACTGGTCAAAATTATCCACCAGCGTGGGCCGTCTCTCGAAAGCGCCGATCTATCTCGATGACACGCCGAGTTTGAATATTCTCGAACTTCGCGCCCGCGCGCGCCGGCTTAAAGTTGAAAAACAAATTGAAATCCTGATCGTGGATTACATGCAGCTGGTTAATGCGAACGCCAAGAGCAACGCCAATCGCCAGGAGGAAGTTGCGATCATTTCACGTTCGCTCAAAGCCCTCGCAAAAGAATTGGATATCCCTGTTCTGGCGCTCAGCCAGTTGTCGCGCGCTGTGGAGCAGCGTGGCGGCGATAAGAAACCCATGCTTTCAGACTTGCGTGATTCCGGATCGATCGAGCAGGACGCCGACGTCGTTATGTTCGTCCACCGGCAGGACTATTATGATCAGGATGACTTCAATCGCCAAGCGGATGTAGTTCCGGCTGACATCATTATTGGTAAACAGCGTAATGGGCCTGTCGGAGATGTCAAATTAGGGTTTATAAAGAAATTTGCTCGCTTTGTCGAAATCGATACCACCCGCAGCCAGGAAGTTCCTCCGCCTTACTCGCGCGATGAACAGCCATTTTAATCAACCTGAAAAAACATCGATCGCCTGCATGAATCCATCCCCGCTTGTTTCCGTAGTCATTCTCAATTATAACGGCAGAAAATTTGTACAAAGTCTTTTCGATTCGCTTCTCAAATCGACATATCCTTCCATCGAATGGATCATGGTGGACAATGCATCGATAGACGATTCCGTTTCTTATACGGAACAACATTATCCGCAGGTTACAGTGATCCGATCTCATACCAACCTCGGATACACCGGCGGCAATAATCTCGGAATGGCTGCGGCGCGAGGCAAATATATCGTCTTATTGAACAATGACGTTGAAGTAGCTCCTGACTGGCTCGACCATCTTGTACATGAAGCTGAAAACGACGAGACGGTCGCAGCCCTGCAACCCAAACTTCAGTCTATGATCAACCGCGGATATTTTGAGTACGCCGGAGCATCGGGCGGATTCATTGACCAATGGGGATTTGCATTCCTCCGCGGACGTATGTTTGATACGATCGAAATGGATCGCGGCCAGTACGACGATATCCGGGAAATATTCTGGGCCAGCGGCGCGGCATTATTTCTCAGACGTTCTGCGTTGGAAGAGGCCGGAACGCTTGACGAAACTTTTTTTATGCACTACGAGGAAATCGATCTTTGCTGGCGTCTGCACCTTCACGGGTATAAAGTTAAGGTAATCCCGAAGTCCAATGTGTTACATTATGTCAGCGCGTCTCTGCCGGCGGCAAATTTCAAAAAGCTGTATTGGAATCATCGAAACAGCCTCATTCTGCTGATAAAGAATCTGCCGGCGCGGCATTTATTCCTGACATTGATACAACGATTCATTTTGGACGGAGTTGCCGGGATACATGCGTTGGTACAGTTTGAACCGATTCGGATTGCCGCTATTTTGAAGGCTCATTTTTGGGTATACACGCATGCTATCATGCTTCTCAAAAAAAGAAAGTCGGTTCAAAAAAACCGGAAAGTCACCGATGCGCAGTTCCGTCATCTGATTTATCCCCGGAGCATTGTTTTGGATTATTTCTTGAAGAAGAAAAAAGAGTTTCATACCTTGGATTTTTAGAAAATTAAAAAGGTGGCTGTGCAGAATATCTTGTTAATTGGCGCAAACGGACAACTGGGACAAGACCTGATCCGTGTATTGTCACACGACTTTGACATTACAAAAACAGACATCGACCAATGCGACATTACAAGTTTGGCGCAGGTAACTGAACTTTTTGAGTCCAATCGCCACGACCTGGTTATCAATACCGCCGCTTGGACTGATGTGCCGGGATGTGAAACCAACGACAGAAAGGCGTTTGAGGTAAACGCCCTTGGCGCAAAGTATGTAGCTCAAAATTGTGAACGCGCGTCATGCAAGCTGATTCATATCAGCACCGATTATGTTTTCGACGGACAAAAAAACAAACCCTATATTGAGTCGGATTTGCCGGCGCCCTTGAACGTATATGGAGTTAGCAAACTGACCGGCGAACGGTATGTTGCTGCCTACAGCCGCAAACATTTTATTGTTCGTACCTCAGGTCTTTATGGCATTCATCCTGCCGTCGGAAAGAAATCTAATTTTGTTGAAACCATGCTGAATCTGGCCAAAGAAAAAGATACGATCAAAGTTGTTGATGATGAAGTCTTGACGCCGACTTTCACGGTACACCTTGCGCAGCAGATCAAGAAATTGATCCCTACGGACTACTACGGATTATACCACGCCACCAGTGGCGGCGCATGTTCCTGGTACGAATTTACAAAGAAAATATTTGAGATCGCGCAGGTAAAAACCAAACTTGAAAAAACGAGTGTGAGGGAATTCGGCAGTCCGTTGCGTCGCCCGGCGTATTCCGTTCTCGGAAATTACAATCTGACGGAACGAGGCCTGGACATCATGAAACCATGGGAAGTGGCGCTCGCGGATTATTTTCTCGATAAAGAAAACAAGTTGAAAATATAATAATCTAAATTAGCAGGAGATCAAACCGACTATGTTCAATTATGTGAAGGTCAATCGCATCACGGGCCTTATGGTATTTGTGTTATCCTTGTTTGGATATTTGGCAACCGTGTCACCTACTTTATCTTATTGGGATTGCGGAGAATTTGCAGCATGCGCCTACAGTTTGGCGGTACCTCATCCTCCAGGGTCACCGCTGTTTCTGCTTGTCGGCCGGCTTTTCTCAATGCTCCCGACTTCCGAAATTGGGCATGCGATAGGCATTGCCGTCACGGATTACGATGTGGGATTCCGTGTCAATATGATATCGGTGCTGTGCAGCGCCTTTGCAGTATTGTTTTTGTATCTGACTATCGTTCGTCTCCTGTTACAATGGAAGAACCGTCCGACGGATACGTATGGCGCACTCAAAATTACGCTATCCGCGGCGATCGCCGCATTGACGTTTGCATTCACCTACAGCCATTGGTTTAATGCCGTCGAAGCGGAAGTATACGCAGCGAGCACTTTTTCGACCGCGATCGTAGTATGGCTCATCATGGTATGGCTTGAAAAACCGGATGATATTCACAGCGACGTATACCTGCTGCTCATTGCGTACATGGTCGGTCTCGCCATCGGCGTCCACCTTTTGAATATACTTGCGCTTCCCTTCATATTCTTTATCATCTATTCAAAAAAATTCGAGATCACCGTTTCCAGCTTCATTAAATTTGTCATCGTCGGACTGATCGCGATGGCGGTTATTTACAAGGTGTTCATTTTCTGGAGTATTAAGGTCCCCCTCTATTTTGACCAGTTCGGACTTGCCGGCGCTTCTATACTATTGTTTTTTGCAATCCTCATCTATTTGTCCTACACCATGATCAAACAAAACAACCATGCCGGTGCGCTTGTTGTTATCGCTTCGCTGCTTATTTTTGTAGGCTATTCAACGTACGCCATGATCATGATTCGTTCCGGCATGAACCCAAATATTGACCAGAATGATCCGGGCAACTGGGCCGCCTTCATCCGTTACATGAACCGCGAACAGTACGGCGACTTCTCATATTGGCCGCGTGTAGCTCCGTTTTGGGACTATCAGTTCAATAAGATGTTTGTCCGCTATTTTAACTGGCAATTCATAGGGCGCCCCGATGATATGGCATTGTCCTT
The DNA here is from genome assembly GCA_016787925.1 of bacterium. Lineage (GTDB taxonomy): Bacteria > CLD3 > CLD3 > SB21 > SB21 > SB21. Next base: position 8,075 of record JAEUSK010000243.1, on the reverse strand, counting down.
TATCGATCACGTAAGGAATATGATCGGTTGGTCGGTTGACAAATTACAAGATACTCAGGAAGACCGGTACGGATATGTCTTTACCGTATTCAGCCTGCGCGGGCTTTATGGAATTCCTTTTATCGTCGGCATTATCGGCGCTGTACACCACTTCAGCCGGGATTGGAAAAGGGCGTTAGCGGTATTCGGGCTCTTCATTACGACCGGTTTTGCCATCATTATTTATCTCAACCAGCCGGATCCGCAGCCGCGCGAACGAGACTACAGTTATGTAGGGGCATTCTTCTCTTTCTCCGTATGGATCGGCATTGGCGTATATTCCATATTGGAAGCGATCGAGGAAAAATTAAAACACAAACGTTTCATGTCCACGGCTGTTTATTCAGCTTGCTGCGGCCTTATAATTCTATTGCCATTGAATATGTTCTTGTATAACAAAAATACGACCAGCCGCCAGGGAAATTACGTTGCATGGGACTATTCATATAATCTCCTTGAGACGTGCGAACCGAATGCGCTCATTTTTACAAACGGCGACAACGACACCTTTCCGTTATGGTATTTACAGGAAGTAGAAAAGGTCAGGCCGGATGTGCGCATCGTCAATTTGAGCCTGCTGAATACGGAATGGTACATAAACCAGCTGAAAAACCAAGAGCTGGAGTATAGGATGAAGGACGGCTCAGTCGTCAAGGCAATGAAAGTCCCAATAGGATATACCGATCGGCAAATTCTAGGCGATCCGAAAATTCCGAACTCCAGTATCCAGCCGACGCGCTGGAAATCACGCGAATTCACGATAGATGTTCCGAAGGAGATCTATTGGAAAGACTGGGTCGAATCCGGCAAAGTGCTGCCGAAGAATCATGACACCATCACCATCCCCAAAATGAAGTTTAAAGTGGATCCGACTATTTCCGGCCAGGGCCTGCGTGTTCAGGATCTGATGGTTCTGGATATTTTGTTTGCATCAAAATTCTCCCGCCCGATCTATTACGCGATTACCGTGAGTGATGACAATAAAGTCGGCCTTGGCCGATACTTGCGGATGGACGGCCTGGCCTATAAACTGATTACTGTACCCGATCAGGATATGTCAATCGACCATATGTATGAAAATACGTTCAAGACCTACAAATACCGAAACATGAACAATCCGAACGTATCATATGATGATAATATCCGCCGGTTGACGCAAAATTACCGCACGTTGTTTCTGCGCATGGTGGAGTATTATCGTCAGAGGAAGATGATGGGAACGGCAGAAAATCTGAAGAATAAAATTGATATGGAATTCCCGGAATCGCTCACGGTCGATCAAAAAATAGTCGCCATATTGGACTCGATGCAGTCGATAATCACAGAGGAGGCCGTTCCTATGCGCGATTACCGCCTGAAACTGGCCATAGGACAGTTTTACGCGGACGCGGGAAAACCTGAAAAATTGAAAGAATATATCGCCGAAGTACTGGCAAACGAAAAGTTATATCGTGTCGACCAAAACGGCAAGATCCGTATTGCCGCATTGCATCTCTTTGTTTTAAAGGATGCCGCAACGGCCGTGGAGATTCTTAAGCCCATTTATGAATCCAATCCGGCCAATCCGGAAGCTTTGGGCTATTATATCCAAGCGTTGGAGGAAAGCGGCAATCTGGCGGAAACGGCACTGATACTTGAGTCATGGCTCGCGCGTAATCCGCAGGATGCAACGGCTAAAACAAAATTGGCTGAAATCAAAGCGCGATTAGATTCGAAAAAATAATTTCTTTGAAAAGGATGATAAAAAAATACGTATACCTTCTTGCTAAAATTGCAGTCAGTTTCGGCATTATCTTTTTCACCGTCCGTTCGATCGAGCTTGATGCACTACAGGCGCAATTTCTTAAAACGGACCCGGCATGGATAGGCTGGTCTTTGATCTTACTGACACTGAGTTATTGCTTAGGAGCATTTCAGTGGCGCCTTATATTACGTATGTCTGAGATTAGGCTTACTTATACCGTAACGCTGGGTTATTATTACGTCGGATTGTTCTTTAATAATTTTTTGATTAGCGGTATGGGCGGTGATCTTTTGAGAGTCTATGACGTTCAAAAACATTCGCCGGACCGGGAAAGGCTGTCACCGGCAGTTGCATCGGTTTTTTTTGACCGGTTTGTCGGTTTGTTAACTTTGATATTCTTGGCTTGTATTACCGGCGCATTTATGATCGGGCGCGGAGAATCGGTAAAAATGTTCTTGAGCATTGTGACGCTGCTGACCATCTGGATTTTGGGACTGGTGTTCGTATTGAATAAGAAAATAGCCGATATGATAGTAAAACCATTTGCAGTTCTTATACCAAAAAAATTATACGAACGCCTCCGCCATTTGTATCATGAAGTCCATAATTTCAGGACCCGCAGGCTTGATTTGTCAAAAATTTTTTTGATCTCGCTGGGCGTGCAGGGGCTTCGAATATTGACCATCTGGGCGATTGGCAGGGCGATGGGTGATGAGTCGTCGATACGGTACTATATAATATTCGTACCGATTATTTCTTTGGCAGCGAGTTTACCTATCTCCATTGGCGGAACCGGACCAAGAGAACAAACAACTATTTTGCTATTCAGAAAAATAGGCGTGCCGGCTGAGATCGCATTTTCCATCGGGTTCGTTACTTACATCATATCCATGATTTCAACTATCCCCGGTGCATTAATTTTTCTTATGAGAAAGAGTAAGCTCACATGAAGACACTGGTTTGCGTCATCGCGGTGTGCTTTGTTGCATCCTGCGGCAAGATCTACAAGTCTGCGGCCATCGGCGGCGACGATCAGATCATTGTATTTTCAGATTCCGCCAATTGGAGCCAGAGTAAGGAATCCTTACAGATAGTGTTCGAAAGAAATTTTATTACGCCGCAAAATGAAACGGATTTTTATTTGCAGCGCGCGCCGATCAGTGTTTTTGATATTTATAAAAAGTACAAATACATTGTCATGATCGGCACGTTGGACTCGAAAGAACCGGTATCACAAACAGTTCAAAGCATGCTCAATGAGGAAGCGGCCAAGGCCGTGGGATCTGGCGAGTATTTTATTTTTACGCGTAAAGACGAATGGTCGGTCGGACAAGTCATCATGGTACTGACGTCGAATACCATCCAGGACGTTAACCGCTTCATTCAGGCGAACAGCGATCAGCTTTTTGAAATTTTTGACACGCATAAGACCCATCTGATGTCTGATTTCCTTTATGGTTCGTCCGCTCCTCTAGAAGACAAAGCCTTGCAGAAGGAACTTTTCAAGAAATACCAATGGACGCTGCGGATTCATCCTGACTATAAGATCGTTGAAGAAAGCCCGGACAGGCATTACGTACGTTTCCACGCATCGTCATACTACAAGTCACTGCAACGATGGCTCTCGGTATACTGGGTTCCGCTGGATTCCCAAGCCGTTCCTGACAGCTTTTTGACAAAGACCTGGATGATACAAACGCGGAATAAAATAGGATCATGGTTTCCGGATTCAGTAAAAACGACGCCGTCTTTCGATTCGTTTTACAAAACCGAAATCGGAGGCCGTCCGGCACTGGCTTATACCGGAATCTGGAAAACCTTGGATTTACAAAACGCGTTTGGGGGGCCGTTCCGCAGTTACGCATTTTACGACGAATCCACGCGGCGTATTTATTTCATAGATCAAGCGTTGTTTTTTCCGGAAGAAATAAAGAAGCTCAAATTTCTCAGAGAATTGGACGTTATAACAAAAACATTTACGACTAACCCTCCCGCTGATCAATGACCAACGAAAACTCTGGCGGAGAAAATCCTTACGCCGACAAAATATTTACCGTTTCCAATATCTTGAGTCTGTCGAGGATCGTTATTGTCATTCCTATCATTTATTTTCTTGATCTTGGGAATACAAACCCACGCCATAATCTGACCGCACTTGCCTTTATGATCATCGGCGGCCTGACGGACACATTTGACGGACAACTCGCAAGAAAAATGAACCAAATTACGAATTTCGGCAAAGTTGTTGATCCGATTGCCGACAAAATAGGAATGGCTGCAATACTATTATTCCTGGCAATTTCACGTGACGATTTCCCCGTGTGGTTCCTTGTTCTTGCACTGATTCGGGACATATTGATCTTTTCCGCAGGATTCTACATTAAGAAAAAATACGCTTATCTTTTTACATCAAATATGCTCGGCAAAATAACAATTACGGTCGTCGCGCTCATGGTAACAGTCTACGTTGTCAAAGATGTATTTCATATAGAAGAAATTTATTTATTCCTGTTGTGGATAAGTACTGTTCTGCTCGTGACGTCCTTTTATGTGTATATTCTTCGTTTACGGAAATTTCTACGTTCACACAAAAACACATAAAGGATACTGCATAGAAAATTTAATGGCTCTCGTTATGTTTTCGACTACGCGGGACAAATAATATTTTACCTGTTGACAGTATCTTCAAAATTGATTAGTATAACCCTGCTGCTTTGATCGACTCATCTTATTAATTTTTCGGGATTCAAGCCAAAATGCTAGCGGATAAAATCAGGGAATTAGCGAATGATTTGCGCAGAATTCATCTCGATTTGAAATCCATGGAACTGGATATGCGCGTCGAAGCCCCGGAAGAGCGGGAAGTTGACATTGATAAGGTCATTGACGATCTGAACGTATTCAAACTTAATATTACTTATTTGCGGCTGAAGGCCAATGAACTTTCGCAATCGCAGGATCTTGATTTCACTGAGGTGAGAAAAGATATCCGCTATTTTGTTACCTACTTAAAACATTCCGCTGACACGTTTGATGAAATTTGCAATAGCCTCACCTATGGCGGCCGGAGCGGAGATGAAGTTGCGATGCAGAAGACCGGGGAAGAAATATGGATTCTTGAAAGGCACCTCCATGATATGAATATGCATTTGAGTGAAATTAACGCAAAATTAGAAAGTAAGTAAATATACACCTTGAAAACACCAATGAAACAAAGCAAAAAAGTACAAATTGCCAGCGAAAGCAAGGTAAAGGTCACGTCCCGTAAAGTTTCCGACACTCTGGCCGTCGTCGAAATTCAGGATAAACTCATGACGGAGGAACATATCGAAATGCTGCAGGCCGCGGTTCGGGAATTACTGGACGAAAACGTCGATAAGATCGTTGTCGATCTTTCGAAGATCAAACGAATCAACAGTTCCGGTCTTGGAAGCCTTATTTCACTCTACACGGCGGCACACAATAAGAACGGCGTTTTAAAAATCGGCGGTTACAACGAGTTCGTCAAAAATGTGCTCAACATAACAAAGTTAGCCGAAGTATTTGAGATCCACGCGTCACAGGAAGACGCCATAAAAAGTTTCAGCTAACTCCTGCCTTTTCAAATAATCATCGCCCCGAAGCAAAAACTCATTGATTATTTCTGAAACGAATTTTATATTAGCACCCATTTGGGGCCATTAGCTCAGCGGTTAGAGCAGAGGACTCATAATCCTTTGGTCCGGGGTTCAAATCCCTGATGGCCCACATCAATAAAAAAATCCCGTTCGCCTCAGGCAAACGGGATTTTTAAATTCCACTATTTTTCTTTTCCTATCCCCTGAGCTTGAATACGACCGGCACTGATATCCTGACTTTGACGGCCTTATCTCGCTGCTTGGCGGGATTGAATTTAGCCTTCATGATCACATCAACTGCGGCTTGTCCGAATCCTACATTACCATCTTCTTTGACGACTTCCGCTTTAAGCACATTACCATTTTCGTCAACGACGCAACTGACGATTGCTTTGCCTTCAATCCCCGCTTGTCTTGCCATGTCAGGGTACTTAAGATTTCTGCGAATGAAGTCAAATCCGCCTTTCAGGTCCGGCGGCGTATCGTAGGCCACGAAAACTTCAGCGTCGCCATCACCTTGATCCCTTTTTGCCGGCGGCGGCGGCGGCGGCGGAATTTCTTCGAGATCCACATCGGTATCATCAATCGTCTCATCGCCCAATAACGTTTCCGTTTCAGATGCAACCGGAACAGCGGGACGATTTGGCGGCGGAGCGCGCTTGATCTGCTTGGTCAAATCAACTTTGCTCACTTCAAACTGTATATCCGCTTTCCCGATGGTGCGGCCGCTATCGCCGAAAGTGTAAAAACGGATAACCAATGTAATTAGAACCAGCGCCGCGATCATCGAAGCCTCTAACACAACTTTGTATTGCCTCTTCAATTCATACAATGTCATTGTATTTTCCTTTCTCCGCTATGGCAAACTATAGTCTAATAATTTGGCGAAGCTTTTGTTTTAGTAGCGTAATAGACCCGCAATGCTCCGGCTTTTCTCAATTCCTGTTGTACATCTACCAATACACCCATTCGCATGTTCTTGTCTATTCGCATAAAAATTAATAATTGCACATCTTTGACAATTTTCTCCCGGGCGATGGTGTATATTTCATCCATGGAGGAAATAGGATAGTCGTCAAATGAAATGTTTTCACCCTCATCGATCCAGATATAAGAAGTGTGGGTCTTTGTCTGTAATTTTTCCACCTGATATGCTTCCGGAGTATCAACGGGCAGCCCGTTGAACTTCTTGATGACCGTCGAGACCATGAAGAAAAGCAACAAGGTAAATACAATATCGGACATGGATGCCCCCGGTATCGCGGGCGGCTTATTTTTTTGATTACTGAATTTCATACAATCTCCGTGCTTTTTAAGATTATTTGTCCGGCTCCGCTATGGATATTTTCTTTGCCTCGGCCTGTTTGAGCTGATCTAAAACGGCAACAAATATCTTATATGGCGTCCTTCGCGTCGTTTTAACAGACACGATGATCTTGTCATTCTTGGCAATCCTGTTTTTTACAATATCCTTTATCTGATTCATAAATCGCGGTTCTTCTTCAATCAGGATATCGCCGTTATCGTTGAGCAGGATATTCATGATATTGGTCTTTGGAATTTCCTTAACATCGCCTTCCGGGGGCAAAACAAGGTCAATACCTTTATCCGTGCCCACGGTGGTGATCACTATGAAAAATATGAGCAGAAGGAATGCCATATCCGCCAGAGAACTTGTCGGTATTTCCGCTGTATTCTTTAATCTTTTTTCAACTAACATGTGAGTGGTCCTTTGGTTTGACTATCGGTGTTCCAGCTCAACAATGGCGTCAACTAATTCTGCCGAGGTCTCTTCCATATCCACAACCAGACGGTTGATCTTCGCCGTAAAATAATTATGGAAAAATTGAAGTATCATCGCTACGATCAAACCAAAAAGAGTGGTAAGAAGAGCAACTGAAATACCGGTAGCAACAATCGTAGGAGAAATATCGTTAGCTTTCGCGATCGCTTCAAATGACTGAATCATACCCTGCACGGTTCCCGTAAATCCGAGCATGGGAGCAACGGCAATAAAGAACGCGATCCAGATCATGCCTCGTTCCAAAAACGCCATCTCAATGGCTCCGGCATTCACGATAGCTTTTTCGACCTGATCTACGCCTTTATGAGCGCGAAGCAGACCGGCATGGAAAATAGAAGCGACCGAGCCGCGCTGGTTAGCGCTGACTTCTACTGCTCTTTGCACGCCGCCTTCATCGAGGGCTTGTTTAATTTTCACAAGAAATTTCCTGGTGTTCACACCGGAACGAGACAAAGTAATGAAACGTTCAATACAAATGGCAAGACCTACGACCTGACAAAAAAGGATTGGCCACATGAAACCGCCACCTTCGTTAAAATAATCAACTAATGATTTCTCCATAAAAGACGTGCCTCCAAGTTATAATGTGGTAAACATTGTGATAAGTAATCTTTAATAGCATTTAAAAAATTATTTGTAAGCAAGTACTCTTGATTTGCGCAAGTTTTGACCTGCCAGATTGCAGTGGACAATATTATCGCAAAAAATATAAAAAGTCAATACTATTTTTGCCGCTGTCAAGCCAAAATAGAAATGTCCGGTTTCTACCAAAGTAGAAATGTCCGGTTTTCATGTTGTCAACCAACCCGAGGGTTGGTTGTAACATTCATAGAATTTCATTGGGCGATTGGTAATTTCAGTGTATCGTAGG
>JAEUSK010000220.1 GCA_016787925.1 bacterium | reverse complement strand
ATTGCAGCCGAGTTCTTTTCTTTGATCCCGATGATCCCTTCGGCTGCTCCGGTAGATTGCATCATGTATTCGACGCCACGTACAACTTCTTCCGGATAATGAACCATTAATTCATAGTCCTTGTGAATCAAGGGCTCACATTCTGCGCCGTTGGCAATTACACAATCTACTTTTGACGCGGCCTTTACATGCGTCGGAAAACCCGCGCCGCCGGCACCAACGATTCCTGCATCGCGAATCTGTTTAGTAATATTTGTCATAAAATCTGAAAAAGATAAATCGGTTATTTCGTCTTATAATAGAAACCCAGATTGCGCTCAACATCAACGGGGAGCCTTGGAAGCGCCGAACGTGGGATCAAAAAAGTTGAAAGATTAAAAAGATCAGTGAATATTTTGTGTTGTTCGGACGTCGCTTTCAAGTACTGATATCCCGATGATCCTCCGGTTCCGATTTTAGTTCCTATCATACGCTGAACCATCAGAACGTGGCGGTACCTCCATGAAGTAAAAAGTTCGTCGATATCTATCAAAGCCGTCAATAATCTAAACGGCAGGTGCAAGATTGGTTGATCACGATACAGGCAAATTAAAAGTGCCGCCTGTGTCGCGCGATAAGACAGTTTCCGTTGGCCTTCTTCAATTAACTTGTTATGTTTGTCTTCGTCAAATAATGCGTCAAAATTTTCTTGCGTCAAATCCAGCTGTTTGATCTGCTGGATTTTTTCGTTTTCCGAAAGTGTAGAATTACTCTGGATAATCTTCTTGTCCTCCGCCAACATATTTACAATAGCCTGACGATAGTCCTTCCAAAAATTAAATTTTCCGAATTCCAGAAATGGCGTTCGCTCGAGCCATTTTTCCAACAGTTCCAATAACGAGGCTTCCTGCTCTGATTTCTTGAGCAGATCCTGATGTTCCTTGGACAGGCGGCTATAATACGCGCTTTCATTGTATTGTAAACGTTGTTTGTGTTTAAGGCCGAGTTTGTTTTCTATTAGACGAAATTGGATGCTCTGAAATCCGGACGCAGGAACAAGATAGTCGCGAAACTCCAGAAAATCCAGCGGCGTCATAGTTTCAAGAATGCGGAGTTGGTCAATCAACACCTTCTGAATTTCAGTAATGCGAACCAATCGTGCAACGGCCACGCCGATATTTTTTTCATCAACGTAATTTTTCTCAAACAGCTGAACAATGGAATCCAATTCATGCAAGATCTGCTTGAACCACAATTCGTACGCTTGATGAACAATGATAAATAACATTTCATCATGCGCAGGATTTCCGTATTCAGCGCTTTTCGCATTTTGACTGGATAACAGGCGTTCAAGATGCAGATAATCGGAGTAATAAATCGACGGATATGGTTTTTCCATTCATGTTCCTTTATTCAACAACTATTGACCAAAATGCTCTTCAAAACCCTTAACTTTATTTAACCGGCGCAGATGTCGCTCTGCATTTGAAAATTGCGCTTTTAAGAACGCCTGGATAATCTCTACAGCCAGAAGCGGCCCAATAATGCGAGCGCCTAAAGTAAGCACATTCATATCGTCGTCTTCGACGCCTTGGCGGGCAGAAAATGTGTCATGGCAAAGGCCTGCACGGATGCCTTTGAACTTGTTCGCCGCAACTGTTGCGCCGACGCCGCTTCCACAGATCACAATACCGCGATCGGCTTTGCGAGACAAAACCGTTTCTGCGACGGCGGCGGAATAATCGGGATAATCGACGGCGTCAGTCGAATTTGTTCCAAGGTCAATGGCCGTATGACCCGCTTTGGCAATGGATTCCAAAACAGCCTGTTTAAGAGGAAATCCTCCGTGGTCACATCCGACTGCAATGGTCATTGTGCTCTCCTCGAAAATATTTAGAATTTGCTTATGGTTTATTTGTCAGGCGTGATACTTTCAAATATAAATAAAAAAAGGCTCTGACTTTCATCCGAGCCTTTTTATTATGAAAAACTTTACCGACTACTGTTTGAACATATCAGCGTTTTTCTGAATGTACGATTTCCATTTCTCCGGCGTATTTTCAGCAGTAAAAATAGCTTCTACGGGACATTCGGGTTCACATGCACCGCAATCGATGCACTCATCCGGATGTATGTACAATTGATCCCATCCTTCTGAATCGTAGATACAATCAACAGGGCAAACTTTTACGCATGCCGTATCTTTCACACCGACGCAGGGTTCCGCAATAATATAGGCCATAAGATGCTCCTCATTGCTTGTAAGTGAGAAAACCTTAATTTCATGCGAAAAATAA
>JAEUSK010000215.1 GCA_016787925.1 bacterium | reverse complement strand
TCGGCGCGACGGGCAGTTACAAACCGCCAAAAATCGGCGGCGACTATAAAGGCGCCGGAGCCGGGCCTTCACCGTCATACACTTTCTCGACTCACGTCGCGGAAGTTACGCTCGACGTGGAAACGGGCGTCGTGACCGTTGATAAGATATGGTCGGCGCACGACTGCGGGCGCGCGCTCAATCCGCTGATCGTCGAAGGCCAGATCGAAGGCAGCGTATATATGGGCGTCGGGGAAGCGCTTTTCGAGGAACATGTTTTCCATAAAAACGGCCTGCACCGCAATCCGTCCATTCTTGAGTATAAAATTCCAACCATTCTCGATACACCGGAGATCGAATCAATCATTGTCGAGACCATCGATCCCGAGGGGCCGTTCGGCGCCAAAGAAGCCGGCGAAGGGCCTCTGCATGCCGCGATTCCCGCTATTGCCAATGCGATTTATAACGCCATCGGCGTTCGCCTGGACGCCACACCATTCACACCGGAGAAAATTCTCAAGGCACTCGACGAAAAACAATCCATGGAAAGCGGTAATGGAAAAAATTCCAAAAACACGAGAAGCATCGGCGCGAAAAAGCTGGCGACGGCTTGGGATACGTTGTAGATATTTTTGATATAGGAACTATTACTTTTCTTAATCGCCCAAAAGAAAGCATGTTAGAAAAAGATATTGAAAATTTGGTCGCCCTATATCCTCATGAGTTTTTTCCGAATGAAAACCTATCGCTCATCGGTCAACAATATTCCATTGAGGGAAAAAGAGTAGATATTTTATTCGAGGATAATCTTAAGAGAAAACTAATAGTTGAAATTAAACGAGGAATACTAACGCGCGAAGCGTCTGGTCAAATCGCCGAGTATTACGGGTTATTAAAAAGCAAAAATCAAAATGAGTACTATGAGATGCTCCTTTGCGCTAATGTAATTCCTAAAGAGCGCAGAATATTTTTAGAACACATTGGTATTGAGTGTAAAGAATTAGGCATTGCACTTATTTCGGAGATTGCGAAAAAATACCAGTACGAATTTAGTGATGAAGAACCTTCAATAAAAATTCCGGCACATACTCTGTCACCGGATGACTCTGCGGGCAAAAACACCAAAGACAATGAGGAAATATCAGTTTGGATATTCCAAGGTAATCCGCAACGTTACGACATTTTGAATGCCCTTGCTGACAATGACATAGGAAATAATATTCATTGGCTTGTAAATCAGCATAAAAACAAGATAAAAAAGGGCCATATTGGCCTTTTATGGATGTCGGGGCCGGAAGCAGGAATATATGCTATTACACGTATTAACAACGATCCGAAATTGATGACCGAGTACGCTCCTGAAAAAAAATATTGGATAGATTCATCTAAAGAACATCATGAAGCTATGCGTGTTGAAATGACAATCATAAAAAAACTTGTCAATTATCCCATATTGAAAAAAAAGCTTGTTGGAATAAAAGATTTAGAAAACCTTTCAATTTTCAAACAATTTCAAGGAACTAATTTCCCCGTTCGCAACGCTGAATGGCATATTATTTCAAAATATTTACCGGGTTAAAAAAACAAAATCTGTTTTCCAGCATTATGCCAAAAATAAAGGAGTCGCCATGATTCGATCCACCATTCTTAGCGTACTGCTGACGTTTACTATAAGCCACGTGTACAGCCAGGATAATTCTTACCAGGACGATTATTATAACGGTCTGATCATCAAGGCTGAGAAAAAAGCATCTGAAGACGGACACAAAGTGTTGGAGACCGGCCGGACCATGACGCTGAAAAATAAAGAAATTCTGCCGGGCAGTTGCTGGGACTATGCCAACGCCGTTTACGACCGCGCAGGATATTCATGGGGAAAACGCGAAGACGTATTCAAAAGTGCCAAAACAGGCCCGTACGCGGATGTGCGTAAAATCAAGCACGGAGACTGGCTGTATTACGTGAATCATTCCTACAATAATATTGAACACAGCGCCATATTCATAGAATGGATTGACATAGAAAACAAAATCGCTCTCATGCTGAGTTACGGCGGAGAAAGCCGCCGTGAACCGGCGCGTTATATTCCTTACGATCTGTCCAG
>JAEUSK010000193.1 GCA_016787925.1 bacterium | reverse complement strand
CCATGAATTATTGCCTAATTGAAAAATATCGCCGGCGGAACTTTCAAATGCAAAATCTTCATTTAATGTGCCAATAAAAGTGTTGCTCGGTTCTAATCGAACCTCATAATCAAACGAGTCGGGTATGGAGCCGCCGGAGGTAATCGCGGAAAGTTTTGCTCCTTTACGGGCGCGTAGTTGCTCATTAACTACGTCGTGGAAAAGATACGCGCCTCTTCGGCCGCGTCGCGTGGTAAATCCTTCGGACAACATGGTGATGACTTCGTCAAATTCCTGCCGACTCAAATTTCTGTACGGATGTGCGCGGCGAACCAGTTGATACAAATCGTTTCCCGAATATTCGCCGCAGGCGACTTCTGCAATGATCTGCTGCGCCAGAATATCGATCGGTTTCTCGGGAATAATGATTCGGTCCAGCTCTCCTCGTCGCACGGCATCGAATATAGCCGCGCATTCGACGAGTTCGTCTCTCGTCAGCGGAAACAGCTTTCCTTTTGGCGTGCCGGTAACCGTGTGGCCGGAACGGCCCACACGCTGAAGAAAGGTTGCAATGGATTTAGGTGAAGCGATCTGACAAACGAGGTCAACGGAACCGACATCAATACCGAGTTCCAGAGAGGCGGTAGCCACGAGCGCGCGGAGCGAACCGGATTTCAGCCGCTGTTCGGCCTGCAGCCGATGTTCTTTTGACATACTGCCGTGATGTGCGGTGACCGCATCAGGGCCGAGACGTTCCGTTAGGGTATGTGCAATGCGCTCCGCTAATCGGCGCGTATTCACAAAAATTAAGGTCGTGCGGTGTTCCTGTATCAGTTCGACCAACCGCTCGTAGATCTCCAGCCATACTTCGTTAGGCATCACTGCAGACAGCGGCGATCCGGGAACTTCGATGGAAAGATCGAGTTTGCGTTTATGTCCTGTGTCAATGATAGTGCAAGGAATTGCATTGTCAGATCCGTCGTTATGACCGACCAGAAACTTAGCTATCTCCTCAATCGGTTTTTGCGTTGCGGAAATGCCGATACGAACCAGTCTATTTTTTGTCAACGCCTGTAGACGTTCGAGCGTCAATGAAAGATGCGAGCCGCGTTTATCGCGAACGAGCGCGTGAATTTCGTCTACGATAACCGTGTGGACGTTTGACAACATATTACGTCCGCTGTCGCTGGTAATAAGTAAAAATAAGGACTCCGGAGTTGTGACCAAAATATGCGGAGGGTTTTTTGTCATGGCAGTACGCGCGCTTGCGGGCGTGTCGCCCGTTCGGACCAATACGCGAACGGGTACTTGCGGAAGCCCGAGTTGCTTCAATTCCTCTTCGATTCCGGCCAACGGCCGCTGAAGATTTTTTTCAATATCATTACTGAGCGCTTTGAGCGGTGAAATGTAAACGATTTGCGTTTGAGGTAACAATGATCCGTCTAATCCTTGCTGAACCAGATCATCAATAGCTGCAAGGAACGCAGCAAGCGTTTTACCGGAACCGGTTGGCGCCGCAATGAGCGTATTTTGTTTTAGTTGAATGGCCGGCCAGGCGCGCTTCTGAATTTCCGTCGGCTGTGAAAATTCTTTGCCAAACCAGTTGGCGACTGACGGATGAAAATGATGGAACGGTCTATCTGGAGTCATGCTGCAATCTATGAAATACGGGTTATTTTTCAATAGAATAAAATTGTATTAAAACAGATCCAATGTGAATTTTCCACCGAACATTCTCTTGCGAACCACGTAAAAAATTACAAAATTATCGGGAATCATTTATCGGAAATTAGCATGAACAAAGAAAATTCAAACAAAAAAACGGAACCGGGAATTTTTAATACACTCCGGCACGATGTTCAAAGCGGCGGCCATTTTGAAAATCTTCGCCGCGAATATCGCGAGCTGCGTGATTTTTACATTGATACGGAAATGAAATCGCGGTTAGATGAGATGAACGTTTTTAAACGCTGGTTTTATTTTGTCTGGTGGCTGTTAAAAAGCATGTTTTTCAAGTTGACGCCTACGCGGCGCCTTTTACTGCTGCTGGGTATTTTTTTGTCCAACGGCGGTTTCACGATTGCATTTGAAAGCGTATTGATAAATGATAACGGTTTTATTGGCGGCGTTTTGATTCTATTTGTTCTGTTGCTTGAATTAAAAGATAAACTATTGGCGCATAGCGAACTGGAATCCGGACGCAAGGTCCAGCAAGCCCTTGCTCCCGAACGCAGTCCGCAGATTTCCGGTTGGTCGCTCTGGCTTTATACTCGGCCTGCTAATGAAGTGGGCGGCGACCTTGTTGATTTCCTTCAGATCGGCCCGGAACGCGCCGGTCTCATCATGGCGGATGTCGCGGGCAAAGGTCTTCGCGCGGCATTGCTTACGGCGAAGCTTCAGGCTACCGTAAGGGCGTTCGCAGCCGATCACGAGTCCTTGTCGGCATTTTGTTCCAAGGTCAACGCTATTTTTCACCGCGACAGCCTCCCGAGTATTTTCGCTTCGTTGTTATACCTCGAGATCAAGCCGGATAACGGCCAAATCCGATTAGTTAATGCCGGGCATATGCCTCCACTGGTTCTCTCTGCTCAGGGCATTAAGGAATTACCTGGTGGCGAACTTGCGCTCGGGCTCTCCAATAAAACAAATTATACGGAACAAACTATCGATCTTCAGCATGGAGAGATTTTGTTTGCTTATTCCGATGGATTGACCGAGGCTTGCAATGAGTCACGTGAATTTTACGGTACCGAACGTCTTAACAAACTTTTGTCGGAGATCAGCCATTTTGATGCGCAGTATATAGGGGAAACGGTGACGGGCCAACTTGATCGATTTGTCGGCGAAGCAAGAGCGAATGACGATTTGTCGTTGCTGATTGTGAAGAGGATATGATCAAGATAGCCCTGAATCGTATGCTAAATCGTCCAAATAAATTTATTTGATTGATACATTATTCTATAATGGATTTTTTTAAATCCATGTATGAACATGCCGCCCCTACGGGGCTCATGCGTTATTTACATCCCCCGTTCTATATAGATAACGCCCCGCTGGGGCTAATTGCTTTAAACAACAATTGATAAAATGTAGTCCCGTAGGGACGGTATATTTGTAGTAACGATTTTACGAATAAATTCAAGCTCCGTAGGAGCGAAACGTATTTCAATTTGGACAAGGTAATTCCGTTAAATTGTTTTATATGACATATCGCCCCGCCGGGGCTTTTTTGATTTCTTGTTGTTTAGGTATCTATATACATAACGACCCTATGGGGCTCATGGGTTATTTACATCCCCATTCCATATAAATAACGCCTCGCTGGGGCTAATTGCTTTAAACAACAATTGATAAAATGTAGTCCCGTAGGGACGGTATATTTGTAGTAACGATTTCCAGAATGAATTCAAGCTCCGTAGGAGCGAAATGTATTTTATCTGGACAAAACAATTCATATAAATTATTTTATATGATATGCCGCGCCTCTGGGGCTTATGATAAAAACCGGATAAATTCCATACGTCCGTAGGGACGAAATTTTTATAAAAATTGTCTAATAAAGTTTAAAGCTCCGGAGAAGCGAAATCTTATGGCCAACACCTACACCCAAATTTACATTCAAATTGTATTTGCGGTCAAAGGACGACAAAACCTGATACCGGATATTCACAAGGATGAATTATTCAAATACATTACCGGAATTGTTCGGAATAAAGACCAAAAACTTATCGTCATCAACGGCATGCCGGATCATATTCATATTCTGATTGGTTTAAAGCCAGAGACTACATTGTCCGATCTGGTTCGAGATATCAAAGCCAATTCTTCAAAATTTATCAACGATAAGAAATGGTTTCGAGGCAAATTTAATTGGCAGGAAGGGTTCGGTGCTTTTTCTTATTCTCAATCACAACTCGACTCTGTTATTACCTATATTAGAAATCAAGAAAAGCATCATTCAAAAACGGCTTTCGAAAAAGAATACAAAAAACTTCTGGAAACATTTAACGTCGAATACGACAAAAAATATCTTTGTGAATGGAATGAATAATTACACTCAATAAAACTCTTTGTAATAGAGATGCTTGACAAAGTAGAATCTTTGATTTACTTTTGAAACATCTTCCTGACCCTTCAGATTTATGTCAAGATTAAGAAAGTTCGTGCGGTGCGCCAAATGGTTTTTGGGGCAGCGTTATAGCTACAATCATATATTAACGGAGGATTGTGTATGAGCAAAGTACGCGTTCTGGTCGGAACAAAAAAAGGTGCTTTTATTCTAACCTCGGACGGCAAACGCAAAAAATGGAATATCAAAGGCCCTTTTTTTGCGGGTTGGGAAATTTACCACATGAAAGGTTCTCCGGTGGATCCAAAACGATTGTACGCGTCGCAGACCAGCGGATGGTTCGGCCAGGTCATCCAGCGTTCTGATAACGGCGGAAAAACCTGGGAAGCGGTTGGTAATGAATTCAAATACGATGGTACTCCCGGCACACATCAATGGTACGACGGCACGCAGCATCCCTGGGAATTCAAGCGAGTCTGGCATCTGGAACCTTCCTATACCGATGCGGATACGGTGTACGCCGGTGTCGAAGACGCGGCGCTATTCCGCTCCACGGACGGAGGGAAGTCCTGGGTTGAGCTGCCCAACCTTCGCAACGCCAAAGGAAACCTCTGGCAGCCCGGCGCGGGCGGTATGGGATTGCATACGATCTTGCTCGATCCAAATAATCCTAAACGCATGTTCATCGCCATTTCAGCAGCCGGCGCATTTCGCACCGACGACGGAGGACAAACATGGAAACCGATTAACAATGGATTAAAATCTCTGTATGAACTTCCGGATCCTGCGGCAGAAGTTGGACATTGTGTGCACAATATGGCGATGCACCGATCGAAGCCCGACGTCATCTTTATGCAGAAACACTGGGATGTGATGCGTACGGACGATGCAGGAGAAAATTGGCGCGAGATCAGCGGAAATCTTCCGAGCGATTTTGGGTTTCCCATTGCCGTGCATGCGCACGAGCCGGAAACTATTTACGTTGTTCCCATCAAAAGCGACTCGGAACACTTTCCGCCCGACGGGAAACTGCGCGTCTATCGCAGCAAACCCGGCGGCAACAAATGGCAGGCTCTCACGAAAGGTCTGCCGCAAAAAAATTGTTATGTCAATGTCCTGCGCGATGCGATGTCCGTGGATTCGCTGGATAAATGCGGAATCTATTTTGGCA
>JAEUSK010000018.1 GCA_016787925.1 bacterium | reverse complement strand
GCCTCATTCATTACTCCAAATAGTGACGGTGTTACTAAAAGATACCATCAGGTTTAAAGCAATGCAAGAAATTTATTTTTCTCCGGCGGCTTTCCGTGCTTCATACTCCAAAATGATCTTGTGCGCGATCTCATGCGGCAGCTCCGCATAATGTGAGAATTTCTTTCTGAATCCTCCGCGTCCGCTGGTCATGGATCGCAGGATGGTAGCGTACTTTTGGATTTCAGCCAACGGCACAGTTGCCTTTACGATCTGAAAATGGCCGTCCGCTTCCATACCCTGAATTTGCCCTCGTCGCCCGGAGAGATCGCCCATGATGGCGCCCATATATTCTTCAGGAATTTTCACCTCGAGTTCATAAATCGGTTCCAGCATAATAGGATGCGCTTCTCTAAAACCTTTCCGGAAAGCCTGTGCGCCTGCTATTTTGAAGGATAGTTCGTCAGAATCCACATCATGATATGAGCCGTCAAACAGCGTGACTTGAACGTCGATCACCGGATATCCGGCGATAACGCCATTTACGAGAGCATCTTGAACGCCCTTTTCCACCGCCGGAATAAATCGTCCGGGCACAACGCCGCCGACGATATCATTCACAAATTCAAATCCTGTTCCTCTCGGCTTCGGATCAATTTTTAGATGGACATGTCCGTATTGGCCGCGGCCGCCGGATTGTTTCTTATGTTTGAATTCTGCGTCTTTAACGTGGCCTCGAATGGTTTCTTTAAAAGGAATGCGCGCGTCGACCAAATCGACTTCCACGCCAAACCGGTCTTTTAGCCGCTGGGTAATAATAGTTAAATGCATTTCGCCTTGCCCGCTCACGATACTCTGCAGGGTTTCAACGTCGTACGTATAGTGAAATGCGGGATCTTCTTCGTGAATGGCGTGCAATCCCGTGCTTATCTTGGTTTCGTCAGCTTTTCCGCGCGGCACGATAGCAAACGTGATGATCGGATCCGGGAAATTGATCTCCGCGTACCGTATGAGTTTATTCTTGTCGCTAAGAGAATTGTTGGTGTGAGTGTCTTTCATTTTCACCAGGGCTGCAATATCGCCCGCGCTGACTTGTCCTACATCCAGTCGTTCCTTTCCGTTCAGAAGAAACACCTGACCGATGCGTTCCATCACATTGCGGGTGGAATTCATTATGTCATCGCCGGTCTTAACCGTACCGGAATAAACGCGGAATAACGACATTTCACCGACATGCGGTTCGCTGATCGTTTTGAATACGAAGGCTGAAAACGGAGCATCCGCTTTACATTCGCGGGTCTGCGATGCGCCGTTGGGCCCAAGTCCGTTGGCAGCTGGCATATCTAAAGGTGACGGCCCGTAATCGACAATAAAATCGAGAAGCGGTTTAATGCCTACGGAATTAATGCCGTCCGTGCAGAAAACCGGAATGATCTTTCTCGCCAAAATGCCTTCACGCAGGCCTGTTTTGAATTCCTCATCTGTGAGAGTACCTGTTGCAAAATAATCTTCCATGAATTTTTCTTCGCTCTCGGCGGCATCTTCGATCAGAATTTCATGCATTTTGCTCATACGTTCTTTAAATTCCGCCGGTACGTCAAGCGCTTCGTAATTACCGGATTTGTCGAGTTCAAATTTGAGTAATTGAGTTTTGATCGTGTCAAAAATTTTGTTGAAGTCAGGCCGCCCTTCACCAACCGGAAATCCTATTTCAACAAAGTGACGTTCGCCTCCAAACCGCTCGACGATCACATCAAACGTTTTATCGAAATTAGAATTTTCCTTGTCCAGTTCATTGACAACAAACATCACCGGAATATTGTATTCTGCGGCATAGTCCCAGGCCACCTCCGTTCCCACATCCAGCAAGGCCGTCGCTCGGACAGGAATGATCACCATGTCTGAAACCCGCATGGCCCCCTTGACCTCGCCGCGAAAATCGGCATAACCCGGTGTATCCAGAATATTGATTTTATGCCCGTTCCATTCGCAGTGCATCAGAGAGGTATTGATGGAAAATTTTCTCTCAATCTCATCAGCATTATAGTCGCTTGTCGTGCTTCCTTCATCGACTGTTCCAAATCGTTTCTTGGTACCGGTCACAAAAAGTATCGATTCGGCTAACGTCGTTTTTCCGGTACCGCCGTGTGAAGCCAGGCAAATGTTTCGGATCTTGTCAGGTGTAAACGTTTTCATATTGGATCTCCGTATAAGAAATTTTGTAGGTTGAAATTGACGCTTGTAAATGAGAAGGCAGGATGATTACTGCGTGTGTGGTTCTCAATAATAACAGGGAAAATCTAAATAAGCTTTTAGTAAAAATCAATAACCGTTTTCTACTTTTTTCTTATGAAAGCAGTTAATAATCCCCACAAACCCGCACCCAGCAACATTGAACTGACTGATAACAGAAGGAATGCCGTGTAGGATGGAACAATTCTCACCTGTGAAAATGCAGGATTCGCCGGATCGAAATGAACGCTGATTATCTTGCCAACCGGATTGTGCACTACATTTGTTGACGCAACGTTTAGCCGGTTAGCTTTCGTTCCGAATCCCGGTACGCCCATATCGGTGGAGCCGTTATACGTTTTATCGTTGACCGTATATTCATAAATTATTTCCGGATGGAACGCTCGCTGCCCTTCGACGCGGGAAGAAATAATTTTCGCTTCGACCGTCGGCCATTGTTTCATTGCAAGAAATTGATCAATGTCGCTGCTTTCTGTGACAACGATTGCGGCGCCGGCACATGCCATGGTTACAAAGATCCACTTGCCCCAAACGCTGCGTGCCCAGCTTATACTGAGCCTGCACGTCACTAGAAATACGACTGCGGCAAGGACGGTAACAGATAAGATTATTATTACGCTTATATTCAATAAGGATCCCGCTGACTGGTAAAAATGATTACTTCCCTTTAAATTCCGCTTTTCTTTTTTCGATAAAAGCCTTCGTTCCCTCTTTCATATCATCCGTTGAAAAAACCAAACCAAAAAGATTCGCTTCAAAATTGAGTCCTTCTGCCAGGGTCATCTCCATGCCGCTTTGAACGGCCTCCAGCGTCAGCTTGACTGCAACAGGCGCTTTGGACGCGATTGTGCTCAATATTTTTTCGCAGGTAGAAATCAGTTCTTCTTTTTTTGTAATTTTGTTTGCCAACCCGATACGATACGCTTCTTCAGCGGAGATCATGTCGCCCGTGCATAGAAGTTCGATCGCGCGTCCTTTACCGACTAACCTTGGCAGGCGCTGTGTGCCCCCGTTGCCTGCGATCAAACCGAGATTGACTTCCGGCTGGCCGAACTTCGCGTTTTCCGATGCAACGCGCATGTGGCATGCCATGGTAAGTTCACACCCGCCGCCCAGCGCAAACCCGTTCACCGCCGCGATCACCGGTTTGCTCATACGTTCGATATAACATAAGACCACTTCGCTGCGGAGGGCAAATTCTTTGGCCGTGACCGGTGTCTGTACGGCCAGTTCCGTAATATCCGCGCCCGCAACAAACGCTTTTTCTCCGCTTCCGGTTAGAATGACACCTACCACGCCGATATCTTCATTTGCTTTTGTAAAAGCATCGTGCAGCTCAGTAAATGTTTCTGAATTAAGCGCGTTTAATTTATCCGGGCGGTTGATCGTGATATAGACGATCTTGTTTTTTATTTCGAATAAAATGTTCTTGTATGACATAATATTACTTCCTTATGATTGTATGCTGTAGTATCAATTTATTATTTGGTTGTGTAGCCTAATGATAATTTGAGTATTCGTTCAACCAATTCCTCAAACTCCATTCCCTCCGCTTTTGCCGCTTTAGGCACCAGGCTCGTTTCCGTCATTCCGGGCAATGTATTGACTTCAAGGCAATACAGTTCGTTGTTCTCGCTCAATCGAAAATCTACTCGTGCGTAGGCTTCGCATCCCAATCCTTGAAAGGCCTTTACGGCAAATCTTCTTGCGTTGGAAGAAATGGCCGTTGTAATATCCGCAGGACAAACATAATTGGTTTTGCCTTTGGTATATTTATGTTCGTAATCATAAAATCCGCCTTCGGGAATGATTTCAATCACCGGCAACGCCTGATCACCGAGAACCGCCACCGTGAGTTCGCGGCCGGCTATATATTTTTCTACCAAGACGTGTCCGTACTCGATCGCTTTGTTCCATGCCGCATCCAAGTCCTTTTCACTTTTCACAATACTCAAGCCAACGGTTGAGCCTTCCTCGTTGGGTTTAATTACAATAGGAAATTGAAATGCCGAGACGATGGCCTTGCGAACAGATGTCCACTCCGTACTTTTTTTAAAGAATAAAAAAGGCGGTGTTGGCACATGGCACGATTGAAATATATATTTGGAGGTGACCTTATTCATGGCCAGCGCGCTTGCCATCACGCCCGATCCGGTATATTTGATCTTAGCCGCTTCAAATACCGATTGGATGATCCCGTTCTCTCCGATCCCGCCGTGCAGCGCATTGAATACTATATCAATCTTTTCAGCTACTATGATCTCAACAAGTTCAAACAAGGCCTTCCCTTGTTCGGCCGGCAACCTTTTCAATTCTGTTTGTTCCGGCGGCGTCACGCCGACTTTCGTGAATGGTTGAATCTTCTGGTTTTTTCCAAAAGCAGGATCGAGAAGAATGACATCATGGCCGGTTTGTTTCAATGCCTTGGCG
>JAEUSK010000146.1 GCA_016787925.1 bacterium | reverse complement strand
GGCCGGATCCTTTTAACGCCCCAATTCATCATGGCTGACGACATAGGCAACGGCTGGATCGCCGTACTCGATGAAAAAAACAGGCTGGGATTCATCGACACCCTTGGCAATATCAGGCTGCCGCCTCAAAGTGAATTTTACATTGACCTGTCTTCGGATGCAAAATTTGAAGAAGAACGCCTGATCGTGCGGAACAAGAAAAAATTCGGCATCCTCGATAAAGACCTGCAATGGGTCGTCAAGCCCACATACGAAAGCATATCGTCTTTCAAAAACGGATGGGCAGTTTTCAATCAGGGAGGCAAACTCGAAGGCGGATTGGGCATCTTGATCGGAGGGAAATACGGACTCATCGACCGGAACGGCCGCTTCATAACAGAACCCGTTTTTGAGCAGGTTTTCTATCTCGGTAAAGAACTGGCGCAGGTTCAGATCGGTTCGTCCAAAGCGTACGTGGATCGCCAGGGAAAGATCGTCTGGAGGCAACGATAAGAATCATTTCTGCGCACGGCTCTTATTGTTTTTGGAATGTCTTTTTTTCGCCACCGGCTTTCCGCCCTTTTTCAGTTGCGAGGCAAAATCGTCCAGCCGCTTTTCAACTAAATGAAATATCGTTTTCCTCGGGAATGTCCCGTTTTTCATTCTCTCACCGGCAGGTTTGCCGGTCAGTATTTCAATGCCTTCCTGGATTGTTGCGACGGCCCAGATGTGGAACTTCCCCTTCTTCACAGCCTCCACGATGTCTTCGCGCAACATCAGATTTTGCACATTGCTCCGGGGAATCATCACGCCCTGTTTTCCCGTTAATCCCATGGCGGAACATATTTCATAATATCCTTCGATCTTTTCATTGACGCCGCCGATGGCCTGAATTTCGCCTTTCTGATTAACGGAACCCGTAACGGCGATACCCTGTTTCAGCGGAACCTGCGCGAGTGCGGAAAGAATGGTATACAATTCCGTGGATGACGCGCTGTCCCCGTCGACGCCTTCATAACTTTGTTCAAACACCAACCGGCACGACAGGGTCAGCGGTTTGTACGAACCAAATGTACCGGACATGAACCCATTGAGTATCAAAACGCCTTTGCTGTGAATCGGTCCGCCGAGTTTCACCTGCCGCTCAATGTCAATAATCCCCTCGGTTCCGGGCCCGACGCTGGCTGTGATCCGGCTGGGGCGTCCGAATTCGTAAGAGCCCATACGTATTACCGCAAGCCCGTTGATCTGTCCGATCACGGCTGCATCGGTGTCGATCAGGAATACCTTCTGCGTGATCAATTCCTGAATTCTCTTTTGGATCAGATTAGAACGGTACACTTTTTCGTCTAACGCTTTTTGAATATGAATTTCCCTTATCTGTGCGGCCTGATCCTCCACAGCCCAGTAGTGCGCCTCACGTATCACATCTGCCATCGCAGCGAAATGCGTAGATAATTTTTCCTGATCGTCGGCGAGGCGGGAAGCAAATTCGATGAGTTTCGCCGCCGCCGGGCCGTTAAGATGTTTCAGATTTTCTTTATTACATAACGTGGAAATGAACGTGAGGAAATCGTGCGTATTTTTATCATCCCGATCCATACTGGTGTCAAAGTCCGCCTTTACTTTAAAAAGCTCCGGAAAATCGTCGTCTTGCTCATGAAGGAAATAATACATCATACTGCGTCCGATGAGTATCACTTTCACGTCAAGAGGAATGGGCTGCGGCCGGATGGTCTTGGTCGAGGTCATGCCCATACTTTCGCCCACGTCTTCGATTTGAATCGCACGCGAACGCAGCGCGCGTTTCAGCCCGTCCCAACTCATGAAATGTTTGAGCACATCCTCTATCTGGAGAACAATATATCCTCCATTCGCCCGATGCAGTGCGCCCGGCTTGATCATGGTAAAATCCGTGAACATCGTGCCTTGATAAACGTCTTTCTCGATACGCCCGAAAAGATTATGGTATGTGGGATTAATTTCCAATACGACCGGCACGCCTTCCTGCTTGCTGTTGTCCACAAACAAGTTAACCTGATAGGTGTTTGACGGAACATCTTCTTCTTTTTCTTTGCCGTCGGAACTTTGTTTAAATGATTCAATATTTTCTAAAACGTCATTTTGAATGTCGTCAAACCATCCTGCCGCATCGCTAAGGTTTTTGTACTTCTCTTTCAGATCTTCGAGCGCCCCGCTGACGAAAAAGCGAACGGCTTGTTTGTCCAATTCCATCACGGCTTGCTGGGCCGTTCTTTCCATGAGCCGGACTTCTTTTAACACGACTTTAAGTTTTTCCTCCAGAGCCTTTCGTTTTTCTATCAATTTGTCCTGTTCAAGTTGTGAAATGGATGTCCATTCTTCTTCGCTCATCGCGTGTCCTTCTTTGGACGGAAGCAGGACCACGCCCATCTGCGTAGTTTGCAGTGTAAAACCTTCCGCGATCGCGCCCTGGTTGAATTCCCTCATGAGCTGGTCGCGTTTGTTTTGCATCACGCTCACCACCTGATCGTGTTTCGTATTATATTCGTCGGTTTCGAATAATTTGCGGATCTCACGATATATAAATTCGACAAATTTCTTGACGTCCTGCTGAAATTCCTTTCCACGCCCGGCCGGAAGGCGTAACGCTTTGGGTTGACCGCCGTCATTGAAATCATTTACATAACACCAGTCCGATGGCGTCGGTTTATTCTTGGCCAGT
Organism: bacterium; assembly: GCA_016787925.1. Taxonomy (GTDB): domain Bacteria; phylum CLD3; class CLD3; order SB21; family SB21; genus SB21. Next base: position 2,513 of record JAEUSK010000146.1, on the reverse strand, counting down.
TCCTCAAGAAATGATTTCACCGCCGTCATTTTTCCCATGCCGCGCGGGCCGGAAACAAACACGTTGAAACCAACCTCCTGTATGCCAAGACCAAAACGCAAGGAAGAAACCGCCCGCGGCTGGCCGATGATGCCATCAAGCGGCGTCAGATGTTCCGTCGTGTCAAAATTGAGTGACTCCGGATCTGCACATTTGCGAATCTGTTTATAGGAGAGTTCCTTTACCATAATGTCCTCCTTTTGCGTTATGAGCTAAAGGTACAACCAAAATAATTTATAACAATGACCTTCGTCAGGTTTTCTACGAATTGTTGTGATCCAAACCTCACCTAAATGTGATCCTGGAATATTCTTCTGCAACAATATTATGGCATTGTGATTTATTATCACACGTTTTACACGATAAGAATATCTCTAACTTCTTGAGAATAAACAACCATTAATCTTGGCTTGCTAATTGGAGAATGAATAAACGCAGACATCATATTCCATTTCAGAGGAAGCCGATGATGACAGGCTCTTTTAACCATGACAAAGTGATTATCTATGTGTATTGCCTTATCAAAATGACTGTATTGTTTTTTTTCAGTTTAAGATGATAGATCGCCTGCTCCTCCTTCTTATGTAGATGCAGAATGAACTCCGGTTTGTTCTGCATCTTGTTTTTTACATCAGATTACAAAATGAGCCTTATTTGCACTGTGTTCCCATTTCACGCAATATATGCACTCTATAACTGTTTTTAATGAGCTTATGAGTTGGCACCTGTATTGCCATGATAACAACTGAGCGAAGGCAACAATTTCACGGCAACACAATGAGGAGTACTGAAATGAAAAAAATTATGATCTCGATGGTTGTTTTACTTTCTGGGTTTAATCCTGCAACGGCTCAGGAGAGCTCAAGTATAGAAAACAAAGTTGACAGCGTGCTGATCTATCAGAAACAATTAATGGATTATCAGCAGCGTATGTATGCTGAAGTAAAATACGAAGATCCCTTGGAGAATAAGAAGGCCGGAATTGAATTCAATCCGGTTGCCACCTTGCTCGCCACCGCAGAAAAGAAGTCATTTGCATTGAGCGGAACGTATTCCAGATTTGATCTTGATCGAAAAGCCGAAGTGGCCTTCCCGTTCTTTTATATGAGGTCCGATGAAAATCGCTTATTCACATTGGACGCTCACTATCGTAAATTTTTGGGCAAACATCAGAATGGATTTTATCTGAGCGGCGCGATGCGATTTGCGCATGTGGAGGGCATGAAATGGGACTATGATTATGACAATTATTACGGATATGACCGAAAAGTTAAGACTAACAAGATCGGTATGATGTTCGGTATCGGGTACCGTTATTTCAGCAAAAGCGGATTTTACTGGGGCACCAGCTTGAGCGTAGGGCGGTACTTCACAGGTAATAACCATATCGCCAGCGGATTCCTTGATGGAACTAAATATATATTTGACATCGAAATTCTTAAATTCGGTGTTTCGTTCTGATCTGGTATCCTTTTGTGGGTAGAAAAAAAGTCCCGGCAGTTGCCGGGGCTTTTTTCTTACTACTAAGTGAAATGGACTGTGCTTGAAGATGAATACCTAAAGATGATCAAGGTATCTGAATCGATAAAACTCTATCCACAAAAGAAATAATCCTTCGAACAAAGAATTTAGCTTTGCAATTGGTAATTATAAACGATTTTGCACAAGATTACATATACTTTGAAGGAAGAGATCGAACAAATTTTCTTTACGATGGTTATAACGAAATTCCATTTCTTTGAGATATAATGGAAATTTTTCTTTAGAAACGCCATGAAATTTTATGAGTCTTTCTTTGGCATAACTCCAAAACCCTTCTAACCCGTTGATGTAGACTTTACCGGAAGAAAAGAGTTTTCCATGATCTACCTGCAGATGGCGATAGCCACAAAACATGAGCGAGTCATAACCCCGGAATTTATCGGTATATACAATACTTCCCCGACGAACAGTGGTCACGGTTTGGGTCAAGAGACTTTGTGCTGTAACGTTTTTGAGAGGCTCTACTTTAACCATCCCGTGACGCTCCAGGATGCCGAAAACAGGCACTTTCCCGGCAGCCCCTCGGCCCCGTTTGCCTTTACGACGACCTCCAAAGTAACTTTCATCCATTTCAATTTCTCCACTAAACCAGCCCTTATAATTGGCATGTTGTGTCATAATGGCCAAACGAATGATCGAACAAGCCTTGTGAACCGTTGGATAACTCAAACCCACTTGTTCGGCAATTTTCCTTGTGGAGAGTTCCAACTCAAAAAGTTTGACAATCCAAAGCCACTGTTTGTAACTAATGCGCACACGGTTAATCCACCGTCCGGTAAAATCGTGAAACGTATAGCCGCAGCGTTTGCATCGATACCGTTTCCCGAGAAGACGATAGATTTTGCGGCTATGACAACGAGTACAAAAAACGCGTCCTTTTTTGTAACACAATTTTCGAAGAAAAAGTCGGGCTCGATTCTCACTTTTTCCAA
>JAEUSK010000127.1 GCA_016787925.1 bacterium | reverse complement strand
ACGATGCTGTCGTTGTATTCATCTTCCATCTGGATCATGCGCGACAACGCGCCGGTCGGCTTAAATGCTTTTGAAAATGAGTCTCCTCGCTTGATCATCTTAAATGCTGAATCTTCCCGGTCCGAAAACGGAATCATAATCGCCGCAGAATCAAATTGATTAACTTTTTTAATGGATGCCGAATCCAGGATAAATGACCGGCTTGACCGGTACAGGCTGTCAGGTAATTCTACGTTGATTTGATAATTATTAAGTCCGGCAATGTGCGTATACTTGATGTGGGGAAATTGCAGGCCAAGCATGCCTATTTTGATCTTTCCTTCCATGCGCATATCGACGGGTAACCAGTACGCCCGACCGAAATTACTGAACTGCTGTTTGTAAAAAACTTTCCATTCCTGTATGGGAAGCGGAAAAATGACAAAATCGTTCGGCCGTAAATCAGCTTCTATCATGACCGAATCTATATCCAGAACGGAGATCTGGCCCACGAACGTAGGCTGGAACTTACTTTTTGTTTGAACAGAAATGTCATACACCAACAGATCGTCGCGATAGCGCCGCCCGATAATCTTAAAATCATAATAGTCCAACGCATCGGGATGCGTGGGCCCGACAAATCGGGATTCCTGAATAAGAATATCGTCATCATATAAATTCACCATCTCTTCATCACCAACTATTATATTATCCTTCGGGCTAATGTTCTTTGTGTGACGCTTCGATTTAACGACCGTTCGAAGTCCTTTTTTGCGATCCCAATACGTTTCAGCCAATACTTCCGAAATCATGACGATGCCCGAATCGTTTTCAATAGCCGATCGCATGTAGGCATCGGCCCGAAAATTTTGAATCAGCGCATGCCAGCTTTTTTTCTTTGTTATTACATTACGCATAATGCGCATCCCCGGATCCTCACCCAAGACCACCAGCGCTTCCATTTCAATCGGCGCAGGATTCAGTTTTATATTTTGCTCGCTCTCTGCGGACGCATTAATAACAATTTTCTTCGACTCGTATCCGATGTAGCGGACAATGAGGGTAGCCGGAAAATTTTCCACTTTAATCGAATATCTTCCCTCGCGGCTGGCTATGACTCCATTAAGTGTGCCGTCGATCTGAATGTTGGCTGCGGGAAGAATTTCTCCCGTTGCAGCATCTTTGACAACGCCAAATATAGTTTTTTGAGCAAAGGACAGCTGAGCCGACAGAATCAGAAGCATTAATATTTTCTTCATAAAACTTCCTTGATTGCAACAGCCCCTCTATACGGACTGCGCGTCGTTTTGTTCTTGCAAATATGGCCGTAGGAACTGTACAAGAAAAAGCGTCTCTTTCTTCATAAGGCTGAAGTCGTAGACGCCTATGGATATTGCCAAGTCCCCGTCACAAGAGTTGTCGAAACTTATGGACCTGCTTTTTTTGACAATCGTTCCGTAACTTTTTGTGCGATCTCATCACGTACGGACCGGCTTGAAATTTCTTCGTTGGCAAAATTCAATGTCCGCGTCAAAATAGTAGTACTCACATTCGGTTTCCTGAGCATCGCCATAACCGCGTAGCCTTGCCGGCTGGAAGATGACACATAGGAAACGGCATTCAGATATGCAAAAAGTACCTGATCATCAGACGGACATACAGCCGCAACTTCTTCCAGAACGTCCCCTTGAACTGAACTGGATGAGATATGCTCAACGCTATTTAGGATTTTGATGAACGCCGAGCTGCTCATGTCCTTTTTTCTTAATAACGCCTTTAAAGAAGCGCCTTGAACAGAAGATGAACTCACCGATTTAACGGCATCCACATAAGCATCAATAACGCTGCCATGAGAAGAGCTCTTTTGCGCCAGCGACTCCAGCGCTGCGCCTTGCGCAGAGCTGGAAGAGATATGTTCTATAGCTTTAGCCATCGCCTCGGCCGATTCATCGTTGATCTTGCGTAATTCTGTGATTTGAATTAAGACTTCGCTTTGTTTTGAAGAGGAGGAAATCTCCTTTACTGCGCGGATCAAAGACTCGGTTAAGACGCTGTCTTCTTGGAATCTTCCGGCAGTAGAAATCAAAATGTCGCCTAATTTTGAACTGCTGGATATTTCTTTGGCTACGGTCCTAACCGCTGTTTCGAGTTCCAGCGAGGTGAGATCGGGATAATTCAATACCGCTTCAAAGTAGATTTTTTTCGCATAGTTGCTGTTCACCCACCGTATCTCACGGATGGCCGCCTGCACGCCTTGTTCTGCGAGAATAGTTTTAATTCGTGCATGGGCGCCGAGTCCTGTTTCACGAGCTACATCCTGCAGAATTCCCGACAGCCATGCCTGCGCATCCGCGTCGAATTCGTAATCCCGTCCTTGAATAGTGAATCTTTTTTCAATTTTCCCGTCAGCGCTTGCCGTCAATGTGACCGCACGATACGTAAGCCAATCACGTTCTTTGATCACGATAAATCCGTCGGGTGAAATACTTTTTATATCCAAATCGTTTGGTGTCAGTTCTACCACTCCGCCCGATCTCACCTCCAGGCTTTTTACCAGCGTATTGGAATAATAATCTATGCCGCCGTCCTCTGAAGACCTGTTCTGAAAACCGATCAGGATACCGTGCCCTTTTCTATTATCCTGATACACGGCACGCCCATCCCAGGCTTCTTCGGAAGCAATATTTAACATCGCGGCGCAGATGATAGTCAAATAAAACATAATAGTGCTCCTTATTGCTTAGAAAAAATTAGTCCGCGCTCTTTTGACTTTTGGCAATAAAGTAGTACACGATAAATGCCAAACCGGCCAATATGGCGACAAATCCAAACGAAGCGGGCCCTTCCATCAGTAAAGGAAACATAGAATTGACAAAGAGCGCTATACCGATTGCGATCAACACTATACCCCACTTAAGCGACGGCATCGGCTGCATTTCGGTATTCTTTACAAAAAGATATTTTGCGTTTTCATCTACTACACCTTTGTCGATCAATCTCTGGCGTAATCGGTTGTCGCTGACGGTTTTGACGATCAAATAGACAATATAAAACAAGAAAATCGGGATAAGAAATTCCATGTTATTCATGACAGTGCTCCTTACTAAAGTTGCGTGTTATTTGAATAGACAGATTAATTTATCAAAAGTTGCAAATCGGCCGTTCATTACGGCCTTAGATGAATAGACCGGTCAACCTGTAAAATGTTGCACTTGCAAGTTAAAAATAATTTCTGCAACATTTATCAAAAGCCCATGTCTAACTCAACATAGGAAAAGGAGACATGGAAGATCGCGCGATCATTCAAAAAATATTATCCGGCGACCTAAATGCTTTTGAAACAATAGTTAATACCCATCAAAAGCTGGTGTCGCATGTGGTTTTCAAGATGGTGCGACAGACGACCGATCGGGAAGAAGTTTGTCAGGATGTTTTTATAAAAGTGTATGAAAATCTCAAGTCATTTCAGTTCAATTCAAAGTTGTCTACCTGGATTGCGCGTATCGCGTATAATTCCTGTCTCAATTATTTGCAAAAGAAAAAACTACCCTTGTATGATGATGCGATGACAACTTATGACGAAAAGGAAAACAATCCGATCTCTGACAGTTTTTCAGAAAATATCTGGGGCAGTTCACCAGGCCCGGAAGACAAGATGATGCGGGCGCAAGTATCGGAATACTTAAAAACAGAGATTGGACACTTGCCCGTGCAATACCGAACGATCATAACGCTCTATCATCTGGATGAAATGAGTTATCAGGAAATCGGACAGGTTTTGAATTTGCCTGAAGGCACTGTCAAAAGTTACCTGTTCCGCGCGCGAAAAATGCTGAAAGATAAATTGCTGGCAAAGTACCAGGAAGAGGAATTAATGTCATGAACCACTTATCGGACCACGAAATACAATCTTATTCGGACAAAACATCGGACAACCCGGAGATACAAGTTCATCTTGAGTCGTGCCCGATATGCCGATCGCATGTAGCGGCGTACCGTCAACTTTTTTCAGAATTAAGAAAAGACGATGAGCCTGTATTGCCAAATAATTTTGCCCGCATGGTTTTATCGCGAATTGAAGAGAAACAAGAACAGAAAGCCGTTTGGCGTGATTGGATGTTGATAGGCATCGCCGGAATTCTGGGAGTTGCGATTTCAATATACTATACCGGCTCATCGCTGACCGGGGATGCTGTTACGGATTCAGTAAAGAATTTATTGCAGTCGCGTGAGTCCGTGACGTCATCGTTTCGTCAGATTCAAAACTGGTTTGGCGGCGGTTTATCGTACTTGATCTTCGGTGGATTCTTACTGCTGATTTTCAATTGGCTCGACGAGAAATTGATCAAGTCCAAGAGATTTTCCGGTCAACATTAGTTTTTTTTTGATGAATAGACTACTTGCTAAGACGGATAAGTAATACTACGCATAGATCTCCCGCAGATTTCGCGGATTCACGCAGAAATTCTTATCTGCGAAAATAAACGCTATCTGATAGAACCAGCAGTTAATCTTCTTTAAGATTTTCCAACCCGGTCTAAAATAAAAGCATATTCAAAAGCTATTTCTTTGAGGTAGTCATATCGTCCGGATGCACCGCCGTGCCCCGCGCCCATGTTCGTTTTTAACAGAAGCAGGTTATGATCGGTTTTCAGACTGCGTAATTTGGCCACCCACTTTGCCGGCTCCCAGAAAGAAACACGCGGATCATGAAGTCCGGCCGTAGCGAGTATGTTCGGGTAGTCTTTTGCTTCCACCTGCTCGTACGGCGCATACGACTGAATATAGTCGTAATAGGCTTTTTCATTCGGGTTTCCCCATTCCTCGTACTCCGTTACCGTCAAAGGCAGCGTTGCATCCAGCATAGTATTAGCGACATCAACGAATGGAACTTTTGCAACAACGGCTTTAAAAAGGTCCGGACGCATATTAGTCACCGCTCCCATGAGCAATCCTCCGGCGCTCGCACCCGTAATAGCCATCTTATCTTCTGATGTATATTTTGCCTTGACCAGGTATTCAGCGCATGCGATGAAATCCGTAAATGTGTTTTTCTTTTTCAAAAGTTTTCCGTTTTCGTACCACGGCCGGCCAAGTTCCTGCCCGCCGCGGATATGCGCAATGACAAAGATAACTCCGCGATCAAGTAAGCTTACGCGTGATGAAGAAAAACCCGGCTCGACCGTAATCCCATAAGAGCCGTATCCGTACAATAGCAACGGATTGTTTCCATTTTTAACCATTCCCTTTTTATACACTATCGACATAGGAATATGAGCGCCGTCGGTCGCATCCGCATGCACTCTTTCACACTTATACTGCGCCGCGTCATAACCAATGACTTCTTCCTGTTTTTTCAATTCCTGGACGCGGTTATTCATGTCATAGTCAATGGTGCTTGGCGGCGTAATCAACGAACTATAGGCAAAGCGCAGGATCGACGTATCGTATTCCGGATTGCCGTTGGGCGATAGTGTATATGCGGGCTCCGCAAACTCCACATAGTGCTCTGTGTTCATCCGCATATCCCGTACGCATATGCGCCTTAATCCTTTTTCCCGTTCGTAAATCACCAAATGATTTTTGAAAGCGTCTAATTCCTCGATCAGAACATCTTCTCGGTGGGCAAGAAATTCCTCCCAATTTACTTTATCCGTTGCGTGAACCGGCGTTATCATCAACTTAAAATTAACGGCACGATCATTTGTCAAAATGTAGAAATTGGCATCATGATGCTCCACAAAATATTCTATTTTTTCTTCCCGGGGATGGAATAACTTGAAGCCGTCTGACGGCCGGTCAGCATCCAAATAACGCACTTCAGTAGTAACTTTGCTGCCGATGTTCATGAAAATATATTTCTCACTGCGTGACTTGGCAATTTCCACAAAATACCGCTCGTCATTTTCTTCGTAAACTAATTCATCCTCGTTATGATCACTGTTAAGTTCATGCCGATAAACTCTGTAAGGTCGGGACGCAGCATCAATTGTATTATAATAAATAGTGCGATTATCATTAGCCCATTCCACACCGTAATACGTATTTGAAATTTCCTCATGCAAATTTTTTCCGGCACGCAAATCTTTAATGTACAGCGTATATTTTTCAGAACCGTTGGTGTCCGTAGAATAAGCCAGAAAATGATGATCCGGGCTCACCTGAAAGACGCCCAGCGAAAAATAGTCTTTCCCCTCGCCGAGTTCATTCGCATCCAGCAGAATTTCTTCCTGCTCGTTTAGCGATCCTTTTTTTCTGCAATAGATTTCATATTGCTTGCCCTTTTCCGTTCGGTGGTAATAAAAATAATCGCCCCATTTTTGGGGAACAGACTCATCCGTTTCTTTGATCCTGGCAACCATTTCCTGATATAATTTTTCCTGTAATATTTCCGTATGCGCCATCAACTCCGTCGTATACTTATTTTCTTCTTCCAAATACGCTATGACGTCAGGATTATTCTTGTCACGCAGCCAGAAATAGTCGTCGGCTCGTATCTCGTTGTGAATTGCTGTGATTATTCTGTCTTTTTTTGCGATAGGAAAATTTAAGAGCACGGGGTTTTTCATTGGGATTTATAAGGAATGCTGGCTTTTATTAATTAAATAAAATCAATTTTATCACAACAATACGTTTTATTTTACGAGAGATTTCATTATCTTTTTCCGGTTTTACAAAATATGTAAAAAACACATCTCATGCGAATGAAATTTATATACGCTGCTTTGTTAATAATGGCTGCCATCTTTTCTTTTGATGAGGTTTTTCCAGCCGATGCAGCGTTTGCTGATTCAAACAACAGGAATTTACATCAGAAAATAAGAAATCCGGATGCGATCTTCCATTTCGGACTTACATATGGGAGAGCCAGTTTCAGTACGCGAACCGGAGTTCTGTCGGCTTTTTCCGCTTCCGGTTATCCATACCATGTCATATCACAAGCCGATCCCGGCGCAAAATCCGGCCAGCCGATAGTATACTCCGCTTATATCGAGGGCAACCTTACAAAAACAATTCTTCTGGGCGTTCATGTTTCAAAAACTCAGAATCAGAAAATCACTGGAAGTAATTGGGTAGGCGCGCGGGACGAAAACAAGCCCGTCCCTGTGGAACGGTTTGACGTAGAGGAAACATATTCCACCGAATTTGTTAATGGAACAATCAATTATGTCATTGTTCCTGTAAACTTCGACCATTCCCGCTGGGAAGTGAGTGTCGGCACAGGCATTAGTTATAATAAACTGCGATTGTCCGGCATGCAGCATTTTGAAAGAAAGCCTGCCAACTCCATCCCTTTTGATGACACCTCTGCCTCATACAAAAATAAATCAAGAGGATTTGGGTATATATTCGGGGGGAGTATGGATTTCTACTGGTCACGTTTTGTTTCTAACCAATTCAAACTGGAATTTCGACATACCCCCTCTTTGGACGTGCCGGCCAAGTCATATACGTACGTCACAACCCGGTCTCGGGTGCGCGTTACGGATACAAAAACTTTAAAGAAACATTCCATACGCTATTCCGGCGTCATACTCTCTCTCTCCCTGCGCTTTCACATCTGATTTTTTCTATCAACTCGACGAATGCGGGCCTCCTGCTGAACCGTGACTTCAAAATAAATATATGGTTTTATTAACATTTTTATTATGTTTACTCCAGTTCTTCAGCAAGCTGGATTCACGATATCCGTCGAAGTTTCGCATCCACTATGGTTCATTTCTTTTTAGCGTTTGTTTTTGCCGTGACCCGGTTAAATTCGGGAGACGAACCAATGAATATTGAAAGCTCTGTTTTCAAAGAGAGCGAATGGATTCCAAAAAAGTACACTTGCGACGGCGAAAATATTTCTCCCCCGCTTACGTTTAATGATATCCCAAAGGAAGCGGCCAGCCTTGCGTTAATCTGCGACGATCCCGATGCGCCCGCCGGAACCTGGGTTCACTGGATAGTATATAACCTACCGGCAACTACGGATGGGTTGCCTGAAGCCATGGCATCAGACCAAATATTGGCCGGCGGCGCCAAACAAGGCATCAACGATTTTCGCGATATCGGCTACGGAGGGCCGTGCCCGCCAAGCGGTACACACCGATATTATTTTAAACTTTATGCGCTTAATCAAATGCTCGACCTTGATGCAGGTGCAACGAAGTGGCAACTGACCCAAGCCATGAAAGGGCATGTTATAGTTGAAGCGCAATTAATGGGTAGATATAAGCGATAGCGCTTTTCTTTTTTCGATCTCTGATATTTTTTTATTGAATCTAATTACGGGAGACAGTTTAATGGAATCCGGTTCATCACCTGAACTTAACACTCTACAAGAAGAAAACATCCGCCTCCGACGCGCGGTGGAAGAACTTTCTATTTTGAATGACCTGGCGCGCGTTATCGGCGGCACGATGAATTCACAAGAGATCATGCAGACGATCATTCACCGCTCTCTCCGCGCAGTGCATGCCGAACAGGGGGTTATCACGCTCGTTGATTCCAGCGCCGACCGCGCTATGAAGACATTGGTACGAAGTATGGTCAGTTCCAGCGACCATTCGAAATTCCATCTGACAGAAAGCATGCTCGGCTGGATGCACTTAAATAAGAAACCTCTGATGGTTAATGATCCTGCGACGGACGAACGATTCAGAGGTATTACCTGGGATGCGTCGTTCCGCAATGCGCTCAGCGTTCCTATGACCGTCAAATCAACACTGATCGGTGTTCTGACCGTCTATAACAAAAAAGAAGGTAAAGCATTCACCGACGATGAACAGCGCTTGCTCGCTATCATTGCAACACAGTCAGCGCAGGTGGTCGAAAATGCGCGTTTATATGAAAAGGAAAAAGAGTTGGTATATATCCAGGAAGAATTGCGGCTTGCGGCACAAATTCAATCCGAACTTCTGCCGACCACTTTTCCAAAGATCAAGGGATATCAACTTTCCGGAAAGAGTATTGCCGCGCAGTCCGTTGGAGGCGACTACTTTGATTTCATACAAATGAACGAAAACAAATTAGCGGTTTGTCTCGGCGACGTTTCGGGAAAAGGTTTACCCGCGGCCATGCTCATGGCCAACCTGCAGGCGACTTTACGCGGGCAAACGCTGCTCGCGAATTCCCCCAAGCAATGCATTGAGCGTTCCAATAAACTATTGCATCAGAGCACCGGCGACGAAAAATACGCAACGCTGTTTTATGGAATTCTGGATACGGCTACGCATCAGTTCAGCTACACCAATGCCGGACACAATCCGCCGCTGATCATTTCCAAGGACGGCTCCATACGACTATTGCGCAAGGGCGGCATCGTGGTCGCCATGATGGAAACTTTTCCATATGATGAGGAAACCGTCAGCTTTCTACCCGGCGACACTTTGATCATTTATTCGGATGGCATTTCAGAAGCGATGAATGATAAGGAAGAAGAATTCGGCGAAGAAAGACTGGAAGCGCTGCTGAAGAAAACTCTTCACCGCCCCCCGGATGAAATGATCACTTCCATTATAAATGAAGTCAATAAGCACGCCGGCAATATGCCGCAAATGGACGATATGACGCTGGTTGTTTTGAAGATGATGGAATAAATCCCGCAAACCAAAGAAATCTAAAGTAGCCGATCATATTTTGGCCCGAAATAGAAAATCCATTCGTCTGCCCGGTTATGACTATTCGAACCCTGGCGCCTATTTTGTAACAATATGCGTGAAGGATCACACCCATCTGTTCGGTTCAATTCATAATTCCGTCATGCGGGAAAATGAATTCGCAAAAATCGTTCGGGAATGTTGGAATGATCTGCCCAATCATTATCCGTCGGTCAAATTGGATGCATTTGTGATCATGCCGAATCATATACATGGGATTATTATCATTTTGGATGATGATCATGGTGTAGGGGCAGGTTTGGGTGTGGATGTAGGGGCAGGTTTCAAACCTGCCCCTACAACGAATACAACGAATACAAACACACCAAAACGCCACGGGTTGTCGGAAATCATCCGTGCGTTGAAAACGTTTTCCGCACGCCGCATTAATGAAATTCGAAAATCACCCGGCGTTTCCGTTTGGCAACGGAATTTTTATGAACATATTATTCGGAACGAATCTGCATTATATCAAATCCGCAAATATATCAACGCCAATCCTGCGAATTGGCAATTGCACAATGAGAATTCCATTTCCGATGAACTTGACCTCGTCAAAACCCTGACAACGTTTTAGATTTGGAATAGAAATACACCGCGATATAAGCGCACATTTAGGACTTGAATATCAAAAAAAATTTCTGAACACGTATTTAAGATACGACTGTCTTTTTCATGAAATACTTCCAAATAATTGCTTGCACAATTCCGCTAAATGCAGTATATACTAACATATCCAACAGAAAAAACAGAGGTCTCCCGTCTATACTTAACTAGAGTTTACTCTTGTTTTGAAAGCAGCCTGTTTGAAAAGCAGAGTTACTAACTCCCGTAATTCCGACCTAATCAAGTTGATCGAAAAAAACTAAAATGCGGTCAACTCCATTATACATAAATTAGTAAACCACCTGATTATCCATCTGCAAACTGTCTTCTTAAAAGCAATCTAGGAGAAGCGTCTCCCATTGTTATGAAGATCGTGACAATAATTTAGATAAGTGATAATTAATCTTAACCCAAACTCCAGCTCAAGCGGTACAAGTCGGAAAAAACCGTCTTTCCGTCGGCACAAAGAAATGAACAGAAGGCAAGAATGATCGGAACGATAATTTCTAATTACAAAATCATTGAGAAACTCGGCGAAGGCGGTATGGGCGTCGTGTATAAAGCGCACGATACTAAACTTGACCGCGAGGTTGCATTGAAATTTCTCCCCCACTACGTTGCATCCAGCGACACGGAGCGCGCGCGTTTCCTTCAGGAAGCGAAAGCGGCCGCAACGCTAAACCACCCGAATGTGTGCGTGATCTATGACATTCAGGAATCCGACGGCCAGCAATTTATAGTGATGGAATATGTAGACGGCATGACCATAAAACAAAAATTTTCCGAATCGCCATTGAAAATCAGCGATGCGATCAACTATGCCATCCAGATCGGCGAAGCCCTGCTGGAAGCGCATGCCAAAGGCATCGTTCACCGCGACGTGAAATCCGAGAATATCATGATCAATTCCAAGAATCAGATCAAGGTGATGGATTTCGGATTAGCTAAACTACGCGGCTCGGTAAAACTCACTAAGTCTTCCAGTACCACCGGCACGCTTGCCTACATGGCGCCGGAACAAATTCAGGGACAAGAGATTGACGCGCGCGCTGATATTTTTTCGTTCGGCGTCGTTCTATACGAAATGCTGACCTGCAACACGCCCTTCCGCGGCGAACATGAAGCGGCGATGATGTATTCAATTCTCAACGAAGAACCTCAGCCTATTCAAAAATTCCGTGAAGATATTTCCTCCGAACTGCTTCACATTCTGCATCGCGCACTCGAGAAAGATCCTGAAGAAAGATATCAGACCGTCAAGGACATGACCATCGACATACGCCGAATGAAAAAAGAATCGACACGAGTTGTTCGAACTCAAAATTTTGAACAACGGAAGACCGAGCAATCAAAAACGACATCTCGACCGTTTGAAACCGCTTTTCCCTTCCGATTCTCCAAAAAATATGCCGTAGCCGTTGGGGCGGGGGCAGCCGTCATCGCGTTGTTATTCGTTTTCAGAAATTCAATCCTTCCGAATGCGTCGGCAAAGAACGAAAAAAAAATAATGGTCGTGCTTCCTTTTGAAAACCTGGGGCCGAATGACAAGGACTATTTCGTTGACGGCATGACTGATGAGATCACGAGCCGGTTATCCGGAGTGTCCGGGCTCGGGGTTATCGCCAGAACAAGCGCCATGCAATATAAAGGCACGTCAAAAACGTTCAAACAGATCGGCGAAGAGTTGGGCGTCAATTATATTTTACAGGGAACGGTTCGCTGGGAAACGTTGAACGGCGAAACGCATGTTCGCGTAAACCCCACGGTCATTAAGGTTGAAGACGGGACGCAGGCTTGGTCGCAGTCGATGGAATCGGTTCTCTCGAGCGCTTTCAAATTACAATCCGATATCGCCAGTAAGGTCGCATCAGCCCTCAACGTCGCATTATTAAAATCTGAAAAACAGACACTCGAAACGGCCTTGACGAATAATTCGGAAGCCTATGACTATTATCTTAAAGCCGTTCAATATTCTGAGCGGAGTAATTCCTTAAATGATATGGAGATCGGCATTCAGCTCTTGAACCGTGCCATTCAGCTTGATCCCTCATTCGCAGCGGCATATGCAAAACTTTCCTATGCCCACTCTAACATTTACTGGTTCTATTACGACCGATCTGAAAGCCGCGTTGAAGAATCCAGGATAGCTGCCGAAAGAGCCATTCAGCTCGCCCCGCAGCTTTCAGAAACCCGCGCAGCCATGGCATGGTATTATTACCACGGGAAACTGGACTATGAGAATGCGCTGGAACAGTTCTCACTTGCCTTGAAATACCGCCCTAATAATCCTGATGTAGACTACGGTGTTGCGGCCGTTCTTCGCCGTCAGGGAAAAATGAAAGAGTCCGTTGAAGCCTTCAAACGATCGATCGCCGGCAACCCGCGCGTAGCGGAGATAGTTCGTCAGTTAGGCGAAACGTTGACGCTGACACGGGATTACGAGGAAGCGGACACATATTACGCCAAAGCGATTCTGCTGTCTCCTGATAATATCGACGTTTACTATGAAAAAGCCAAAAGCCTGCTTTTGTGGAAATCTGATTTGCCCGGCGCTCGAAATATCATTGAAGACGGGAAACATTTGGGAAAAGTCGGAGGAGAAACGGATTATCTTAATTACCTGACGTTTGTTGTCGAATTATCGCAAGGTAACTTCAAAGGCGCGGAAGACGCGTTGAAACTGATGCCGTCTTCCGGAGGACTCAGCGATCAATTTCAATTTTATCCGACATCTTTGCTTCACGCGCAGTTAGAAACCTTGCGCGGTAATGAACAAATCGCGGCGATATGGTTTGACACGGCCAGGATTTTCATTGAACAGCACCTGAAAACTAATCCGTACGATGAACGTGCCTTCAGTTCGCTCGGTATAGCGCTTGCCGGATTGAGTCAAAAGGAAAACGCTATACATGCCGGCCTGCGAGGAGTTGAATTACTGCCTGTAGAAAAAGAAGCCTGGCGCGGTGCGTTTCGCCTTTACGATCTTGCCAGAATCTATGCCATGACGGGCGAACAAGATAAAGCCGTGAACGAACTTGAGCGGCTCCTATCCATTCCTTCAGAAACTTCCACAATTTGGTTAAAGACCGACCCGGCCTTCGTCTCACTGCGCGGCAATAAGCGGTTTCAGAAATTAGTAAGCAGTAATCTTTGAGTCCACGTATGGTAGCCGCAAGCTTTAGCTTGCGTGCAAGTGTAAGAAACGTAAAATGACACAGATCAAAGAGAAAAAACACAGACT
>JAEUSK010000116.1 GCA_016787925.1 bacterium | reverse complement strand
GCAACTTCGATCTTTATCTCGCCGTTATACGGTGTAAACTTTATAGCATTTTCTACCAAATGTTCAATGCTCTGTAATAATCTATTGCCGTCGACCATCACGGCAGGAAGGTTGGCGGGTATGAGGAGCTGGAAAACTAGTTTCTTCTCCTCCGCTTCCGGATTATAACGTTCCAGCGCCTTCTCAATCAATGCAGCAAGATCCGTCTGTTTTCGTTCCAGAACAATGGCCCCGTATTCGATTTCCGCCAACGAGATGAGATCGTTGATCAGATCTGCTAACCGCTTACTTTCAGTAAGAATTACTTCAATAAACTTCTGCTTCGTACCTTCGTCCACATTGCCTGAGTCCCGCATAAGCGAACTAAACCCCTGGATGGAATGAATGGGCGTTCGAAGTTCATGCGATATGGTCGACAAAAAGTTGGATTTCAGGTCGCGCACTTCTTTTCTCGCGCGGTATCCCCAGCTGACAACTTCCCTGAAAAGGTTGTTCGTATCGCGCAGCCGTTTGCTCATCACTTTGGAAATACGCGTCAGAATCTCATGTGCCATTTCCAGATCTTGTCCGATAATACCATTAAAAGATTCCTTTGACAAGAACATCAACTCGCACTCATCAAGAGCAACGGCCCCGGCGGATCGGGTTTCTTCATCCAGCAGAGCCATTTCTCCGAAAAAACTGCCGGCCGGCAACACGGCAATCGCCTGTTGACGCGCTTCGTCGCCGGGTAGATTTTTAAAAATCTTGATTGAACCTTCTGCAATGATATACATGCCGTCGGTTTGGGAACTGCCGTCGTCAAATATGATTTCACCGGGCTGGAATCTTTTCGATTCGAATTTTGGGGCGATAGTTTGGATCTGTTCCTGGGACAAGTTCTTAAAAAGCGCAGAAGATTTTAAGATATCCATTTTGGCGGCATCTTCCATAACTTTCATGTTCTCCAATTGGTAGAGATAACTAAAGGATTAGTTTAAGTCCCTCCTGCGCGGGAATAAGGGTCAGGCCGGATTGATCGTTATACCGGCGATAAATCTCTCGAATCACGTCATCGCTGTAATCGGGTGAATAGTGGAACATCACAAGCTGTCTTACATTCGCTCGCTTGGCCAATTCAATTGCCGTCTCGATACTGCTGTGACCGGAACCGCGCGACTTTGCGTAATCCTCGGCGGTAAAATGCGTGTCGTGAATGAGTATTTGCGCACTTTGAGCGAACTGCACTGCATTCTCGCCGGCATGCCCGCCTTCATGCTCGACATCCGACATGTACACCAGCGCCTTACCGTCTTCTTCAATTCTATATGCTGTAGATTTAATGCCGCGATGGGGCATCATGCTGTGCGTAACCGTTGTGCCGTCGATGGATAGTGGCTGGGCATCGAGTTCTTTGATATCAAGCGTAGCTGCAAAATTAGACATGCCATAGATAGGAGAAAATGATGCCTGGAGCTGCCCGTCTAAAATAGTTTTGAGGTCGGATTCTTCGGGATGACTGCCGTAAACTTGAATCCTATTACCCGGAATAAACACAGGAATAAAAAAAGGAAATCCCTGAATATGATCGAGATGAGTATGGCTCAGCAGAATGGAAATTTCACCTTGCCCTTTTCCCAACGGCGTTGCCAGAAGTTTTCGGGACAATCCGCAAATACCTGTTCCGGCGTCAATTATTATATTGTATTCTTTCTTTGTTCTGATATGAACGCACGGCGTGTTGCCGCCGAATTCATTCGTTTCCGGACCGGGCACTGCCACCGTTCCACGCACGCCATAAAAAGTAATTTCCATAAATTACAGAAGTTATACCGATTAATGCTCAACGCATGTGTTACAGAATGATTTCTTCACCCTCCCGTGCTACGATAACTTCAACATGGGTTTCTTTTGATTTCAGGCGATAATAATTTTGCATGCCGTCCAATATCTCATCCGTATTGCCCGGCGCATGATGGAATAACGCCATCCGCGGAACGCCGCTTTCTAAACAAAGGTCGATTCCATGCTCCGGCGTGCTGTGTCCCCAATGCGGATTCTTCACGTATTCGTTAACCTGGAAGAAAGTATCGTAGACCATAAAATCGACGTCCTCAAGCACGCTGTTAAGTTTGAATTGGAGTTCGCCCAATGTTCGCTCTTCCTCCTCAGTCAACGTTGACGGTGGCTTGGGAATGAATTGTTCGCCGATTAGTACGTTTTCGAATGGCGCTGTATCGGATACGACTGCAAATACTTTTCCGTCCGCTTCGATACGGTAACCGATGGCAATATTCGGATGATTGAGTTTGAAGGTTTTGACAACCGCATCGCCGATCCTAAATTTTTGATCAGCATCAATTTCCACAAAATCTAAATTAGCCTTCACGGCATTAAACGGTATAGGCAGGTAACAATCTTTGTTTTGATACGAAATGATCTCTTTAAGATGTAAATGATTACTCGGACGGGCATGAATGGTAAACTGATTTCCATCTATAAAAAGCGGTTTAAAAAAAGGAAATCCCTGAATGTGATCCCAATGAGTGTGCGAAATCAGAATATCCGCGCGGCCTTTCCCGGAACCAAATCCATTATTTATCAGTTCCTGCCCGAGCATCCGAATACCTGTTCCTGCGTCAATGATAATTAGTTGTCCGTTATTCAACCGAACTTCAATACAAGGCGTATTGCCCCCGTATTTGTTTGTTGAAATTCCCGGAACCGGGTATGAACCGCGCACTCCCCAGAACTTTACTTTCATCGACATTCAACCTTGTTAGGTTGGATATTATAGCCATCTAATTAATTATACAGCATTTGTCATGTAAAAGCAAGAGGCCATGATCGGGATCGCCAATTGAAAGTTGGCCAACCGCTTATTTGAAGGAAAGTATCGCTTCCTTGCTGGTCTTGTAGGTAGGAAGAAAATTGTCTAATTCAAGTAATTGAAATACGTCGTTTACTTCGTCGGTCAAGCCCGCCAATTTAATATCGCCATTGCTGCTTTTGACTTCTTTCAGGATGCCGAGAAATATGCCCCACCCTGCGCTGCTGACATAATTAACGTCGTGGAGATCAATCACAATACGGTACATTTTTTTTTCAACAAGTTCATCGAGCGTTTTTTCCACCTGCCCTGCGGAGACAGAATCCAATTGTCCGTGAAGCTCGAGCATCGTCACATCCGTACGTTCCGCGTGCTGATGGATTTTTATGACAATAGGCTGTATCATGCGAATTAATATCCTTATTTCCCTATCACGCCTTCGATCGGACTTGAGGCGGTTGCGTAAAGTTTCTTTGGAATACGGCCGGCTTCAAAAGCCAGGCGCCCGGACTCTACTGCCATTCTCATAGCACGCGCCATTTTGATAGGGTCTTTAGCGCCGGCGATAGCGGTATTCATTAGTATGCCGTCACAACCCAGTTCCATCGCAATGGCCGCATCGGAGGCAGTTCCAACG
>JAEUSK010000055.1 GCA_016787925.1 bacterium | reverse complement strand
TCCGCCGAAAGCGCCGCCGTTGGTGATCAGCGTTACATTCACTTTTTCTTCCGGTAAATTCAAAAATGACGCAATTTGTTTTCTATCATCAAACACTCCTTGCCCCTGGCTAAGCACTTCTATGATTCCATCTTTGAGAAATGCAATTGAACTTTCCGGCTCAAGAAATGCATGCTCGATCATCTGCGTTTCAAAGGTTTTCGTTTCCACAAATGCAGATGCCTTCAACGCAGAATCCACATCGCCGCGTTTGATGACGGAGTCCGATAAGAGATTGGCGTGATCTGCATGAACCTGCACCGAACCAGGTTTCAATGCTTCTTCGGGATCAAAAATACCCGGTAGAATTTCGTACTTAAGTTTTATCTGTTCAACGCCTTTGCGCGCCGTTCGTACATCGTTCGCAACAACCGCGGCGAGAATATCGCCGATACAATGCGTAATTTCCCCTTCGGCAATAAATAATGGCCAGTCCTTGTAAATGGTTCCCTGTTTGCGCTCTCCGACAACGTCCTTTGCCGTTACGATGCGCGTAACTCCGGCAAGTCGCTCCGCTGCCGAAGAGTCGATCTTTTCAACTTTGATCCGGGGATGAGGCGAAAAAAGAAATGCGGCGTACTGCATTCCGGGCATGGTAATATCGTCGATATACGGGCGCTCGCCCAGGGCAAATTTTTCGCCGTCCATGCGCGGAAGGCTTGATCCGATCTTGCCGGAATAATCCGCCTGCGGTAACGGTTGGCCGTTCAACGCTTTTGCAGCCAAATCGATCGCGTCAACAATCTTGACAAATCCTGTGCAACGGCAAATGTGATTGTTCAATGAAGCTGCGATCTCCTCGCGCGTCGGGGTTGGGTTTTTCTGAATAAGGCTTTTCGCCCGAACAACAATTCCTGGAGTACAAAATCCGCATTGCGATCCGGCTGAAATCGTGAAGGCCCGTGCAAAAACATCCCGCTCTTTTTCTGTGAACCCTTCTAATGTTAGAACGCTTTTCCCTTGAACGTTCTTTGCCGGAACCGCGCAGGAAGATACCGCTTTGCCGTCAACAATCACGGTGCAGCAGCCGCAAGAACCTTGGGGTGCACAGCCGTTCTTAGGCGAAATCAAACCAGCCTGTTCGCGCAAAACATCCATTAATGAAGTGCCGTCGTCGAGATTGGCCTCAAATTCTTTCTCGTTCAAAGTAAATTTTAAGGTATTCATAATTTGAATCTATTCATGTAATATGGTTTTTCCCGCAAATAACTCAAATGTTCGCAGATAAAATCTCTGCGTAAATCTGCGATATCTGCGGGCGATGAATTTTAATTCTTAACTCACTATTCCTGCGTTCACAAAATGAACGCGGTCTGTATTCAAAATTCCCTTCAACAAGGCATTCATTACAAAATAATACCGCAGATCCATTACTGCATTAGCGGCACCCGATGCATCAACCACCTCGTTAGTCTCTGATTTTAGTGTCACTTGAACTGAATGATTCTTGAAAACCGTATTACTGCCTTTTTTATCGCGATGCAATTCATATTCCTGATCTTTAAATCGTCCGAAAAGAGTAACTCTGTTTTTATCGGATTGCAAAACAAATCCGCTGAGTGTATTCCATTTTTTGTACGCTTCCGGTGAACCGAAAAATCTCGGCTTCTCAATATAAGGGCCGCCGTCTTCCGGACAAAACACGTCACAATTACCGCACTCATTGCACGCATCCGCATAATTTCCGATCTGATGCTTTTCCTTTATCGCCAACGATCCTCCGGTGATCTTTTTCCACCCCTGCGCCGTTATTTCAACATTGGCATAAACAATTTCAATCGGATCGATCTCAAAATAAAAATTGGCATCGTTAGGACAGACCGGAATACATTTGTCGCAATTGATGCAATCGAACAAATGTAAACTGCTGCCAATTTTTTTCGGTAATTTGTTGTTTGCAGAAAAATGATATCGCGGATTCGATATACTTTTTTCCAATAACCGTTCCGTGTTGTGAAGAACGGAAGATGGCCTGGTGACTTCCGAACAGCCGGATTGTTTTGCGGTCAAAACTATGAATTCGTCAACAGACTTCGCTCCAAGTGATTTCATCGATTTCTCAAGATTCGTCAAATAATTCGGCAATCTTCCGTAACCGCCGGGACGCAGCAGATCCGAGCAGGCCGTTACCGGAACAAGCCCTATCGAAACGCAATCCGCAAAATTATTAGCATCAACTCCTGCTGAAAAAGAAATCGGGAAATCGGCGCCAAATTCTTTTCGCCAGTCATTCACAAGTGAAAGATGCAGGATGTGCAGCGGCTGACCCGAAAGATATTGTACTTTGTCTTTAAGGAATTTTCCTTGATTCAATACTTCGAGTGTATTGCCGAATTTCACACCCACAGTTTTTCCGTTTTTCTTACCGATATTCTCCAGCCGCTTCACTACGGCAACGGCATCTTTAAATGGAATATTCAGTTCATACGCTTTGGGATTTACGGAAACATTCGTATAACCGAGTTTTTCATGCAGTAAATGTTCAAGACGGGCCCGGCCGAGCATCGGGGGATTCATTTTAATAACAACATGAAATCCCATTTCGCCTAGAAGAAATTCGCAAATACGTTCGATCTCATCGGCCGGTGTTCCGTGAAATGTCGAAAGCGTGATGCTGTCCGATATCTTTTTCTGGAATGGCAGGTCGCGGTACTGCTTGAACTCATCCGGAATTTCATTTCTAAATTCCTCAATAAGGACTGACGCATCTTTCATTCCGTTGAGCCATGAACGAATCTGCGGCGACTGAATTCCGGCAAGGTCATAGCCGACGCTCACATCAAAGATGGTATTGAATTGCGATGAACGGTATTGTGAACCCGGCGCATCTAGAAATAACCAGTGTTTCAAAATCTCGACCGTCATGACCGCCTTGACATATTCTTTCGCAGATTCATCAAGGCGCAATTCCTGCGACCATTCCGTATTGTAACCGATCGTCGCCATGTCAATGCATGGGCGCGTGATGTCAAGCTGGTCTTTGATCTGGACGGTTTTCAATTCGATAATTCTTGAACCGGCCAGCCATGCAAGAGCGATATTCTGAGTGAGTTGTGTGTGAGGCCCGGCGGCGGGGCCGACGGGATTGGCGGCTGGATTTCCGCAAGAGGTTACAGCAAGATTTTCATCGGCTGTTGGAGCGTAGAATTTCCGCAACGGCAGATCGAAGATCGTTTGCGCCTTTGTGTATTCGTAATACATTCTTCGCAAAAGCGTCTTGAATGGAATGGGTACGAGTTCTGCCATTAGGTGTTATCCTCTCCACGGTGTTTCATGGGACCGTCTCCATCATTTTGATCCACATTTTTTTTGATTTTTGTGCAGCCGTTGAATAAATATTTTCGACATCGACACCGGAGATCACGCGGTTTTTCATCACCCATTTCCCTCCAACCATTACGGACTCTATGTTTGCTGAACGCATTCCGAATAAATAATGTCCAAGCAAATTCTCTTTCGACATGGGCGTCGGCGCTATGTAATCTGATACAATGAGATCGGCATTCGAGTTCTTGTCCAGAGTTCCAAACGGCGAATCGAAAATCTCAGAAATACATCGCTGTCCGCCGGAAATGAGTTGGGCAAAATCGATTTTCTGTTTTTGCTGTGAATCCTGACGCTTGAAAAAAGCGATTTTCGCTTCCTCGATCATGTCCGAAGGAAAACCGTCCGTCCCGATCATTCCGCGGTTCTTAAATTGGTGGATTGGCGCAACGCCTACTTTATTATTCATATTCGACCGCGGATTGTTCGCAAGCCAAGCTTGAGACTTATTGAGCTTAGTATAATCTTTCTGAGAAAGATGGATGCAATGGGCAAGAATCGATTTCTTCGAAATGATATTTTTCTTGGACAGTCTCTCAATGATACTGCATCCGTATTTCTTTTTTGCGTCGGAGACGTCGCACAGATCTTCCGCTACATGAATATGAACGCCGGTTCTGTACGCTTTCGCTAATTCCGCGCACAGTAACAACGATTCATCATTCAGCGTGAATGATGCGTGAGCGCCGACGAGTCCGCGAAAATGTGTATTTTTACTGTTGGTGTGGATGAAGCTTTCGTTCTCAGCTATGCCCTCATCGCGTTGCTTCTTTCCGCCGCGGTCCGTGACTTCATAGCATAACACGCCGCGGAGCCCAACCTTGGCCATTGCTTCTTTAATGATATCGAGCGAACCTCTGATGGCATTCGGCGATGCGTGATGATCAATCATGGTTGTCGTACCGCACTGGACAGCCTCAATTGCCCCAATTAGCGCGCTGTAGTATATCGTTTCTTCATCCAGCGCACGGTCCAGTTTCCACCAGATTTTTTTCAAGACCTCAAGAAAATTTCTAGGAGGCGTTTTCGGCATCGGCATGCCACGGGAAAGAGAAGAATACAAATGGGTATGTGCATTTACCATTCCCGGTAAGACGATTTTTCCTTTCAAATCAAAAACTTCTTCGCCCGGATGCGGCAAGAGATTTTTTCCCTTTTCTGAAATAAAACCGTTACTGATTCGCAGGTCGATCATTTCTATAGAACCTGGAAATAGGTTAACCGCCGTAGTGTTTTTTATTAGTATTTTTGTCACAACTCAGCTCACTTAATTTTCCCGTGGATACCGCTAATGTACGCAGAGAAAATATCTGCGCAAATCTGTGATATCTGCGGGAGATGAATTCATATATTATCTAAACCTGCGAAGCTGCAATAACTGATGTTAACGCTTCGATCGTCGGCGCAAGACTGATCGGATCTCCGGCCGCTTGCCTGGCTGATTGAATATCTTTTAACCCGTTTCCGGTTACCATAACTAATGCAGTTTCATTCGGTTTTATAATTTTCTTTTCCAACGCGCGTTTTAATCCGGCAGAGGCCGTGACGCCGGCCGGTTCGCCAAAAACTCCTCCAAGACGCGCGGTAGTTTTCATGGCTTCAAGAATTTCTTCATCGGAAACGGTGATCATATCCCCGTGGGTCTGTTTGATCTGCTGAATGGC
>JAEUSK010000052.1 GCA_016787925.1 bacterium | reverse complement strand
ATGCCTTTGGTCACCGGAACATCCAGCGTTTTCTGCGCAACGCCCATCATCGGCCCACCCAGAAGAATTCGCACTGCTTCGTCCATAACGCCGCCGCACCATTCGATCAAATGCCGGATCGGGGTTCCGACCGGAACCATCAGGTTCGCCGGACGTCGAATGGCCGTTCCCGTAACAGTCACGACGCGTTCTATCAACGGCATGACTCCTGAAAAATATTGGTCAAGCGCGACCAGCGTGCCGACATTGGATACGAGAGTTTCAACGTCGATAGGTAATTTCCCGGATGGAACTTCTTTATTCAATACTGCCTTGATCAGCATTTTCTCCGCGCCTTGAGGATATTTTACCTTTAGCGGAATCACTTCGAAATCGGTATTCTGCTTCTTGATTTCGTCATTAAGAATTTTAATGGCATCGGGCTTATTGCTCTCAATGCCGATGTATATCTTTTCGGCAGGAATAAATTTTCTCAAAATGGTCAGGCCATGAACCAACTCCACCGCAAACTCGACCATGATCCTGTGATCGGAAGTTAGGAAGGGTTCACATTCACATCCGTTAGCGATTATGTATCGGCAGCGCTTACCTTCGGGGATGGAAAATTTTACGTGCGCAGGAAACCCTGCTCCGCCCAATCCGACCAGGCCTGCGGTCTGCACGGCCTCGATAAACTCCTTCAAACTCATTTCCTGCCACGGTTTCGGCTTTGTCATTTCAACCGTCTGTGCAGAAAACGGATCGGCTTTGATCTTTATGGCAGTGACTAATAGTCCGTTGGGATGCTCGGCCAATTCGATGGCCGTTACCGTTCCGGTCACAGGTGCGTGTTGTGCCACGGAAACGAAACTTGCGGCTTTTGCAATGATTTCGCCCCGCTTGACTCGTTGACCTTTCTGAACGAGCGGTATGGAAGGCGCGCCGGCATGTTGAGACAGAGGTATTACATAGTCTTCAACAAACGGGATTCGTTCGACGGGTAAATTCGCCGTAAGTTCTTTGAATTCTTCCGGGTGAACTCCGTGACGAAAACTCAGACGTGATGTCGAACTGTTATCATTCATAATATACTTATCATTTACTCATAAACCGCTATCACGGAGATACCTACGAGCGTGATTCCACAACATCTATTTATGCCCATACCCGGACAGAGCAACGAGTTTATCTGCTAATTTTTGCTTGATCTGTTCCAGTTGAGCGTTTTCTTGCTGCAGCAGTTTTTCATCATATTCCGCTTTTAATTGTTCCATCGCCGCAGCGTGCTTCACCGACCACTCCTCTTCGATTCGCTCTTTCAGTTTCTGCGGATACGGCGTCAGCATGCCCGCTATCTCTTGCAACGTTGCCCACGAGAAGTTTGCCGCCTCTACGGCTTTAACTATCGTTTCAGACACGGCATATTTTTCCAAACTATTTTGTTCGCTTACTGTTACTATAAAAGGAATTTTGTCGGAACGCACTTCGGCGGTCAATGCGATGTATTCACAAACAGCAACACCCTGGCGGTTTGCAGCGTCCATTAATGTAAAATGGTTTTTCAGTTGCGGCAGGTGAAACGCCCAATCGGCAAACGTCAATGCATATTTAACCGATTGATTGCCGGTGGGGTTTTCTTGTTCATACTGTAGCGATGTAAAATCTTCATACGACTCCGGATTTGCGCTCATGTCAAATGCTGTTGCAAAAGTAGTTTTCTGAGATGATGGAACAAACCGAAGCAAAGGAAATGCGCGCGATCGAAGCGCGAGCTGAAAACCATTTTCAGAACAATCAAAATTCGGAGTTAATATGTGAAAAAAGCCAGGAGTCGAGTGTCGCAGACCGTCCACCAGGCCTTTGAATAAATGGTCCGGCTTTGCCATCGATGACTGAAGGAAAAACACATTTCGCGAAGACAACACCGACATGGTAATGGCCATTCGCCCGCGCCAGTATTCAGCATTACCCGATACAGAATCAAACAGAAATATTTTGATTGGAAAATCCGATGACAATAGTCCGAGAAGCGATGGCGCGTTTACGTCTGACATCATTTTGTAATCGGCTATAACGAAGATCGGCGGAATGAAGGCTTTTTCATTTTGCGTCAATTCGCTCCAAGTCAAATTAGCCATTCGCTCGTCATGCACTACCGGATCGTATTCATTTTGCATTTCCAGATCCGCGCGGCGCAGAATCTTGACATTATCCATCATCTGCCGTAGGTGCCCAAAACATAATCCATGTACAAAATCCATGGAATCTGAATTATCGTAAATGATCACCGGAGAAGTAAACGCGTTATAAGGAAATTGTTTGGCCCATTCCATCGTGCGCACTGAGGACAAAACGGTTCCGAATCGCGAGCGGCCGACGCCGGTCGGGCCTTTAGACAATGTCCATATCAGCGTCTTAAGATCGTTGATCAACGTAACCATACGCTCCATCCATGCGGTTTCGACGATACCAAATCGTTGTGTTTCACTCAGTTTCATAAGAACCGCATCAAGGGATACTCGCGCATTTTCACTTCCTTTGAAACTGCTCATTAAAGCATCAAAATTATTCGTTGGGAGAGCCTCACGTAACTTGTTCTGAATTTTTTCAGATAACGACTGGATTCGTTGTTCGATTTCTCTGATCCATTTATTCGCGGTCGATTGCGTCAGCGATTCCGTTACGGCGGCCACCAGATGCGTCATCATTTTTTCAGACGAACTTTTCCCCGGGTTGAGACCGCCCGCCATAGACATATAATAATTTCTACTCAGCAGAATGGCTGCGAACGGGTCGTAGGATTCGTCTTGAACCATTTTCTGAATAATATCCGCAGGCGTATCGGGTAATTGCTCCCATATCCGGAACTGCGATTGCAGTTGCACTGAACGCTCCTGGTTCTGCACATTCATGATCAACGCGCTTTCCGGGCATACGTCGGCGCAGATGCCGCATCCGGTACAAGATTGCGGATTTACGACAACGGAAAAAAGACCGCCGCTGCCCTTCGCCTGTTTTTCAGAATCGGTGAAGAACGTTTTTGTAATCGCAACTGGAAACGAATTCAGCGAAGGCGTCATCGCATGGAATTGATCCGTCAACATTTGCAGTCGCTCGCCCTCCATTTTCATTTGAGCGGCGACTTTTTTACAAATATCCGGCAATATTCCGCCAAGCGCCGTCATGTTTTCCTGCGGTGAGGACAAAGCATGATTCACAAGTTTGGCAAAATTCTTTATTACCGGCGGCGTCCATAACGTCATGGACAGTCCCTTGGCCTGAGCCTGATCTACTGCAGATTTAATGAAAGATTCTGCTGAGATCACGATCGGCGGAATTGACGATTCCGGACAATAGACGAAACATTGTCCGCAACCGGTACATTTGGATGGTATAAATTCCGGAACCATTTCTCTCGAGATTCCGTTGCGAATAAAATTAGCCGTTGCCGCCGGTATAACCGGAACGCTTTGAAATGGATCGGCCACCAATTCCCGGGTATTACCCGCTTCGTGGAAAACACCTGTACGATCGTAAAATTGTGAAATGCGTGAATACGGTGGCCCGTGATCTTCATATTGCCGCAAGGAAAGCGGCAATTCCGATGACTCCGTTTTTTTCGTGTTGGATACGGACAAATCCTTCGTTTCCGTCAAATCCCGTGTGAGCGACAAGCTCAGCGTTTCGGGATAATCACGATTTATATTCTGTAATAATATCTGCTGTTTTGGATACTGCGATGATGTTCGCGTAAAGTCAATGTCAGCAAAAAATCGGCGTTGTCCTCCGTCAATCATATTTTCAAAAACGCGAATCACGTCAGCAAAGTTTAGCGATGTTTCGCCGGTTCCATACTGGCCGGAATATAAGATCGGCTTTTCACGATCGCTTATTGCAGGGAAGTTTGGAAATACCGGTTTTTTTTTCTTTCCACTATTTTGCGAGGCTTTATCCAATGCCGAAACCATGTCACGGTAAATCGGAGGATCGGAATCTAAAGGCTGCGTCACTCGTTCTAATATCGCCACACCCTTCTTACCCGTTAGAATTTCACATACTTCTTTGCCGGGAAAGGGACGAACCATGCGCAGATGGAGAGCGCCTGCTTTAATCTTCTTTGAACGAAGGTGATCTACAACCGAAGCAATTCGATGGTAAGCGGAACCTTGAATGATGATGACATAATCGGCATCGTCGGTTTTGTAGGATGCAATGGGCGAATAGTCGCGGCCGGTTAACTTGGTAAATTCCCTAAACAGTTGATAGGCAATAGGCGCCGCATGAGAGCCAAAGTAGGCTTGTTGCGCCGCCAATTCAAATGTCTGGGCTTGTCCCGTTTTATCCATTCCCTGGATCGTTGGAAAATCAAAGTGAAACCAGTTCGGAATCCGTCGCCGCGACTTCCCAAATATCATTTTCTGCGCCGGTGTCGGAGACTCAATAAAGTCGTCACTCTGGCCGAGGAATTCTTTCAATATTTTCTGATCCGGCAGTGTTACCTGTTCCATTGATGACTGTACATTATCCATAGCAACCATAACCGGGCAGAGTGACAGCTCAGCTAGTTTGTGTCCGAGAATAGTCATGTCAATCGCTTCCTGAACATTGGATGCGAAAAACTGAA
Source organism: bacterium (assembly GCA_016787925.1). Classification (GTDB taxonomy): domain Bacteria; phylum CLD3; class CLD3; order SB21; family SB21; genus SB21. Next base: position 30,810 of record JAEUSK010000052.1, on the reverse strand, counting down.
TACAGCCCGAATCGGACGCGGCATGGAAATGACGATGGTCGGTATTGTGAGATCGGCTACAGGGATTGAAATTCTCCGTATAGTGGTGAATCACATACGCGAGGTGACGATGCACAGATTCAGATAAAGATTCTTCTTCTCGAAGAATCTCTTTTCCATGCATTACTACATTGGCGCGCAGGCCGGCGGACGATAGACCCATAACAAATGCGGCGCCTTGTGAATGCTCCTGCTGTCCAATCAAAGGCCGTCCGAAAATATTTCGAGTTACTCCGGTTGGTAAATCAGTCGTGCCTTCGCAGATCGCCGATTCCAGTATTTGTATAGCCGACGCTCCCGTCAAGGTTGTTTTTTTTCCAAGATACATGGTATGGGGATCGCGCTGATTCATTAGATTTCTTCCTCAGGTAAAACTTCTACTCTTCCGACGGGCAGGCTTGCTCTGGATTTCTTCTTAAACTGCATACCTTCGATCCATACGATCGCATTGGTCGGACATCGCCGCGTCGCTTGCGGAGAAGCTAATTCATTTTTACTATAATCGATCACCGCAAGATTATTTTTCATTTCAATCAGGCCGGGTTCCGCATCGGCAACGCACCGCGTGCAGGCATTGCATGCTACCGAACATCGCTCAAGCGCGGCGTCGCCTTCCAGTAACGACCGGCATTGAACGATGAGATTGTAACTGATCGGCATGATCGTAAAAAGCTGTTTGGGACAAACATCCACGCAATCGTTGCAGGCCGTACACAAATTAATATCCACTACCGGCAATCCGTCGTCGTTCATCGTGATCGCGTTGAATTCGCACACTCGCGCGCAATCGGCAAGTCCCAGGCAGCCCCAGACGCAGTCTTTATTTCCGCCGGTCACCATCGAGACTCCGCGGCAGGTTCTCTGCCCTGCGTAATCGGCCTGATTATGGCTTTCTTGTTTTCCACCCGCACATAGTAAACGCGCCACACGTTTCTCTTCAAAACCTGCATTCACTCCGAGAAAACCTGCGATGGTTTCAACTCCAGCCGGCGAACTGACAGAACATTTTCCAGGCTTATTTTCGCCGTTGATCAGACTTTCTGCAAAGGCATGGCACCCCGGTTTGCCGCAGGCGCCGCAGTTAGATCCAGGCAGCATGGATTCAACCTGATCGATTCTTGGATCTTCATAAACCCGGAGTTTTTTGTAGGCCACTGCGAGGAGCGCGGCAAAAAAAAGCCCCAACCCCACCATGATGATAACTGCTGTAATGATTTGTGATATCACGATCGTCCTGACTTCCCGATCAGTTAAAAACCGCCGCACGTTTGATTAATTCGTCTAACCCTTCCTCATCCGAATTCAATGGCATGCCCGGGTGAATACATTTTGCAGGACACTTTTCAGCTGCCTTGACCATTTGCGCGTAGGTTCCGCTCCTTGCATCGGCGATATACGCCTGCTTGCTTCCGTTATATTTGAAAAGATTAGGATTTACGTTGATGCATTCATTACAACTGGTGCATCTGATAGTATCCAGCCAAGGTTCCGTGGAAACCGTTTCTTCCTCTTTGACTGCTTCCGGCGATTGCGGCTCAAAAGTTTTTTGTGCGACAGGCTCAGTAACCTCAACCGGCGACGTTTTTCTTGGGGCAGGCTTAACGTCCAACGTATCTAATTCCAAAAGAATCGCCGATAATTTTTCCATCGCTTCACGGGCGGTGGATTGTTTAACTTGTTCTATCTCGGTGTCATGCGCTTCACGCAACGCTGCGATCTCTTTCGCTTTTTCTTCGAGTAACATTTGACGTGCTTTTTCAACAGCACGATCAACATGATAGCTGTTGATCCCTCCGAATTCCTGTATAAAGTGCCAAAAATCCAAACGTTCCTGTCCGTACAATATCAGAAAATGCGTCGTGGCAACCTTATGCAGCATGTTCTGCTGATCCACCATCCAAATAAACGGAATTTTCGAATAAGCTTCCGTTGGTTCCATTTTTAGGTAATCCGCAAACAAAACCAGATCATCTGACCAGTACTGCGGCGGTATATCAAAAAAGTGCTCAGCAAAGAACGCATCCTGTGAAGCAAAATCGGCAAAAGTAAACGGTATGTTCATTACGAATTTCTGATCTTTTTCATCGGTTGAACTGAGTTCGTACATCGGCCAGTCCTGATCGGCTTGCGGATTCTTTTCAACATTGAACCGGCTTCCCCATTGAACCCCGCGTCGCTGATCATAAGTAAATCCCGGGAATGCCCTGCTTTCCACGGCAGCTCCCGCCCATGCATACGTGCTTCGGCCCGGTTCATCTTTGGGCGACAAAATATAGAACAAGGCGGGAGATAAGCCCGACATGCCCTTCAAATATCCTTCGTATAAGTCTTTAGGATGAATAGAAGTCGATTGCACAACGTACGCGTTTCGGTGCGATACAGCCAATGCGCCCAATTCCTGCGGAAAAGAAAAATAGCCCTGGGCCATCGATTTTGCGGAGTGGACAACCTCCGCATCCGACTTGATCACAATGGTCTTAATGGGTTTGTGGGATGCGAGCAGTCTGGAAAATTCCGTCAGGTTGTGCAGCATCAATTCATTCACCGTCGTGATCAATAGAACCGGCGGGCAGTCTGCCATTTCATCTTCGGTAAAAGCGCGCCAGTCAAAATTTGAAAAATACGCATCGTGAATGTCCGGAATGTATTTTCCTTCAACTTCAAGCCGCGCAATACGAATAGCGCTCAGCCATTCCGACATTGACTTCATGTGCGTCTCAAAAGCATTTTGCGCCTCAGAGCCAATGATGCGTTTGTCCGCAATAAGAACGTTGGAATGCGGAAACAGGTCCGACCAGTCTCCTGCAATCGATCCGCTGAGGTTTTCTGCGATAACGGCTACAGCATCATACTTGAAATAAGAATCTATATTACGAAGAATTGCAACAATGCTCTCAATTCGAGTCATTCTTTGCGGCGTCATCATCTCCGACGACGATTCCGGTATAATACTAGAAAATTTATCAAAATTGATAAAGGACGCGCCGTAACCGTATGAATCTTTAAGCGTCTCCGGGGCATTCGCGTCAGGTTTTTTTTGATTTTCTATGCGGAGCAGCTCTTCTAATTTATTTCGTAGAACGCCTGCAGTATCCTTTGCCTTTTTATGCGATAGATGAAATTGAACTCGAATGGCGACTGACAAAAGCAAATACGGAGATTCGTGTGAAAAATTTATGAGCCTCCCCGATTGCGGCAGCCGGCTTTTGAGTTTTTGAATATCTTCTGAAAACGTTTTCCCATCCTGCCCTTTGATTTTCAATTGGGTTTCCAATTTTTGCAGCGCAGGCCACATCACGTCGATAAACAAAACAGACGTTGCCGTTGCATCTATTGATTCACGAACAATTAGTTCCAACCTACCGATATTGTCTTTGAGAATTTTTGAATCCTGCGAATCGGGAGCGAAGGCCGTCAAGGCATTGCGTAGAAGATCGGTTAACGACTGGACGGCGATTTCATTGTCTTCCATCCCCGCTTCATCCGCAACCCAGACAGGATAATCATAACGGACATGAAGCATATCACGATAATCTCTGAGCAGCGCTGGAAAGAGTTGACTGCCATTGATCCCTCCGCCCTGAGCGGTTCTATAAAACGATCGCAGGTTTTTCCAAAACATTGTCACGGTCTTTTCGTCCGATTCGAACTTGATTTTAGGCAGGGCTGGCAGAGTTTTCAGGCTGGCTGTATTTTTTTTTTCAACGGATGATTCCCGCGGCCGAACATTCTTTTTCTTAAGCAGTTCATCCAGTTCTGCAAATTTATTATCTACGATGGTCATCGGATCCCTCTCTCGGCAAAGAACACTTAAACCGCAAATTTATCGAGCTCTAAGTTAATAGCTTTTTGTTTTTCTTCAGGCGTTATTCCCATATTATGCGCGCCGTAAAGATCATACCGTTCCTTCGTCTTGTCCTGATAAAGCAAACCTATGACCTGACGGTCAAGATTTTCTGCAAGTTCCCGCGCCTCATGCAGATTCGATGGGTCATGATCGACGGTGTGTTTGTACATTTTGGCAACCGCGGGATCAATTTGAATTCCGTTCTTATGCGTCAGCAACGTAATCTCATCAGGGTTATTAATAACCGGTTGGAATAGTTCTTTTTGAAACACGGGACAGCGCTGCAGGATACGTATGAATGAAAAGCCCGGATGTTCAAAACCGGCCTCGATCGTGGCATACAGATGTGCAGGATTCCAGTCAACAGTCTGTGCGACGAAAGATGCATTGGCGACGCCAAGGGTCGTCTGAATGGGATTGATCGGCGGCAGTATGGAACCGTGTGGATTCGTGTTTGAAACAGTGCCTTTGGACGAAGTCGGCGACGTCTGCCCTTTCGTTAAACCGTAGATCTCATTATCAAGAAGTAAAACGGTGATATTCATGTTGTAGCGGATGGCGTGAATCCAGTGCGCGGTTCCGATGGAACAGCAGTCCCCGTCGCCGGTTGCAACGAATACGTGCAGATCGGGCCGGCGGAATTTAACGCCGCAGGCAACGGGCAGGGCGCGTCCGTGAAGGCCGTGGAATCCGTACGTCTTCATATAATGCGGAAAACGGCTGGAACAGCCGATACCGGAAACAAAAACCGTGTTTTCCGGCGCAAGTTGTTTTTCACTGCAGAGTCTCTGCACGGATGTAAGTATGCCGTGGTCGCCGCATCCGGGACACCAGCGCGCAATCGCGCTTTCGTAATCGGCCAGCGTGTAATATTCCTCGGGAATATCGAGGATACAATCGGATTTTAATCCAAACACGGGAGTTCTCCTTATTTATAATTTTAGTAAGCGTACAGGATATTGTAAAACTTAATTTCAATGAATAACACTAAACAAAAACCATAAAATGTATAAGAGTTTTCGTTATTCATTTCTTGTTATATGTTTTTCATTTCTTCTATCGTCAAAAATTCCTCCTTACGGGAAACCACTGATGTAATTTCAAAATTGGATTCAAGCCGGAACCAGTTCATCGCCATTAACAAGCGTCAATTCTTTTTCGAGCATGGCCACGATCGCTCCGGGGCGTAACGGCTGTCCGTGCACGTTCGAAAAACAATCCACTTCGATCAGCGTCTGCGCTCTAAGATAAAATGCCAATTGTGAAAGCCGGCGATTTTCACGCGTAATCATCGGATCATTCGCATTGTCGGAGTAATTTATTTCTACCGTTATGATCTTCTTGAATCGTTTAAAAATATCTTTCAGGCCGGGTTCGAGCGGCGAGAGGAACCGGAGATGCAACGATGATACGCGCCCGCCTTTTTCACGGATCATGTCGACGGCTTCTTCTATCGCTCCCAGGGTTGAGCCCCAACCAACAACGAGAATATCGCCTTCGGGTTCTCCGTGAACTTCAGGCGGTTTCAGGGACTGCAAAAACGAGGCGAGTTTACGGCTTCGACGGTCACAGCCTATTTGATTAATAGATGCTTCATAAGCCACATGGCTCCATTGATCGTGCGCTAAGCCGGTCAGCGTATACATGCCGCCTTTCTGGCCGGGAATAGGCCTGCGGCTGAGCCCGGTTTCTTCATCCCAATCAAATGCAGGCGTCCCTTCTTTCCAAGGACTTTGATCAATCGGCGAAGCAAACCATTCGGTATCAATTTTTGGCCTTGGGAACGGCTGAACGCCTGTCGCAAGATTGGCATCCGTCAAAAGAATAACAGGCATCCTGAAGGCTTCTGCCAATCGGCGCGCCAATATTACAAAATGGAAACACTCTTCGATAGTCGCAGCGGCCAGAACGATTTTGGGGGTGTCACCCGGCTGTCCGAAAACAGAATATAACAAATCACCCTGTTCAACTTTGGTGGGCAGGCCAGTGGATGGACCGCCTCGCTGAACGTTAACAATCACCAGCGGCACTTCCGCCATGACCGCGAATCCGATGAATTCCGTTTTCAATGCCATGCCCGGGCCCGATGTAATGGTAATGGCCGTCTTTCCGGCGTAAGACGCGCCGATGGCAAATCCTATCGCTGCAATTTCGTCCTCCGCCTGATGAATCAATCCGCCTGCATTCTGAAAGCATTCCGCGAGGTGATGCGACGCCGATGTGGCCGGCGTGATAGGATACATAGCGCACAGTTCTATGCCGGCCGAAATGGTTCCGAGGCTGACCGCCTCATTACCGTTCATCACTACAAATTCCTCTTGAGTCTGCATCACTGGTATGTCAAATTGGAAATGCAGATTAGACTCTGCCCAATCAAAACCGGCGCGCAGAAGTTTCAAGTTCACATCAACGACGTCCTGTTTTTTCTTACGGAATACATGTTTGATCTGTGCTTCCGCTTTTTCCATATCACGTGAGTAAATGAAACAAAGCATTCCGAAGACCCACATATTCTTTCCTTTGCGCGGATCGGCGATGTGCTTCATGGACTCTTGTTCGATCGGAATTTCGATAATCTCATAGCCTCTGGACTTAAGATCTTTGAGTGATTCCGCATATTCAACCTGGATCGTCTTGACCTCATGATTTGCCCATTTGTTATCAAGTAAAATGATCGTTCCTTCACGAAAGGCTTGCTGATCTATACGGCCATACAGAACCTGTTCATTCATTGCAACTACCAAATCCGCTTCGTCGCCCATATTCGTTACTTTCTTAGAACCGATACGAATGCGAATCCCAGAGGCCCCCGCTTTGGAACGTGCAGGCGGTTGTATTTCAGCAGGAATGATCTCGACCGTCCAAACTCCATTTCCCATTTTGGCCGAAATCAAGCCCATGCTTTGACCGGTTTTTTGCGCTCCTTCACCGGAGTCGCTGACAATCTCAATGATATGTTGCTGGAGAGTCGTTTTCTTTATCAAGGTCTTTTGACCCCCGTTGGACTTGTTGTCTTTCATGGTTTCCTCTGCCTCTTATTGGAACGAATTTATGCACCTAAGTTCGTATATATACATGTAAATAATATATCGGTTCCGCCTTTAAAAACAATGACATTGGTCATGTTTGCCATAGAAAAATAAAATAGTTTTTCCTACTGAAAAATCGACGAATTACGCCCAAAAAACGCTGTCTCCAAATCAGGCGGCACGCGTCAACATGCCATTTTTGTTGATGAACCCGCCAATGTGTCACTTGTCCTGGACTGATGGTGCGGACGATTATCAATTAGCACTCAACTGGATCATCCGGGCTTGCGCAATAAAGAAAGTCCGCTTGGACACATCCACGCGGACTTGTTATTGTGTAGTGATTTGAACCGTAGCAGCCTTCTTGGAGGGTATGATTACTGGATCAAGATAGTGAGGAAAAATTGTTTATTTATTCTCGAGACGCCTGATATAGGCGTACAATGATACGGCAAGAATTGTTATAATGAGTGTTGCAATTCCAAGTCCCCAGCGGCGGAAAAAATACTCTTCGACCGCCCTTTGCGCTTCGAGCGCAACGAAGGAGGTTACATTCAAGCCTTTCGCAATAACCTCATCAAATTTTTCTTTGTTGAATGAATGTACCATCGTGCGAGACTCCAACCGCGCTTGGTGGGCATCGCGCAGTTTGAATTTGGCCTCGCCGATCTCCATACCCTTTTGTTCAGCTTCTTCTACAATACCAAGCGCCCTTTTCTGATCGTTAGTGAGACTGTCAATAAGCAGCCTCATTTCCTGAGCAACTCTATAACCTTTAACGCTCTTCTGTTCCGTATGACATTTACTGCACACGGCAGTGGAATCCACACCAAGCATGGTCACCGTCGCAGTCATGATTCCATGGTTTCCGTGGCAGGTTTCGCATTCCGGAAATTTGTTTTCATCAAATGCTTTCTTATGCGGGCTGGCCGAAAAAAGATCCGCATTAAGCGCATGGCAAGATCCGCAAACCTTTGAAATCGATTCAACTCCGGGAGGAACCGCCCCATGATTCCCGTGGCAATCATTGCAGGCGGGCGCCGAGAGATCGTGCTTCTGCAGCAGCGCGACGCCGTGAACGCTCTTGGTGAATTTTTCATATTGGTCCGTCGGAATCTTATATTCCTTCATATAGTCTGCGCTTGCATGACACTTAGCGCAGGTTTCCGGAATGTTAGCTGCATTGACGTGAGATTTCGCGCTCCCTGCAGGCTGAATATCGTGCCCGCTGTGACAACTGGAACATACGGCAGCCTTTGCGTCACCCTGCGCATTACGCAACCCGTGCACGCTCGTTCGGTATTTGTCCAGCTGATCGACGGGAAGCGACGGATTATACAGACGCATGTATGCCGCGTTGGCGTGACATTGAGTACAAGTTTGCGTGACGCGAAGAGGATGAACAGGAGATTTCGGATTCTTGACAGACACGATACCGTGTGAATTATGACAGGTCGTGCATTGTACGATATGCTGGCCGCCTTTGATTGCATTCTTTCCATGTACACTTGCTGCGAGCAGATTCATTTGGTGCGTCGGCAATTTTGAATTATACTGTCTCATTTTAACGGAATCGGCATGACAACTGCCGCATAATGTGGAGATCTCGTCGCCGTGAGGAACACCGATGAAACCAATACTTTTTTTCATCGCGTCATCCTGATCCTCTTTAGAAGCATCACCGCCATGACAGCCGGAACAGGAAATGCCATTCAACTTATGAACGTCCGACTTGTACAGAGATGACGGTTTGTCTCCCATACCTTCATGGCAGACGAAGCATTGATCAGGATTCTTTGGTGACGCTGCAATTGCACAAGGAATTGACAGGAAAAAAAATGCGGTTAAAATTTTTGTTCCGTATTTCATGTCAACCATCCTAAGATCGTTAGAAGAAGCATATAGATAACGACACCGATGCCGAAATAGTTAACAATCAGATTCCTTTCACCCCGGGAACTTTTCTTATCCCAGAAAGGCACAAGAATCCACAACAGGCCGCCGATCCCAAAGAGCAAAACGCCAAGGACTTCTCCGTCAATGAATAACACGTGAGCCGGAATATACTTCAGCGTTTGAAACATAAACAAAAAATACCATTCGGGTTTAATACCCGCCGGGGCGGATGCGAAAGCGTCCGCTTTCTTGCCGAGTTCCCATGGAAAGAACACGGCCAGAATGGCTAGAATATTCAGAACTATGAGCCAAAATAGAAGATCGCGCAGTAGAAAATTTGGGAAGAAGGGCATCGTTTTCCGCACATGCGCCGGATTGTTCGCCAACTCAAGCGGCTCGCTCATGCCCTGCCGCTGAACGAGTAATAAGTGGGTAGCTAATAAAACCGTAAAAATCCCCGGGAATACGGCTACGTGAAGGCCAAAAAATCTGGAAAGCGTTGCGCCGGTAACGTCTTCGCCCCCTCTTAGGAATACAAGAATCGGTTTGCCAATGACCGGAACTACGCCGGCAATGTCCGTCCCAACCTTTGTTGCAAAAAAAGCAAGTTCATTCCAAGGAAGTAAGTATCCGCTGAATCCAAAACCGAACCCGAGCAACAGCATGACCATACCGGTCAGCCACGTTATTTCACGCGGTTTTCGATAGGCTTTGGTGAAATAAACACTGAACATATGGATAAACGCTGCCAGAATAAATAAATTAGCGGCCCAGCTGTGAATGGATCGGATCAACCAGCCAAACTGCACTTTGGCCATAATAAAGTGAATACTCTCAAACGCAAGATCTTCACTTCCTTTATAATAAAGTAAAAGTAGAATTCCCGTAATGACCTGAATGATAAAAAGAAAAAGCGAAATCCCGCCGAAATAGTACCAAACCGAATGGCTATTGATCGGGACGTATTTCTTTCCCATAAATTCTACGAGATCATCCAGATGAACCCGGTCATTAATCCAATCATATAATTTCTTAGATAATGATCTCATGTGCCCTTTGAAATAAATATTTCATCTTCTTTAATTATTACTTTATACTCATCCAGCGGTTTTGGCGGAGGCCCGGAAATATTGGAACCGTTAAGATCGTACTTGCCGTTATGGCACGCGCACCAGATCGATCCAAAATCTTTGCGATATTGTACCGTACAGTCGAGATGAGTGCATGTGCCTGAAAATGCTTTCAAATCGCCGTCAGCCTTGCGAATAAGGATAACCGGCTTAGTGCCGAATTTTACAATCATGCCGCTGTCTTTCGCCATTTCAGACAGTTTCCCGGCTTTTACGCTGCTGACCTCTACTTCGCCCTGCTTTGGGGGCTTCAGAAATGAAAAAATAGGGTAAGCAACAGATACCACCCACGCCGCGGTAGCGCTTCCGATGAGCCACTTGAGAAAATCACGTTTGCCCGGTTGTACAGGAACATCAGTGGATTTTTCCATATTCCTCTTCAATTTGATTTTACGAAACTGTTCAGATAAGACGTATCATTATGAATGATAACTCGAACAGAATGGAAATGACTTAGACTTAGTGCAGATTACTGTAAATTGAAACAAAAAACAATGACATAAGTCATGTCTTGACATGATAAAACGTAATCCCGAACATGGATGATCAGTCATTCTTGCTGTGGCATTCGCTGCAATTTTTCTGTTTCCACTCATTTCCGACATCCACAGGATGAATATACTCTATTCCGCCCAGTGCAATTCGTTTGTCTCCTTTTTCGAATTCCTGAGCCAATAACGTATGGCAGGTATTGCAGTCTCTTGATAAAACTTTACCTTCTTCGTTCACATGTTTCCCATCATGACACCGGAAACAGCCTAACGCATACATATGGCCAATGTTGTCCGGATAATGTTCCCAGCTTACTTTCATCTCAGGGAAAAAATTACGGCTGTATATTTTCTGAACTTCCCGAATGGCCTTTTCAACCGGCACTTTCTTATTCTGAAGCACGTCCGGGTTATGAGTACTGTAGAAATCGGTTATGGCGATCCGTATACTATCAAACGCAGACTGTCTGGTAGCATACGGATGCTGCAGCGCTTCCACAGTGATGTTCTTAATAAAAGGAAGCGACGGATCTATCCAGCCAACGGACATTGCCTGATTAACCGATGCGGCCGGATGATGGTAAATATGTGTCGGCCTGTTGTGGCAGTCAATACAATCCATTCTCCGTTTTTCAATTTTATTCAAAACCTCATCATCAATCTTCACTTCGGTACTGCGATAAACCGATTCCTTGCCGTCTCCGTGCTTTACTTTCACCCATGGAATTATCTGGCGCTCCCGGTCAAACGGCGCGTATGTGATCTCGTTAGCAATATTCATGTGCCAGTGGATACCGGATGTCGGCCCTTCGTCGGCATTGCCACCCCCTATTTTAACCAATAGATTAAGCGTCCATTTGGTGTTCTGTTCATCAGACAGGTAATAAGTCAGCACCCGTTGTTTTTCGCTAAAGAAATGTTTTGGCCAGTGACATTGTTCGCAAGTCTGCTGCGCAGGACGCAAGTTTTCTATCGGCGTCTCAATCGGTCTCGCATATTTATTAAATAAAACAGAATAAACCTGGTAAGAGCCCGAAATCTTCGCTTTGACAAACCACTCCGCCCCGGATCCGATATGGCACTGCGCACAACCTACCTTGGCATGAGGGGAGAACTGGTAGGCCGTGTATTCAGGGCTCATCACGGTATGGCACATTTCCCCGCAGAACTGGTCTGAATCCGTAAACTCGTATGCTTTGTAACTGCCAAATGCTGACAAACCAAGAAAAAGTATGGCTCCAAAAGAAAAAACAGCGAACGCGGCACGATGCCGCGGAATATTAAAGTCAATTTTGGGCAGATGGCCTTCCGAAGTTATGCCTACTTTTCGGCGTCGGATTTCACGCAACATCCCCCAAATCATAATAACAATACCTGCGGTCATAAACATGGGAAGAATAATCAGCGTAATAATGCCCATGTACGGTTTCGACGTCTCAGAGAAGTACTCAAGCACAAACAGAAAAACGATCAGCCCTAAACTGATTCCGCTCAATGACGCCCCGCTTAAGGACATCACATTATAAAAGGAACTTGGCAGAATTCTTCTCATTGTTTTTTCTCTTCTATTTGGAGTATCTAAGAAATGAATGCCCTTTTAATGCAAAATAGCCGATAACCCCTTATCAAAATACCATTTCTGCACCTATTGATATGAAAACAGCATGGCATAAATGATCCAGAGAACGATACTGAAACCGATCGTGAGCGCTGCCCACCCAAATATACGTATTGCCTTGATCACAATCGGTTGATATGGTTCCACCAGATATTTCTCAAGTTCTCCGCTGGCGACCAAAGCTTCATATTCTGCTGGTTTGTCGCGTTTAAATTCTTCCACCGGCATGCGCCCGGTGAATACCACGATATCCATCGGAAATTTCTCAGGACGTAAATGAGTATTAAAGAAGTGAACGGTAAATATAAATCCGACGGCAAGCAACGCCTCATCGGAATGAATAATCGTAGCAATATTTATCGCCCAGCCCGGAAGCAGGATTGTAAAGAATTCAGGAAACCACAACATGAGCCCGGTCGAACCAATCACCGCAACACCCCAAAATACGGCAAAGTAATCGAATTTTTCCCAATACGTCCAGCGGCCATAATGCGGGCGCGGTCCAAGACCAAGAAACCATTTGACCGACCCGATAAAATCCTGCAGGTCCTTTTTGTTGAACATCAGCGAACCAGAATTGAAAATCATCGCTTTCCAGCTTTTGAATTCCTTCCTTTTTCGCTTGACCAGATCGGCGATGTGTGTTACAAAAATACCGAACATGAATACACCGGCCAATCGGTGTATGTAACCCGCCGATTCGAAGCCGCCGAAGAAATTAGATACGAAACGCGCCCATCCCGTATTCGAAAATTTAAGAGTAAGCCCCGTCAGCGCAAGACTGATAAAACTAACAATCATGACGATATGGAGAATACGATTCAATCGCGTAAACCGCTGAAACTGTTTTTCGTTCGGGTCGACGGCATATTCTTTATGCGCATTTCGCATCTGGAGCGCACGGGGCAGCCAGAGCAAGGTATGCAGCCCGCTGAAGAAGAACGTTGTCAAAAGCAAACCCGTCATGCCCCAGAATACCCAAAATAAGCCGGGATATTTATCGGGATCATGGTGCGTTGCATGAGTAAGGTAACCTGCAAATTTACGATTGGCTTCGGGATGGCATTTCTGGCACGTTGCAACTACGTTCTCTCGGCTCAGATGCGACTTCGGATCGATCACCCTTAAAATATCGTGCGCGCCATGACAGTCGTAACATTTTGCCGTCTTGGTATATCCCAGTTGCGAAACTTTGCCGTGGTACGTATCAAAATAAGTTTTCGTTATTTCTTCGTGGCATTTGCCGCACGTATTGGTCAATTCTAATTTGAATCCTGTTTCGTCCGTTCTTCGAATGGTATGTGCCGTGTGGCAGTCATTACAAACGGGTAACTTTTTATCGGAAGTTGACACTCCGCGCGCGTGAATGCTCTTATTAAACATCTCTTCAATTCCGCTGTGGCACTTACCGCAGGTCTCAGGAATATTTCTGAAATTGACGCTCGACGTCGAATCCGATGCGGGCAATTCCCGGTGTGAAGAATGGCAATCGGTACATTTCGCAGTAACCAAAAGCCCGCTTTTGAGCAAACCCTTGCCATGTATACTTTCCTGATAATGTTCAATAATATCGCGTTCTCCGCCCTTGTACCGTACGGCCGCCTTCTCCCCTTCCCGATGACATTGGGCGCACAAATTCGGGATATTTGTCGGATATATCGGCGATGCAATATTTTGTTTTCCCAGCACATTATGCGTTCCGTGACACTCCACGCATACCGGCGCGTTGGAATCGTTTTGCGCATGCAATTGGCCATGCGTACTTTTCTTATAATCCTCCCCAACCTGAGCATGACATGACGCGCAATCTACTTTTTTAGTTACGGTTTCGCACGGACGATCTTTTCCAATGGGCGTCACACCCGTATGACATTGACTGCAGGCTATTTTGTAGTGTTGTGAACCCGATACCTGCCGTTCATTCACGAACATCGGGCGCCCGTCTGTGGATTTCAGGTCTTTCTTATCATGGCAGATCATACAGTCGGAATTCGCCATACCTTTTTCATAAAAAGCTTTACGCGCTTTGTGCGGCTGGTGGCAGTCTACGCACGCCGGCAAAACATTGGCTTCTTTTTCCCATAATTCGCCTTTGATCACTTTTTGGTGAACGGCTTCGATCGCCTGATGGCACTTGGCGCAAGTGCGGGCGATATTGACGCGCGCAATGGAGGAGCGCGGATCCGTATGCGGTAAAATGCGATGCGGTGTATGGCATGAAGCGCAATTGGCGCTTACGGCAAGCCCTTTCTTGAGCAACCCTTCGCCGTGAATACTCTCGGAATAATTTTCTAGAATATGTGTCTGTGGAATATCATATTTGATCTGAACGGGCGATCCTTCATGATGACAACGTCCGCATAGTTCTGGAATTTTTATCGGCGCGACGGGCGAATTGGGGTTAAATCGGGAGATAATATCGTGCGGAGCGCCGTGGCAAGTGATGCAAGAAGGGGCCAGCGGGTCGCCCGCTCTAAATACCTGGCCGTGCAAGCCTTCATCATAAAATTTTTGAGCGGTTGTGTGGCAGGATCCGCATTGCGCTTTCGAAACAAACTCTTCATGAGGCATTTCCTGTCCTGCCAACTCCGAATGACAGCCTATACACTTGACATCCTTATGAGCCGAATATCCGAATTTCTTCTTGCTCACATACAAAGATACTTCTTTGTTATTTCGTCTAACGGTCAGCGTGATGTCGTCGTGGCAGTCGAAACAGTCCCCGTTTTCCTGGGCGCGCAGTCCGGGCACATATAGCAAGGCCGTTAATAACATGACGTTGATACATGACCGAAATGATATAATGCTTTTATATTTTCTTTTCATGATGACACAGTTAGACCTTGCCGTCCGCCATGAGCGGCGATCTTATTGGTTTTTTTGCGATTCTTCGAATTCCCTTTTTTTGATCTCGCGTAACTCCAACGGATGTTCGTCGTGCATTTCTTCTTCCGAAACTTTTCCCGTAAGCCAAGCCAGGCTCATGGGATACACATCGGGATTGAAGATCACAAAGTAGAAATGCCATACGATGATGGCCAGCGTGGCCAGTATCGCTTCATAAAAATGTATTGTGCGTGCGATGTCCCATCCTAATTTTGACAACAAACCCATCGATGTGTTTTCAAACCACATGATCACACCGGTTATGCCCATGACGACCGTTCCCCAAACCAGCGCCCAGTATTCACTTTTTTCGATATAACCGAACCGGCCGAACTGAGGCTTCTCGCTGCGAACTCCGGCATAATATCGGAAAGCGTCCATGAGATCAGTGAAGTCCTTGCGCCGCGGCAGCAGATCCTTGACTAACTGGCGCCCGCGGGGATTAAAGAAAATATAGTAGGTGTGATACAAGCTTGCTAAAACCATGGTAACACCGGCAATGCGGTGGATCCAGCTTCTGAACTCGAACACATTATCGCTAAGGTTGCGAATAGATACCACCCACCAGGCTTCGGGGTATCGGAGCATAAAACCGGTTATAACAAGAAGTATAAAGCTGATGACCAACGTGCCATGCTGGAGCCTCTCATTTAACGTCATACGTTCATACATCCGGTGGTCAATTTCTTCCGGCTTGATTAACCCTTCATGGATCTTGAGTTTCCGCCGTACCTTCTTAACAAAATCGATCGCATTGTGCAGGCCCATCCCGCCGATCAGAATCACGATCAGCCAAAAATATAAATTAGCTATCCAGTATAGTATCGGATCTTCCTCTTTTGATTCGGTAGTAGAATGGACAGAGCCAATGGTAAACCGTGTGTTTGCCCCCGGATGGCACTTGCCGCAAGTCTTCACGAGATTTTCTTTATTAACGGTCGAGGTCGAATCACTTGACGGCTTGATGCTGTGCGCACCGTGACAGCTTGCACAATTAATCACCTCCACCGCTCCGCCGCGTACCGATAAACCGTGGTAACTGTCCGAAAATGATTTGAAACGATCGGTGGATAATCCGTATTTCTGGGACATCTTTACAGAGGCATGGCATGTTCCGCATACTTTTTGAGATACATTTTTGGCGGAAACCGGCGAATCAGGATCGGTATGTTTTAATATATCGTGCTCCCCGTGGCAATCGGTACAAACCGGCGCATCTTTATTGCCTTTCATAACCGCAGATGCATGCACGCTGGATGAAAATTCTTTTTCGATTCCTGCATGGCATTGAGAACATACCTCCTGAATGTGCATGCGATTGACACGGGAACTCTCCGAAATACTTTTGTTCATCTCATGGCTGCCGTGACAATTCACGCAGCTCGCAGCCTTTGCATTGCCTGCGCGCAGTGCAGACCCGTGAATACTCTTGTCATAGGATGCAATAAATTTTGTTCCGCGAACTGTCTTGTCGGCGACGTCCGGATTATCTAAATGGCATGCTATGCAGACCTTTTCCTGAGTCAGCTTAAGCTCAACTGAATCCAGTGCGGCAGTCACTCTGGTTATGTTGCTCTGATGGCAATTCAGGCAAAGAGGCGCTTCTTTAATTCCCCTTTCGGCAGCCTTATGATGCTCGGAATTAATAAACTTTCTGGTGACGTCCTCATGGCACTTTCCGCATGCATTGATAATATTGCCCTTGCTGAACTTGGTCCCTTCCACTTTTGGTGATTGCACGTCGTGCGTCCCGTGACATCCTTTGCAATCCACGTCAGGAGTGCCGCCGCGACCGGATGCTTTTACCATGTTGATATGAAAGGCATGTTTTGTTAATGCCTTATTGTGGCAGGATATACAATTAACAGCCGTCATGGGCTCTTTATGCGGAACGTTTTCCGGGTCAAAACCGGTGTGGCAGCCAACGCAGGACAATTTAGCATGCGTCGAGTGGCTTAAAGCCGTTTCATTCACATACAAAGAAACTTCTTTATTATACTTGGTCATGGTCAACGATTTGTCGTTGTGGCATTCCAAGCAGGCCTGACTGGTCTGGCCGGCAAGCTCAAAACTCACAGACAGTAGTAAAACTAACAGAAGAGTAGCACGTGTCATTTGTATTTCCTTAAGACATAGGTATCGTTAAATAAAATCCGCCGATCTACAGAATATGGTCCTTACAAGTTACGCCATAAACGGCAAGTCGCTTAACATTGAAGGCCGCGCGAACGGCTATTTCCTTTTTAATGTTGCAAGCCAATGCGCAAGTTTTTCGATATTTGCGCCGGATGTTTTCAGGTTTTTGATATGCTTCTTACCGTCAATAGCCACTTCCCTTTTCATGTACATGACCAACCATTCCCCGGTATGTCTGCTGCCGACGGCAGACAGATCAGAAACGACCTTCTGCCCTGTAACGTCAATGTTTATCGCCGAGATTGAATGGCATCGTTGGCATTTTTCAGATAAGAAAACTTCCTTTGCGTCGTCGGCGTTTTCCTGGGCAAATACATCTTTCGAAAAAAGGCATGTTACTCCGATAACGATAATCAGCCATTTCATTCTTGTTCTCTACTTCATTTTGTAAAACGGTATGTCAGAATATTTATGACGTTAGAATACTAATTCTTTTAGTATTTAACAACGACCAATGTCATACGGTTTCATGACTTTTGTCATGAAACAGACCCCGACGGTCGCGAGTGACCCGAAATGAACTGAAGTATCCTTCTCAATTCTCATAAAAAAACGTCCCAGCAAGCCATGAAACCGGACTCACTGGAACGTTTTGTAATACCTAAAGAAAAGATCAGCTAGGAATTATTTGGGCATTGGATGTGCGATCTTCTTATGCATTTCTTCAAAGTTAAATCCGGCAAACGTCGGTGACTCCTCATTGTGACATTTCTTACAGGTTTCCTCTACGGGTTTCACCAAACCAACCGTAGCACCGTCGATTTTCTTAGTTGAAATGTCCGTCATCACTTGTTTAGTCCAATAGTCGCCGCCGGCTCCATGACAGGACTCACAGCCTACGCCGTCTTCTTTTTTGTATTTTTCACCGAGGAACTTAGCGTCCACGCCAAATCCATCTATATGGCATTTCAGACATTTGGCGTCTTCCTGAGGATTCGTTACGCCAACTTTTGCACCCAGTTCTTTTGCTTTATCCGTTGCCAGAGTTGCAAACGCTCCCGCATGTTTGGATTCTTTCCAACTCTTGTATTGCGCTCCTTTTTTCTCAGACATATGGCATGGCTTGCATTTATCCGCTCCGACAAACGCCCTCTGTTCATCCCCCGTCGAGCCATACTCTTCAGTCAAAGTCACAACATGGTCTTTTACGTTGAATGAGATCAAAAACAATGCAACGACGGTTAATACTAATGATGTTTTCAATGTTTCCTCCTTATATTTATTTGACGGGTTAATTTTCCTTTAGAGAATCCACTACGACCCATTGATATATCATATCCTGATTGGGCTGGCTGACCGACTGATGTCCGCCGGCAAGCTTTGTGATCAGAAGACTATTCGCGTCGCCGGCTATAGCATTGGACGTCGCATCAGTGCCGTTACCGAGCACACCACCGAACGCACCGGAAGAATAAGAACTCAAGTCGTAACTGCCAAAATGATTAGCAGCGGAATGACATGTTGTCGCGCAAGCCGCATCCAAAAAAGGTTTTATGTCGGTATCGTAAGTGAGAACCGCGGGCGGCCGTTCTTTATATACTGTAGTAATACCCTGCCGCTCACTACAACTGTTTATGAATAACATAAACATTATAAAAGTAACGGAACAAAGTGTGATATTCTGTTTCATGATGATGTCCTATCGTTTCGATAAAAATCTCATTATTTCTTTTTAAATGTGTGGCAATCCATACACTTGGGATCTGCGTTCTCAACCTGATGGCACGACGTGCAGTTTTCCATGTCCTTTTTGGCTAACTTCGCATGCATTCCGCCGCTGGATGTTACAAATCCCGGCACAGCGTGCCAGGCCGGTTTCGCCACCTTACTGCTTTCGTTGTGGCACTGACTGCAGAACGACTCGGTTTCGTGACAACTCTGGCATTCCCTCGTTTTGGCTTTGGCTTCAAATCGATGCGTGAAAACATAATCTAATGCGTGCGCTTTTTCCAAGTTCATTATGCTGTTGCCGCCCGTGCCCGAAGGAGACATGGATGATTTGAATTCACCTTTGTTCTTAAATTTCTGCAGATTGCCGCCTTCATGACAGTCCGCGCAGGTTTCCTCTGCATGGCACATTTCACAATTTGCCGTCCCGTTTGACGCCACAACTTGCTTGTGTGTACGAACAAAATCCATATTATGGTCAGCCGGCTTGATGAAACGGATATCGGTATGACAGGTGCGGCAATCATTGCTTGCCTTGGCGCCGTCATGACAACTCATACACGACTCCATGGCCGGCAAAAGACTCGCATTCACATAATCTTTTTGCGCCGCGTCCTTGTGGCACGTCTCGCACTTCATGCCTTGATCGCCTACATGCTGCTTGTGTGAAAAAACCAATTCCCGTTTCGGGTTCTTGAAAGCAGAATAGGGTTCCGATTTTTCCAAATGGCATGTTTTACAATCGGTGGTCTTCTGATCGTGGCAGGTATAACATTGATCCATTTTCCCTAAATTGTTATCCGACGACCTTTCGCTTTTTTCAATACCGGCATGGCATTGCGCGCATTCCGCGCCGGTATCCTGGATATGGAACTTATGGCTGAATTTAATAAGTTGGCTTCGGTCCTCTTCCTTATAAATGTCGTGGTATTTATGACCGAACATTTTCTGAACCAATTGGGATTTTGTGAATAAACCCGAGACAGCCTTGCTTCCGACGGCGGATAACGAGATCATCGAAAGAATCAAACCAACAAATGGTATGATAAGTAAAAAAGAAGTTTTGTTTTTCATGTTCTTTCACCCGTTAGAGTTTATGAAAAATCCAATAATTGGCTCTTAGAAACAGCCGGACATCCGATTTATTTCCGGCATAGACCGGCGAACTTTTGATATTTTGCGAGAGAAATTGTCCTTCAATGTCGACGTTAAAGGAACGGAAAAATTCGTAATTGACGCGGCCCGTCACCGTGACCGAAGTATTTGTGGCGGTTAAAATCTGGCGTTCAAGATTAAATCTATCCCAATCTCCCGGGTTGGCGGGATATTCCCAGCTATTCTTATCTATATCGTCCGCAAGGTCAAATCGAGCGTAGGAAATGGAACAATCCGTTTTCAATCTATCATTCACCGGATAATACGCTGCCGCGCTGATCATATCGATCGTACCGCCGTAGCCCGTCCGGCGCTGGTAACTCAGATTCGTTCTCCAGAATCCTACGCCAAAACCATATCGCCAGGCGTCCTTCAGATCATAAAACACATTGGCATATTCGGCGTTAACTGACCAGAGATCATTGATACGGTAGTTGCTTCTCAGCCAGATCTCCTGATTGGTGCTTAGATCGTCAAACGAACTGAAAATGGTATTGTACATGATATTCGGACGGCGATAGATATATTCCACTCCGACAAAAAGATTTTTGTTATGCGTATACTGGACGTCGGTGGAAACACGACGCACATTTTTCTGAAGCAGGTCGTATTCAAAGTGATAGAACCAGTTGATTTTTCCCATGAACATGCGGTTGAGGTCAAAACCGATGAGCCGTTCCTGCATATCGGCGCGCTGGAATAGACTGTCGCCGCCAAGATGATCTAACGTACGGGCGTACGCACCGTCGCGGCTCTTATCCACAAAAGTCAGCGCCGCTTTGGTATCAAAGTATTTTGCCGTGGAGACTTTTGCCCCCATAGCATGCCTGTCAAATGGTTTCAACACCGTGAGGGATCCGTCATCCGGCGGCAAAGCCCCGAAATAACCCGATACGGAATAATTATCCGCATTGGAATAATCCGCTCTTATGCCGTCGATTGTGGGGCTGCGCAGCCCGGTTAAAACCTGCTGTCTTCCCGCTCTCACATCCAGCCTGTGCGTCTTCTGATCCGTATTTTTCCACTGCGCATACATGTTGTAAACGCGGTATTGCGGGTTTTCTGTCACCTTTCCCGATCCCATGTCGTACGCGCCCCGAAGGTAAGTATGGAATGACAGATTCGGCATTCCGACACCGTTGGCGTGTATGATCGCGGTCTGGTAGCCTCGGAAACTCTTAGACGCTGTCGAGTCGGCAAACTGATTTTCCCACGAATACACGGAAGTAGAGAAACGCGCATTTAATGTCTGCGCTTGGATCAAGCCGGGCAGGATCAAGAAAGTCAACACGAAAAGCATTTTCGATTTCATTGTGACCTCTTTATTACAAAGTAGAGTTAGATTGGAATGAATGATTCCGTAATTTGAACACTTTTGAAATATTGTAAAAAAATTGTAATAATCAAATATTTTTTTTTAATGACCAAGTTGCCAAATCATAATGGACTTATGTCTTTCGGTAAGAATCTTCTTTTTCAACGTGCGACCTATGATCCGAAAATATTCCCAAATATGACCAAAGCGTTTTCTGATCTCCATATTATTAGAACTCCAGGAAAATTTTGATCACTTAGCGAAGGCTCTCTTGCGTTAGTCTTTATGAAAGCTGCTTAACGGGTTCACGACATTTAGAGAACGTCCTCTCAGCCTGAGCTTTGTTGATGGCTCTTAGAAATAATCGAAAAAAAGGCTCCGCTGTTGCGGAGCCTTTTTCACGTAAGATTAACTAATCCGGCTTATGGGAATAGTGCAATCGTATTTGCCAATAATGCGGATGTGTAAGCCGTATTATGAATACCGTTGCTGGATTCTCTCAAAGCAAACTGGAAATTGATGAGGGCACCAATGTCCCGGGCCGTCAGTGATGGGAATTTCGGTTTTGCATTGTTGATCGCAATCTGAGCAGACGTCATTCCGGAAGTGCTCGGATTTCTCCAATAACCATTGTCATTGGTATTTGCAAGATAAATATCAAGATAGCCGTCCCAGTTTCCTGTCGTCAAACCGGCCCACAAATTGGATTCGGTATCCGTGTCAGAATGCAGGATCGGCGTTCCGCCGCCTAGTGCGTTGAGTTTTGCTGCCAAAGCATCAAGCTGAGCTTTTTGATTGGCTCGTGGGGTCGTCCACTTGGTAGTTGACGATGAAGATATAGGGGCTGCAGAATGGCAACCGGATACGTTACAGCCATTGAAATTCCCTTGAACCATAAAAGTATGTCCGCCTGCACGACCTGACCGGGTCGCCATGTGGCAATCCTGGCAGGAAGCAACTGTTGTGTGCGCTGAATTAGCATAAGAAGCGGAACCGGTGAACTGCACGCCGCCCTGGCCGGCAAATACTGCGCCTACGACGCCGTAGTGAACGTGCGTTCTGTAGCTTGGAATAATCTTATTCGGGAAGGCATTGCCGACTGCAGAATCATAAAGAACTGTGCTCGGAGCCAACACCAAGGAATCATACTGCACACGATTACCGTTTGTAAAGGACGAACTGTATGACATTGCACGCGGCTGATGGCACTTCACGCAAAGATTGGATTTGCCACCATCTTGGGTGAGATTGATCGTCTTAGTAGCTCCCCACATGACCATGGGAACCGCCGCCGTCGTCGTCAAAGCAGCATCGGCTGATGTATAGGTCGTGTGCAGTTGTGAATGGCAAGTGCCGCAACGAATTTCGCCCAAAGCCTGGGAAGATGTCGTCGAATACTGTAAAGAATATTTGGGCGGCGTGGCCGTATTCAGCACGAATTGGCCGGTTGCAATAGTTGGGTTTGCCACCACATACAAGAAAGCTTCCTGGGTGTGGCAAGGAGAACAAGTTGTATTGCCGGCTTCTTCAAAAGCGGCTTCACCATAGAAGTGTTTCGAGAATTCGAATTCAAGAGCAAGTTGGTCAACCACAGCAGGCGTATGGCACTGCTTGCAGGTTTCATTGGCATCAACACCATTGATACCGTTTGTTCCATTTAGACCATCTTCACCTGCCGGGCCTCTTGGGCCTTCGCAGCTGCTTACCAGGAACATAGCCATCAATGCCAAAGGTAGGGTCATTGCGGCTACAAATCGGAATGCGTTTTTCATATCAACCTCCGCGGTTAGCGTTAAATTAGGTTTTTGAGTAACTTGGAGAGAATTAATTTTCAATCTTGACAAAAAACATACTAAAATCTTACAAAATCCTTACACCAAATATAATAAGTGTATAGAATGTAAACAATGACATTCGTCATGTTTTGGCAAATAAATGGCATTTATTACACTTTTTTTAAATTATTTCTATTCTTCATTCTTTATGTTATAGTATTTAAAAATAATAGTTTGTGGTAATAATTATCCATTTGAGCTAATTTTCACAAATTATTATTGTGAAAAAAAATACGTAGTGACATAAATCTATCAGGTCTGACAGCAGAACAAAATAACAAACGTGCAGTACGAATGACATGAGATCAAATTGCAGAATAACACAACCTGAAAGGTCTGGCCTGGCAATAAAAAAAGGCAGAGATGGCCGGGTATAAGAGGGTTCCGTTTCTCTGCCTCTATCAATTATGGGGGTCTTGTTGAGGTAGAGAACCCGCGCTCGATTGAGAACGGGTTCTGAAGATTTATTTTTTTACTTTCTCATTAATGACTGCTTGAGCCGCCGCCAATCGCGCAATAGGCACGCGGAAAGGCGAACAGCTGACGTAATTAAGGCCGAGCGAATGGCAGAACTCGACTGAATTCGGTTCGCCGCCATGTTCCCCGCAAATACCAATCTTGAGGTCTTTGCGCGTCTTGCGCCCCTTATCAATCGCCATCTTCATCAGAATACCTATCGAATTCTGATCGATGACCTGGAAAGGATCCACCGGCAGGAGTTTCTTATCAAGGTATTCCGGAAGGAATCCGCCGATATCGTCACGGGAGAATCCGAAGGTCATTTGCGTCAGATCATTGGTGCCGAACGAGAAAAACTCGGCGTCTTCGGCGACCTTATCCGCCGTCAAACAGGCGCGCGGAATCTCGATCATCGTTCCCACCAAATGCGGGATCTTCTTCATGCCAAATTTCGCCAAAACTTCAGCGTAAATTTTTTCAACAAGTGCTTTTTGATTTCTTAATTCCGTATTGGCTGCCACAACCGGAATCATGATCTCTGGAAAAACTTTCTTTCCCTCTTTGAGTAATTCCGCCGCCGCTTCGAATATGGCGCGAACCTGCATTTCCGTAACTTCCGGATATGTCACGCCGAGACGTACTCCGCGATGACCCATCATTGGATTATTCTCATGAAGATCTTCGGCGCGTTTATTGAACTGTTCCGCCGTGATCCCGAGGCTCGACGAGAGTTTATTGCGCTCTTCTTCATGCTGGGGTACAAACTCATGTAGCGGCGGATCGAGCGTCCGGATCGTGACCGCATATCCGTCCATCGCCGCCAACGTGCCTTTGATGTCCGACTTGACAAACGGGAAGAGTTCACCTAACGCGGCGCGGCGTTCCTCTTCATTCTTCGATACAATCATCTTGCGCAGCAGGAACAGCGGTTGTTCTGAATTTTTTCCATAGAACATGTGCTCGGTTCTGAATAAGCCGATACCTTCAGCTCCGAAAAGGCGGCCTTTGGCGGCATCTTCCGGCGTGTCGGCGTTGGTGCGAACTTTCAAGCGGCGAACCTGATCGCAGAGTTTCATAAATTCGATAAAATTCGGATTATCTTCTGCGGCTTTGATCATCGGGAGTGAGCCTTCATACACGAATCCTGCGGTGCCGTTCAGGGTGATCCAGTCGCCCTCATTGATCTTGTGTCCGTTAACTCTGAAGTATCTGTCCGACAGATGGATTTCGAGTTCCCCGGCGCCGACGATACAGCACTTGCCCCATCCGCGCGCCACAAGCGCCGCATGGCTGGTCATACCGCCGCGTGCAGTCAGAATACCTTCTGCCGCGCGCATACCTTCCACGTCCTCCGGATTGGTTTCATCGCGTACTAGAATGACTTTCTTACCTTGTTTTCCCCACGCCACTGCGTCAGCGGCTGAAAATACAGCCTGACCTGCTGCACCGCCGGGGCCTGCGGGCAGCCCTTTGGCGATCGGTTTCAGTTTAAGTTCCGCAGCAGGATCAATTATAGGATGCAGGAGTTCTTCTAGCTGCGCAGGAGTCACGCGCATGATAGCTTCTTCTTTGTTGATCAGTTTTTCTTTATACATATCCAGCGCCATTTTTACGGCCGAGGGGCCGTTGCGTTTTCCAACGCGGCACTGCAGCATCCACAACTTGCCTTCCTGAATGGTAAATTCGATATCGAGCATATCGCGGTAATGTTTTTCCAATTTCCGTTCTATAACGTGCAGTTGTTTATATGCATTCGGCATTGCGGTTTCGAGTGACGAGAGATGTTCGTTGTGCGGATTCTTTCCAATCTCGTTCAGCGGATTCGGCGTACGAATGCCTGCAACCACATCTTCGCCCTGCGCATTGGCAAGCCATTCTCCGTAAAAGTGATTATCTCCTGTGGCGGGATTACGCGTAAAAGCTACGCCCGTTGCGGACGAATTGCCCATATTGCCGTATACCATCGCCTGAACGTTCACCGCGGTTCCCCACTCATCCGGAATGCCCTCGATCTTTCGATACGCGATGGCGCGCTTGCCGACCCAGCTTGCGAATACGGCGCCTATGGCGCCCCAGATCTGTTCTACCGGATCTTCCGGAAACGGCGTACCGAGAACTTCCAAAACACGCGCCTTATACGTTGCGATCAGTTGTTTAAGATCGTCTGCAGTCAGGTCGGTATCGAGTTTTATGCCACGCGCCGTTTTCAGCGCATTCAGATCAAGTTCCAAGACGTGTCGGATGCCGTGCCCGTCCTTAGGTTCAATACCGGCAGCTTTTTCCATCACAACGTCGGAATACATCTGGATCAACCGGCGATACGCGTCATAAACAAATCGCGGATTTTGCGTTTTTTCAATGAGTCCTTTGCACGTCGCTTCGTTTAACCCGACATTCAAAACGGTTTCCATCATCCCGGGTAAGGAGCGGCGGGCGCCGGAGCGCACGGACACGAGTAATGGATTTTTCTTATCGTTAAAATGAGCGCCCATGATCTTCTCAACAAAAACCATTGCTTTTTCGACCTGGGCTTTTACTTCAGGAGGAAATTTTCTTTTATTCTTGTAATAATAGGTGCAAACTTCGGTTGTGATCGTAAAGCCGGCCGGAACAGGAATCCCGATGTTGGCCATTTCGGCGAGATTAGCGCCTTTGCCGCCGAGCAGGTTTTTCATTTCAGCTTTACCTTCGGCTTTGCCGTTGCCGTAAGTATAAACCATCTTTTTAGATTTTGCTTTAACCGGTTTGCTTTTGGGTTTTGTTGCCATAAATAAGAATATCTCCGTTGTTAATATCTTTTTGTAATAAGGGAATGTATAACACTTTGTTCCATAAATCTAAGACATTGGTCATTTTAAAACATGATATTTGTCATGAAATGATGCAAAAATATACAGTTTCTAGTTTTTTGAGGTTATTCGGGTGGTTAAATGATTTTGTAACATGGTTTTCAAGCACCAAAAAGCAAATCTCAAACAATTTTCAATGCCAGAAACTCCAAACGAAAGCCGATGCAAAATTTTAGTCACTGGGATTTGGAGTTTATCTGAAATTTGTCTTTTGTGATTTGCAGCTTATCATAATGGCCAAATCTCAATTTTCAAGCATCAAATAACAAGCAAATCTCAATGAAACAAATACGAAATGTCAAATGAAAGCGAAGTTTCGATCATTGGCATTTTGAATTTATTTGGTATTTGTTTTTTGTGATTTGGAGCTTCTTGATGTCTGTAATACTTTACTTTGATTTCTTTTGTTTCGAACCCTTCTGTTGTTCAAAGAACCTCTTTAATTCCTCTTTCTTCTCTTTTGAAAGTTCGTGCCACCGGATTCCTTCTATCGCACCTTCCAGCGCGCATAGTGAACTCAGGCATGCGCCTTCGTCTTCTGCTTTCAAACGCAGAAAAACTTTTTCTGCGCCTAGTTTTTTGAGTTCGTGAAATGAATAAATATCGGCTCGTTTCAATTTTTTCGCCATCACTTTGCCGATATTCGGCAACCGGTTGATCTCATGTTTCTGGCGATTTCGAATGGCGTGGGACACAGATGTTGTCCTTTAGCGTATTCTTTTAGTCTCTTATGCTTAAAGAATGGTGAACATTGACAAAATTTTTGCCCGCAGATATCGCTAATTTTCGCGGAGACAAAATTCTGCGTGAATCTGCGAAATCTGCGGGAATATATCTATTTCTTCTCTTGCGCTTCGACCACTGCAATCGCGGTCATATTGACGATGTCATTCACTTCACAGCCTTTTTGCAGTAAGTGAACCGGATTCCGCATGCCCATTAGAATCGGGCCGATCGCTTCGGCGCCTCCGAGTCTCTGAAGGAGCTTCACTGCTGCATTGG
This sequence comes from bacterium, assembly GCA_016787925.1. Taxonomy (GTDB): domain Bacteria; phylum CLD3; class CLD3; order SB21; family SB21; genus SB21. The sequence goes on along the minus strand of JAEUSK010000052.1, from coordinate 3,395 downwards.
CCGATTGCAGTTCCGGGAATACCAGTACATTGGCGCCGCCTTTGAGCGTGCTGAACGGATAAAATTCGTCAATGATCTCAGGCACTACCGCCGTATCGGCCTGCATTTCACCGTCAATCATAAGTTCCGGCATACGTTTCCGCGCAATCTTCAAAGCCTGCGCAATGCGGTCGGTGTCTGCATGTTTCACACTGCCGAAATTTGAGAAAGAAATCATTGCCACGCGCGGTTCGATATTGAACCGTTTGGCAACTTCGGCGCTCATGATGGCAATTTCCGCAAGTTCCTCTGCCGTCGGCATGATATTGACGGTCGAATCAGCGCAGAAGTATATCTTGTCTTTAATGATCAGCATATACGCGCTGGAAACGCTGGAAATACCTTCAGCGCGTTGAATGATCTGCAATGCAGGCCGCAGAGTTTCCGGATAGTGTTGATCCAAGCCGGCGATCATAGCGTCGGCGTCATTCATACGAACCATCATCGCCGCGTAATGCGTCCTGTCATGCATGGCCTGACGCGCTTCATTGAGGTTAACCCCTTTCCGCTGACGTAATTCGTAATATTCTTCCGTATAAGACTTAAATCGTTTGGATGTTTCCGGATTCAGAATCTGAATTCCATCAAGATCAACGTCCAATTCTTTGGCCATGGCTCGGATCCTGACTTCTTCGCCGAGAAGTATCGGATTCGCAATACCTTCATCCAGAACAATATGACTTGCGCGCAGGACTTTTTCATTATAGCCTTCAGGAAATACGACGCGTTTCGGATCACGTTTAGCGCGGTTCATCATCGTACGCATCACTTCGCGGGATTTGCCGAGACGGTTTTCCAATTGTTCTTTATATTCCTCGATGTCGATCTTAATTCGCGCAACGCCGCTGTCCATGGCGGCTTGAGCAACCGCTGCAGCTTCCCAGATCAGTACGCGGTAGTCAAACGGTTTTGGTATCAGGTAATCTTTTCCAAAACGCATACGCTGATTGCCGTAGGCTTTGGAAACGGAGTCAGGCACATCCTCTTTAGCTAGTGCTGCCAAGGCAAAAGCGGCGGCGCGTTTCATTTCTTCGTTGATCGCCGTCGCGCGTACGTCCAATGCGCCTCGGAAAATAAAAGGAAAACCCAGTACGTTATTGATCTGATTGGGATAATCGGATCGCCCCGTTCCCATGATCACATCCGGCCTCGCAGCCATCGCAAGGTCGTATGTAATTTCCGGATCGGGATTAGCCATCGCCATAATGAGCGGATTCTTTCCCATCGACCTAACCATGTCTTGCGTGACACAGTCGGCTACCGACAACCCGGCAAACACGTCTGCGCCAACCAAAGCATCCGCCAGCGTGCGCGCCTTGGTATCGTTCGCTAAAGCTTCTTTGTACGGATTCATACCGGCAGTCCGGCCTTTATAGATCGCGCCTTTGGTATCGCAGAGAATAAGGTTTTCTTTTTTCACGCCAAGGCTGATATAAAAATTGGCGCACGCAACGCCCGATGCGCCCGCGCCATTGACCACCACTTTGATCTTGTCCAGCGGTTTTCCGAGAAGTTCCATTGCATTCATCAGCGCCGCACCGGAAATGATCGCGGTTCCATGCTGATCATCGTGGAATACCGGAATTTTCATCGTCTTTTTTAATTCCTCTTCGATGTAGAAACATTCCGGCGCTTTGATGTCTTCGAGATTGATCCCGCCGAAAGTGGGTTCGAGCAGTTGAACCGTTTTTATAATCTCATCCGCATTGTGAGTATCTAATTCGATGTCGAAAACATCGATATCTGCGAATCGTTTGAATAAGACGCCTTTACCTTCCATTACCGGTTTGCCGCCGAGCGCGCCGATATCGCCGAGGCCGAGAACGGCGGTTCCGTTTGATACCACGCCTACCAGATTTCCTTTGGCTGTGTAGAGATAAGCGTCTTCCGGATTTTTTTCAATATGTAGACAGGGAATCGCGACGCCCGGACTGTACGCTAATGAAAGATCGCGCTGGGTTGTGCACGGTTTGGTCGGTATGACTTCAATTTTTCCTTTTCGCCCCATCTTGTGATAATCGAGGGCTTCCTGATCCTTTATCATGTTCATCCTCCTGCCGTCGTAACCGTTAAAAAAAGTTTAGAAATCCCTCACTTCGGGTGTAGTATAGCGGAACGAGAAGTGTTAGACCGCTTGATCACGTTCTCGCTGCACTCGAACTGACCTAATGCGGCACTTTTCAGAACAGTTGTTGAGAGCATAAAAATCATTTTAGAATTGAATTAATTGCTGAATAGTAACTAACAGATGCCGTTATATTATATAAAGTTTATTAGCAGATAAATTTAATGAATTGGAATCCAAAAAAACATGACCTACGTCATGTTAGTACATTTTAATGAAGTGTAGAGGAATGCAACGTGGAAGGGATTAACAGTACGAAGGCTTGAAGTGATTATAACGACAGAATAATCGGACTTCATTCCCGACGAGAACCGTCGGTATGTGCGGATTGGATAAACAAGATCACGATGTTCAGATCACTGACTCATTCTACAGATACGACCAGAAAATCTATTTTTTCCTTGTCGGCGGCAATCACTTTGCTTCCTTCAATGACCTCACAGATACTGAAAATGCCGTCCATTTCAAGCTTAGCTACTTTCAGTTTCCCAACGGCCTTTTGCCGCTTGAATATTTGTCCGTCAACAATGATCTCTTCTTCCTGTATGACCTGGAATTTATCCCCTTCTTTTATTCCCAACTCTTTGCCGCAGCTGATCAGCACCAAATCGGCTTGTTTCTTTTTGGACTTATCTTTTTTCTTGGCCTTCTTGTCTGTTTCAGGTTCGACGAAACGGATGATCTTGCCTTCAACTGGAAAAACCTGCTTAATGCTGCGGCTGATTTCTGCATCGGCGTTGTCCAGGGCGCCATACGCAATGTTGGCAGACTTGTCTTTTTTCTTATCCGAAATACCGGTAATATCTTTGGACGCGATGATCTGACCCGTAGTAACATCGATGATCCGGATCAACAAATCGACTTTGCATGAACTCTTCTTGTCTTTTTTGGACGTGGTCGTGTGAATATTGACGATCGTGCCCTGAACAAGAAATTCGGTCCCCAGCATCGCGCCTAACGAGACCGCTTTGCTTGGATCGGTCAGATCGGACGTCTGCAGATTTTGTTCCTTCAGAATCTTTTCAATGGCGGACCTTTCAACCACGATGAATCTCCGGAGGCCGACGAAGGTATTCACCAGTTGTTGTGTTACTGATTCTGCAAATTTTTCAATCCCGCCCTGATCGAACATCTGCCGGTCGCTGACGGCACCGACTTCAAACGGAAGCACGGCAACGCGGGGTTTCTTCGTGACCACACTTACCCTGTCCTGAGCGTCTAGCGTTCCGCT
>JAEUSK010000019.1 GCA_016787925.1 bacterium | reverse complement strand
GGCGGTAAACTCATTCGTCAATCCGTTGGCGGCCTGATGGATGAGGCAGATCCTGAGGTTCACAAAAAGATCACGGCAATACTGGAACAGGAAACGAAAAAGCATTCAATTGTATTTCATGATGTGAGACACCGTAACGCTGGAAACAAGCTTCACATAGAATTCCATCTGCTTTTCCACAAAGATATGACAATTGCCGTGGCGCATGAGAAGGCAACCTTGATCGAACAGGTTCTGGCTAAATCATTTCCTATGGTAACCGAAATAACAACGCATCTGGAGCCGATCGAAGGACATAATGAAGTTCACATGACTTGGATGGACGAGAAAAAAAATAAGCCCTGATGATCAGGGCTCGATTTGTGTATGTAAACCAATTTCTTCTAAAACGCCGCTTACTTTTAAACATTCACCCAAATCGCCCTCATAACATACCGCTTTCCCTGTAGAATGAACCTCCCACGCAATGGCTTCAGCGCGCGCAGAAGTACAGCCAATCGCCTTAATCAACTGTGCAATTACTTCGTCGAAGGAATGAATATTGTCATTGAACAGAATTACTTTAAGCGGAGCGTCCAGCGATGTAATGTCTGAAGTTTCCTTGTCGAATTCGGTCTGGTCAGCCAAACAATAAATGGACCGTGATTCACTATTTCTCATCGTCCACTCACCTCGCCAGCTTTTGATCCTCTATAAATTAAATTCAGCGCGGAAATCTTCGATTGACGTTCCTTTACGATACGCTTCCAACCAGTCTCGGTATGCGCGCTGTTGTTTGGTATTGATCAATTGGCGTTTTAACTCTTCGCGCGCCGCCTGATATTTCGATTCATTAAATTCATCACGCGTAAATATCTGAACCAGATACGCCCCTCGGGTCCCTTTTACCGGTTCACTTAGTAATGATAACGGTAATTGGAATAACGCGCCCGCGAGTTTTGCATCACGCCCGACTCCTGGAATAGAATTATTTATCGTAAAATTATTCAGATCCCTTATATAAAACGTTGTGTCAATTTTTTTAATATCCGCCATCGATGTCATTTTCGTGCGATATTCCTGAGCCCTGGAAAATGCCATGTCTTTGCGCTTTTCCTCCAGTACGGCGTTCTTGACACGGTCTTTCACAGCCTCCAACGATTTTATTTCCGCTTTGCTCCGACTAATTGTCTTGAAAATGGTGAACCCGAGGCTTGTTCGATGCGGCTTTGAGGTAGATCCTATTTCTTCGTTGAAAGCAAAACGCACCACATTTTTCAGACGGTCTGGAAATCCTGCGACCATACCGAATTCATTGTTGAGCATTTCGGCCGTTGTATCTACTCGCAGACTGTGCTTGACAGAATATTTTTCGACCGCTTCATCAAATTCTCCGTCTTTAGCCAACTCGTAAAATGCATTAGCATTTTCGCGAACCGTTTCAATGGTAGTAGGACTGGCTTCCATTTTAATCAGTATATGGCTTGCTTTTACGCTGTCCTGTTGTCCCGCGTCAGATTTTTTCTTTTTATCTTTGAATTTGGTTTCTTCGATCTTGATGATATGATAACCGAATTGCGTTAATATCGGCCCAACAATGTCGCCGGCCTTTGCGTCAAAACAAGCCTCTTCAAATTCCGCTACCATTCGTCCGCGGGTAAACCAGCCTAATTCGCCTCCGCTCTTGGACGCGCCCGGTTCCGTTGAGTACATTTTAGCGAGATCCGCAAAGTCTTTGCCGTCCTTTATCTGTTTACTGATATCGTCCAGACGCGCAAATACTTCTGCAGAGTCGTCTTTAGTTGCCGCATCGCTAAAATTGACGTAGGCAAGACGCGCTTTTTCCGGTTCTTTATATTCGTCAATATGTGCTTCATAATAGGCCTTCAGCTCATCATCAGAAACATCGATCGTATTCGCTGAAAATTCTGAAGGGCTGAAGAATATAAGCTGTCCGTTTACTTTCAGGTTACGCCGCGCATATTCTTGCCGCAATTCTGCATCGCTAACGCGCGCAGAAAGGACAATCATACTCTGTAATTTAGAATAAGGCAATTGCATGCGAAGAATGTTCTCGATCTGCGCCCATTCTTTGGCGTACGCCGGATTGCTCAGTGCCTGGACATATTTGTTCGCGTCAAAAGCGCCGTCAGTTTGAAATGAAGGACTTTGCTTCAGAAAGTCAGGCGGATTGTTTCGTAAATGAAAAACTACTTCGGAATCTCCGACCGCTATATCGTTTTTGTTGATGAAATTGCGTAAGAGCGTTTCCTCGATCATTTGATTCCATATCTGATCGCTGATCATTTCCATTTCCGATTCAGATAAAGACTCTCCGTCCTTTTTCTGCTGCATTTGCTGAATCTGATTAAAATACGCGGTCTGAAAATCGGCATAACGAATATCGTCGCCGTCGATCTTACCGATAACACCACGTGTGGTGCGCGCCGTATCGGAATAATTTGCGCCCCATTCGATCACGATAAGCCCCACAAAACAAAAGATTAAAACGTATAAGAGAAGATGAGTCTTCTCCCTGATTTTCGTCATCATAACAAGATTCTCCTGAAATTCGATTTATAAAAAAGTATTCATATTCCTTTTAGGGATGGCAAAATTACAATAATTCACATAAAAAAGCAACTGTTTATATAGGAATTTCTGAAAAAAACAAAGGCTGTAAACCATTTGTTTACAGCCTTTGCAACAGAAGGAGGAGAGAAATGCCTTGTTAAAAGTGATAGGTCAGATTTACCTGTGGCCCGCGGATCGGCTTATCGCCAAAACCGAACGCATCATCGTGTTCCCTTTTTTGATAACTGGCGCCTATACCAATAAAATTGAGATCTACTCCAAGCCGGCCATCGAAAAATAAAGCTTCGATACCTAGGCCTGCGCCGAGTTTCAAATATTTGCGAACTCTGTCCAGACTGTATGAGCCCGTTGTTTCGTCATAAATGCCGTTGATCTTGCGATCGTAGAAATAACTTCCGCCTACTACGGTATACACTGCGATGCGATTGGTAATGCGGCTAAATGCATACTTTAGCGATAATCCAGTATTAAAATCGCTGTTGCTTTTTTGGGCAACGCCGCCGATAACAAAAAGAGTTGAAAAGTTCCGCGATATGTTTCTCTCATACGAGATTCCCACTCCGCTCACGTTACCCGCAGCAAACCCTATCCTGTTGTGTAAAACCAATGCGTGCGGTTTTTCTGATAAGCCCAATCTATCTTCCTGAGCGAATGCGTTTTTTGAAATGAATGTTAGCGCTACAATGGCGATAAATAATGTGATAACGTTTTTCATAGACTTCTTCCTTCTTAAGAGTTGTTAAGATGTTTGCCTGCGTTATCAAAATGCAAATGCCTTGCCAACACATAAGCTTTTAATATACAATTACTTAAGTGAAATGTGGAAATGTGATTTAGGTCACAGTGTGAACTGCAGCAACAGTAGGAGTTTTGATAGGAACAAGAAAATCAGGAGGAGGGTTGTACGATCAGAACGCTGTTTAATCCATTATAATGGTCATTTTCTTTCTGAGGATTCAGAGGGTCCTCTACCCAGCGCTTGTCATCGATGAGGAACTTGTATTGATAACTACCCTCGGACAATAAAGGAATGTCAATCCGCCAGAGGCCCGCTTCTACTTTGTGCAGCACGATCATATCCTTCCGCCATGCAGTGAAATCGCCAACGAGCGTAACCTTCTTCGCGTGATGGTCATGATAATAGAATATAATCCGGTCTCGCAAAATATTCGGAGAGACTTCGACTACATGAAGATGTGTTTCCTCCAAAGCTCGTTGAACGCAGGCCCGCGCCGTGATCAGGCCATAACCCTGCTTTTCAGGAACTATATCAGGTAATCTCCGCGCCGTATCTGCCAGTATCATTTTAATCAGGGATGGCGTCAGTTTCGGATTGGCCTCCAGCATTTGCGCGATGATCGACGAAACGATCGGCGCTGCAAAAGAAGTTCCGTCAACGTGCTGATAATTTGGCGCAAAAAATTTTTCAACTCTCAATCTCTCTATTATCGCCTTCCTAATCTCCTTTGGCTTCTTATCAATCAAAGCCCGATCCAGCTTTGTTTTCTTAATTTGCTTTTTGAATTTTACCTTGAGTTCTTTTAAGGGCAGCTTCAGCAGAGTGTGTAAAGCTTGCGATTCATCATATATTTCATTTCCCAATAGCATTGGCGCAGGCAGCAGCCTGCTCGGGGCAACCATTTCCGGCTTCATAAACCCGTCCGTCGTTCGACCGAATGAAGACCCGTAGTCTGTTATTTTTTTTTCGTCGAACAAATTATTATCATCAATTCCACCAACGGTGATCACGTCTGGACAACTGGCGGGCGGTAAAACCTGTTTCATCGGATTATTCCCGGCGGCGGCAACTACGGTAATTCCAAGTTGATTCAGTTTTTTTATGACCTTGCAAATCCGGCTTCGTTTGCCCGATTCATAACGATCTCCGCCCAGTGAGATATTGATAATACGAATATGGTACTCCTTATGATGCTTGAGTATCCATTGTAATGCTTTCAATATGGTGGCAGATCGAATGGTCTTTCCGTCAAAGGCTTTGATTAATACGACCGACGCATCGTTGGCAATTCCACGGTAATATCCTTTCGAAGAAAACCCGCTTCCGCAGGCGACACAGGCAACCATCGTTCCGTGCCAACTGGAAGCGCGAACCAATTCAAAATCTGATTGCTTAAATTTTTCAGCAGTCACATCAATCATTTTCAAAATTCGTGAATCGGGTTTTGTGAGTTCGGGATGCGGATAGAATCCGCTATCGATGAATGCGATCGTTACGCCTTTACCGGTATACGCTGTGTCTGCATTGACGCGAAGATAAACCGGAATAATAATGTAATCTTTACGCGGAGGTTTTTTGTTCGGCATGTTGAAACAGGAGTAAAATAAAAAACCATGATACGCAGGTACCATGGTTTATACATTCAAAAAATTAGTTCTTAAGGATTAATAACCCTCTTCCAGCTGGATCATTTTCTGTTTGCGGATAGCGCGCATGCGATCCGCTTTTTTTCTTTCGCTGGGCTTCACATAATGCGCCGTATCGCGCAATGTACGCATCAAACCGGATTGTAAACATTTTCTCTTAAACCGTTTCAAAGCTTTGTCAAATGATTCATTTTCACCAATCTGAACCGTGATCATAATTTCTCCTTACTTCTCTTGGATTGTATATTATAAACTTATATAAAAACAAGGTTTAGCAATTCTTCGAAAAACCATGCTAAATTTAATAAATTAATGCGTAAAAGCAAGGAAATTTTGGATAGATTTTGATGGAATGTCAATTTTGGAAAACAAAAAACCCCGGGGATAACCCGGGGTTTTGAAATCTTCAATGTTAAATCTAAATTATTTGATACGAATCTTAACACCCAAACCAATTCCAAAACCGGTCGATCCGTTATCTCCGAGGTTCAAGCCATCCATAGCGTAGAACAGGTCACCGGTTATAGCGCCACCTTCCATCGGCCAATATTCTAATTCAGCAGCAGTGATCTTAAGGCTCATTGGTGTCGAAACTTTTTTACCTTTGTCATCAAAGGATTCATTTAGCTTTCCAAAGCCAAGATCCAAATCCAAACCGCCATTGATGCGCATTTTGTCCTTAGCATAATAATAATAACGGCCGCCGAGACCCAAGTTAATACCCATTTTGTCAATGCCAAAGGTCTTAAAAGGCTCGCCACTATATTTTAAAATAGCTAATCCCACATTTACACCAATCTTGTCGGTAACAAGATAGCGGACATTGGCTTGAGGAGACATCACGGTTCCTGATTTCGCTCCTGAAAATTTAGGCTTTGAATTCTCAAACAACGGACCATTCAATCCAAACTGGGTCTCGCCTTTAGTCTGAGCATAAGCGCTCGCGGTAAATGCGAACAACACGACTAACGATAAAATCATCGTTAACTTCTTCATCTTCGATCTCCTTAAGTTAGTTATTAGGTAAATTCTTCCGATACTTCGGAAGAAAATCTATAACGCTGTTATATAACAGCCGTTAAATATATGTAAATGGTCAATTTTTGATCACTTAAATTTAATTCGGAAGTACTATAATGTCAAGATGTATATTTTGATAATAAAAGTGTTTTTAGATGTTCGCCGGATTGATTATATTGACAACCTTATGCAACGTATACTGAAAAAAATTACAATTGTTTCGATTTTCCTGCTTGTCTTTGCCGATGGCTCATTTGGCCAGAATATATCGCTAACGGTTATCTATACTAATAACAACAACGGCAATATTCTCGAATGTGAGTGCGAAGACCTTCCCTTTGGAGGACTGGCAAGGCGGAAGACGGTGTTCGATCAGATTCGTTATGAAAATAGAAACGTTATTACACTTGATGCGGGCGACTTTCTGGATCAATTCGGAACCAAACCCGCACAGGACGAGCTCGTCATTAAGTTGTATGAAACTCTCGGTTATGATGGGGTCAATATTGGTGACAATGAACTGGCTAATGAAACTACATTTTTGGAATCCCAATTACTTTCATCCAAATTACCTCTTGTTTCCGCTTCGATGACCAATCAGAAAGGCGATAAAATAACGAAACCTTATGTCATTAAAACCGTTTCTAATATCAAAATTGCCTTGATCGGATACACGCCTAAGTCCAGCTTTCGATATTTCCCCGAATGGAAGAAACTTGAAATAAAGATCGAAAATGAACGCGAAAAATTGCGGCAGACCCTGGCCGAAGTTAAAGATAGAGCCGATTTAATCGCGCTATTATCAAATGCCGGGGATGATGAGGATTACAACCTAGCTAAATCATTTCCAATGATC
>JAEUSK010000005.1 GCA_016787925.1 bacterium | reverse complement strand
ATTATTTATCGGCTATACGCCGATTGAAAAATTCCCATTTCCGGGAGGAAACTACACGCTGTTGTTTTCTAAAGAGGACTACTCATCAAAGACCCGCAACGTTGTGTTTCGCAGATATCGAAATTATCCGGTTGAAATGACCCTGGATAAATTACGAGGATTTGTGTCATTGGAAAGGGTTTACCCGGAGGATGCCGGCCTTATATGGAATGGGAAGAAATTGCAAAAAAATATGAAAACGAATCGATTCAGCGTTGAAGTTGGCGATCAGACTGTGATTATCAGCGCAGACGGATACGAAGACGTTACGAAACAACTGTTTCTTAAGTTTGACGAAACTATCGAATTGGGCGATTCGTTAAAAGCTACGTATGGTTCGTTACTCGTGCAATCGAATCCTAGTGGAGCGGATATTTTTATTGACGATTCGGAGAAGTCAGTCGGTAAATCACCGGTACAGCTCGATCTTTTGTTAGCAAGCACGCACAAGATAAATGCGACTTATAAGAATGAAAAAAGAAACAAAACAATAAAAGTAGAAAAAAATGATACTATCACAACCACGATCGTATTTTCAAATCCAAACGGATTTCTTGAACTAAATTCTGATCCGCCGGGAGCATATATTTACATCAACACCGCTTTACGCAGGGGAGTTACGACACCCCAAACCATTGAAATTCAGCCCGGATTTCATAAAATACGTCTCACACATCCAAAATTCAGTAAGTTCTACGAATTAACGGTGCGTGTTAGACCTGAGAATTCAACTAAAATCGAACATAAATTCGAATAACGTTTTTCCGCCATCCGTCATATTCATGACCTTTACACCGCGAACCATTTTCCTGCTAATTTTTTCATCCCTTTTGACCATCAGCGGATTCGCCATAGCTGAATTATTATATATTGGGATTGTTGCGGCTTTGCTATTGTTTGCGGCCATTTGTTTTGAATTTTGGTTTATGCCTAATCAAAATCAAATTATTGTATGGAGAAAAGTTGCTCCAAAGCTAGCATTGGGAGTTGAAAACAGTGTAGAAATTCAAGTTGAAAACCGTTCCGCATCAGAACTAAAAATGATGATTCATGACGAACCGCCGGATGAGTTCGATATGCGTAACGTAAGTTTTGAAGCGGCGTTACGCCCGCGTGAAATGAGGTCTTTCTTTTATGAAATTCGCCCAAATCATCGCGGCGATTTTATATTTCATGATGTGAATCTTTCTTGCTCGGGTATTCTATTCGGCCTCATTCAGAAGCGCTACATTTTTTTATTATTGATGCCGGTAAAGGTTTATCCAAATTTTAAAGCAATCAAAAAATTTGAGTTGTCCACACTGAAAGGAAAATGGATGCAGTCCGGTATGCGCCCCGTTCGACAATTCGGGCAAGGAACTGAATACGAAAGTTTACGTGAATATTCTCCGGATGACGAATACCGTAATATTAATTGGAACGCGTCAGCACGAATGGCCAAGTTGATCACAACACAATATCAGGTTGAACGTAGCCAGAATGTAATGATCTTGATTGACGCGGGCAGATTAATGGGTGGAATTTCAATGGGTTTGTCAAAATTAGATCACGCGATCAATGCCGCTCTTATTCTGGCTGATATAGCCATCAAGAAAAACGACAATATTGGAATGCTCGTATTTTCAAGAGGTGTTCAATCTTTTCTTGCCCCCGCTAAGAGCCGTTTACAACTTTCACTTATCGCGGAAAATCTGTATAACGTAAAAAGCGAACTTGTAGAATCAAACTACGCAAGAGCGTTTGAATATCTGCGCCAAAAACATAAAAGGCGTTCATTGATCGTGATGTTTACCGATTTTTTGGATCGTTATTCATCTCAGATACTGATACATAACGTTTCCGTTATGTACCCCAAACATCTGCCGCTTTGCGTGCTAATGAAAGACCATTCTTTGAATATGATTGTAAATCAAGAGATCAAGTCCAAAGATGATGTATATCAAAAAGCCGCCGCCGCAGAGCTTTTGGAAGAAAGAGAGCAGGCCATTGCATTCGTTCGATCTCATGGCGTGATAGTACTGGATGTTCTTCCTGAAAACCTGTCATCCGAAGTAATAAACAAATATATTGAAATAAAGAATAAGAATAGAATGTGAGCCGTAGGGTTCTGCATTGGGGTGCGGCATGATCATGTGGGTTGTTTTTATCTGCTATGTTTCAGCGATGATTTATCTCGGATACCGGAGCCGGCATACGGAGAAAGGCGATGATTACTGGACTGCAGCGCGGGACTTGGGTGGATGGTCGGCAGGATTCTCATTGTCTGCCGGTTTTATGTCTATTTCATGGTCCTGTGTATACGCCATTCAGATTTTTTACTGGTACGGCTTATCTGGTTTCTTTCTCATGACGCTTCCCTGGATGGTGGCGTTAACCGGCATATATTTGTTGGCAACAAGATTTCGCGATCTTCCCGCATTCAGCCAGTCTGAAATGGTGCGTATCCGATTTGGCAATAGGACGGCCTTTATGGTGAGTATGACGCAGGTTATTGTCTTTTTAATATGGGGTGGCGCTGAAATTTACGTTGCGGCGAATCTTCTGGAGCCGTCGCTTGGGATAGACAAGATTTGGATCATGATGCTGATTACGCTGACAATAGCGATTTACTCAACCTGGG
>JAEUSK010000004.1 GCA_016787925.1 bacterium | reverse complement strand
ATTATTTATCGGCTATACGCCGATTGAAAAATTCCCATTTCCGGGAGGAAACTACACGCTGTTGTTTTCTAAAGAGGACTACTCATCAAAGACCCGCAACGTTGTGTTTCGCAGATATCGAAATTATCCGGTTGAAATGACTCTGGATAAATTACGAGGATTTGTGTCATTGGAAAGGGTTTACCCGGAGGATGCCGGCCTTACATGGAATGGGAAGAAATTGCAAAAAAATATGAAAACCAACCGGTTCAGCGTCGAAGTTGGAGATCAGACTGTCACTATCAGCGCAGATGGATATGAAGACGTTACTAAACAATTGTTCCTCAAATTTGACGAAACTATCGAGTTAGGCGATTCGCTAAGACCTACGTTTGGCTCGTTGTTCGTGCAGTCGAATCCAAGCGGAGCGGATATTTTTATTGACGATTCTGAGAAATCAGTCGGTAAATCACCGGTACAGCTCGATCTTTTGTTAGCAAGCACGCATAAGGTCCGAGCAGCATATAAAAATGAAAAGAGAAACAAAACAATAAGAGTTGAAAAAAATGACACTATCACAACTACGATCGTGTTTTCAAATCCAAACGGATTTCTCGAGCTAAATTCTGATCCGCCGGGAGCTTACATTTACATCAATACCGCTTTGCGCAGGGGAGTTACGACACCCCAAACCATTGAAATTCAACCCGGATTTCATAAAATACGGCTCACGCATCCAAAATTCAGTAAGTTCTACGAATTGACGGTGCGTGTTAGGCCTGAGAATTCAACAAAAGTCGAACATAAATTCGAATAACGTATTCCGCCATTCGTCATATTCATGACTTTTACACCGCAAACCATTTTCCAGCTGATTTTATCATCCCTTCTGCCAATCAGCGGATTCGCCATTGCCGCATGAGTATATAAATTAAATCACGCCGGCAATTCATCCGAAGTAATAATCAAATATATTGAAATAAAGAATAAGAATAAAATGTGAGCCGTAGGGTTCCGCATTGGGGTGCTGCATGATCATGTGGGTTGTTTTTATCTGCTATGTTTCAGCGATGATTTATCTCGGATACCGGAGCCGGCATACGGAGAAAGGCGATGATTACTGGACTGCGGCGCGGGACTTGGGCGGATGGTCGGCAGGATTCTCATTGTCTGCCGGTTTTATGTCTATTTCGTGGTCCTGTGTATACGCCATTCAGATTTTTTACTGGTACGGCTTATCTGGATTTCTTCTCATGACGCTACCCTGGATGGTGGCGTTAACCGGCATATATTTGTTGGCAACAAGATTTCGCGATTTTCCCGCATTCAGCCAGTCTGAAATGGTGCGTATCCATTTTGGCAAGAGGACGGCCTTTATGGTGAGCCTGACGCAGGTTATTGTCTTTTTAATATGGGGTGGCGCTGAAATTTACGTTGCGGCGAATCTTCTGGAGCCGTCGCTTGGGATAGACAAGATTTGGATCATGATGCTGATTACGCTGACAATAGCGATTTACTCAACCTGGG
>JAEUSK010000310.1 GCA_016787925.1 bacterium | reverse complement strand
CTCCGCGGTACCTTTTCCAGGTTCGAAATTCACGGAACACTCGGTTGTAGGCCATTTTTTTATCATCGGGTGAGAATGAACAAAATCCGCCGCGCGGCAGCGGCAGTTCACTCGCAGGACTCCCGTCGATATTAACCGAGTACAATTGTCCGATAAAATCGTTGTGAGAAATCATGCGCGACCGAAATACGATTTCCGGCGTTTTATTTTTCCATGTCATGACGATATTATTCGGCCCCATACGATCCGAAACATCATCGCGTCCCAGTGTCGCAGTTATAGTCAGACGCTTGGGAACGCCGCCATCGGCCGGCATGAGGTACACTTCCGTATTGCCGTCATATTGGCCGGTGAACGCCAGCGTTTCTCCGTCGGGTGAAAAGCGCGGAAACATTTCGTAGCCGTCATGGTTGGTCAGTTTTCTGGCCATTCCCCCTTCGATACCAACGGTAAACAGATCGCCCGCATACGAAAATACTATTTGACTGCCGTTCGTTGCGGGAAACCGTAGCAGACGGGCTCCTTCCTGTGAATAAAGATTGTTTACAAACATAAGGCCAACTAGCAAAAATAATAATTTTTTCATGATACCCTCTCAAATTTATAAAACAAGAAAAAGACTAGTTTAATAGACAGGTCAAGACCGGCTAATATACGGAATTGAGTGAAAAAGTTACAATGATTTAAGAGGATAAAAGAAACTTTTGTCAAAACTTACTGCAAAACTTTTGACGGTAATTTGGGTTACCTATATATGACAAAATCCAAAATCGTTATTAAATTTGGCAAATCTGATTTTGCCGTAAAGAATTGGCTGGAAAGGCGGCTGAATAATTTCTATCGCAGATTCTTCCTTCGATTTCTAACATGATCAAAACAAATGCGCTGTCTCAAATCATCCAGTAGAGCGTCATATACGTCAATGCGGTAGAATGATTGACTTGGAAGCCGCAACTTTTGTTTTCTAACTCTATGGAATGGGCAGCGAAAAGCTAAATGTCGAGCCTTTACCCGGTTCGCTCTTGACCCAAACGCGTCCGCCATGAATCTCTATGATTTTTTTGACGATAGAAAGTCCAAGTCCGGTGCTTGATTCGCCTGCGGTTGGTTTTGAACTCAGTTTAGTGAACGTAGTAAAAACGCGCTGCAGGTCCAGCGCCGTCAAACCTTGCCCGGTATCGGCCACGTGAACATGGATCTCAGCATCAATTTTTTCTCCGAAGATTCGAACGCTCCCTCCAGGGTGAGTATACTTGATCGCGTTGCTGATTATATTGTCCGCTACGGATGCGATTTTTGAACGGTCGACCAGAACCATCGGCAGGCTTTCCATCGACTCAAGAGTCACCTGAATATTCTTCTGTTCCGCCCGGCGATAGTGCAGAGGAAATATGTCATGAATTATCTCCGCAATTTTCTCCGGCTGCTTTTCAAGCTGCACGTTTCCCGATTCAATCGCCGCGATATTCAACAGTTCCGCAATAAAAACCGACATGTTCTTTGCAATATTATTTACACCGGCAAGGTCTTTCAGTAGATCTGCAGTCTCCACGTTGCCGCTCTGTAAATCATTCATGACCAGTTCTGTATAATTAATGATCGTCGAGAGCGGATTCCGCAGATCGTGCGCGACGATGCCGAGATATTCGTTCTTCTGTGTATTGAGGTCTTCTAATTGTTGTTTCTTTTGCTCTAACATTTTATTGATCAACGCTATTTGCTTTGCGTTTTGTACTTCGTTGAATTGTGATCTTGCCTGGGCTTCTGCAGCCTGTGCCCGTAATTCGGCCTCTTTGATCCGCGCGACCTCTTTCTGTTTTTCGACGATAGACCTCACGCGGGCTTTGGTCTTATTCACCTGAAACCGGATGATGCCCATGACAAATCCAAAAAGCACCAGAAGATAAACAGTATTCGCCCACCACGTTTTCCACCACGGCGGCGTGATGATGATCCTGAGCGTCCTGCCTTCTTCATTCCAGATGCCGTCATGATTGGAGCCTTTGACACGGAAGTAATACGTTCCGGGGTCAAGATTGGTGTACGTGGCAAATCTTCGTTTTGCGTCGGTGAAATTCCAGTCCTTGTCAAATCCATCTAACCGGTAAGCATATTTGTTTTTTTCCGCAAGCGTGTAGCTCAGGGCCGAAAACTCCAAGGTGAAGACAGATTCCCTGAATGACAAAACTAATTCTTCGGATTCGGTGATCGCCTCGTGCAAGACAAAACCTTCAAAGGCTTGGCCGGGGCGTATCGGCTTATTGAATATCTCAATACCCGTTAGTACGATTGGCGGTACGTACTGATCATCATTGATGCTGTCCGGATGGAACACGTTAAAGCCATTGATCCCGCCAAAATACATGCGGCCGTCTTTACCCTTGAAATAAGCCCGCGTATTAAATTCATTGCTCTGAAGGCCGTCGGTAATGTCATAGTTTCTGAATGTCTCATTCTTCGTATCATATCGTGAAATCCCTCTATTCGTGCTGATCCATAGCCTCCCGTTCCCGTCTTCCAATATGCCCGAAACGACATCGTTTGGCAATCCATGCTTTTCACGGATCGCCCTGAATGATTTCGTCTCTGCGTCATAGAGATTTAGGCCGCCGCTTGTTCCCACCCACAAACGGCCGGAATGGTCTTCGTAGATAGAATTAACAAAATCACTCGACAACGAAGAGGAGTCCTTTGAATTGTATCGAAATGAGGTAAAGGTCTTTGTTTTTTCGTCAAAGAAATTGAGGCCCCCGCCTTGAGTTCCCACCCACAGTCGTCCGGAGCGGTCTTGAAAAATGCAGGTAGCGAGATCACTCGATATAGATGTGGGGTTTTCCGGTTCGCTTCTAAATGAAGTAAACGTTTTTGTTTTCGCATCATAGAGATTGAGACCTCCCTGGAAGGCGCTCACCCAAAGCCGGCCGGAACGATCTTCATAAATCGATGTAACTCTATTACTCGATAAAGAAGAGGAATCCTTTGGATCGTTTTTGAATGAAGTAAACGATTTCGTCTTCTCATCAAAGAGATTGAGACCCCCTCCGCCGGTACCTGCCCAGATTCTGCCGGAATGGTCTTCATAAATCGACCTTACGAAATCAAACGACAAGGACGAAGGATCTTTAGGATCGTTTTTGAAAGTACTGAAGGTCTTTGTTTTCGCGTCATAGAGATTCAGACCCCCGCTTTGGGTTCCCACCCAAAGCCGGCCGGAATGGTCCTCACAAATAGACCAGACCACATTATCAGACAGGGAAGATGGATTCTGTGGATCGTTATTGAAACACCTGAAGGCTTTTGCCTGTGCCTCATAGAGATTAAGGCCTCTGCCTTGGGTTCCCACCCAAAGACTTCCGGAACGGTCTTCGTACATGGACAGGACATGATTGCCGGACAACGACGAGGCATCATTAGGGCTGTTTTTGACTGCGCGAAATGTCTTGGAAGTTGCATCGAAGAGATTCAGTCCCCCGCCTCCCGTTCCTACCCAAAGTTGTCCAGTATGGTCTTCGTAAACCACCAAAACAATATTGCTCGACAGAGATAACGTATCTTTGGGATCGTTGGTGAATGTTTGAAATGTGTTTAGTTTTGTATCATAAAGACCCAGCCCACTGGTAGTTCCAACCCAAAGCCGGCCGGAAAGATCTTCGTAAATTGAACGAACGCGATTGCCGGGCAATGACGACGGATCTTTAGGGTTATTTGTAAAAACTCGGAATGATTTCGCTTTCCCGTCATATAGATTGAGGCCGTCATAAGTTCCTATCCAGAGCCGGCCGGAACGGTCTTCGTAAATAGACTGGACGCTATTACTTGACAAGGACGAGTAGTCTTTGGGGTCGTTCTTGAAGGCTCGGAATGTCTTTGATGTAGTATCATAGAGATTGAGGCCCCCACCTATAGTTCCGACCCAAAGACCGCCAAAGCGGTCCTCATAAATTGCCACGACGATATTGCTCGATAGGGACAAACTATCTTTTGGATCGTTCTTGAAAGATCTAAATGTTTTTGTTTTCGCATCGTAGAGATTGAGCCCGCCGCCTGCAGTTCCCGCCCAAATCCGTCCGAATCGGTCCTCGAATAGGCACTGAACCCAGCTACTCGAAATGGAAGTCGAGTCCTGCGGATCATGGCGAAAGGTCATGAAATTGTAGCCGTCAAACCGATTCAACCCATCCTGCGTTCCAATCCATAGAAATCCTTTGCGGTCCTGCAGAATACAATTGACGACGCTTTGAGACAGACCGTCTTCAATGGACAAATGTCTGAATTTGATTTCCTGGGCTGTCAGCAACGAGCTCATACTGTGCAGTAAGATAATCAAAGGAATAAATACGGCTCCGCAGAAAATGGAGGTGTGTTTGTTTTTCATAAAGACACACTCAGAGACTGTGTTTAGGTGGAATGTACTGAATTCAGCGCAGGCATCTCAATGATATTCCGGTGTTAGGTATTTTTGCTTACAGAAAATATAAAACTGCGGTATGACATGACCGACTGTCACGTGTTTAGAAAGGAATTGAATTTTTGCTGGAAATTCTCATTTAGAAACTAGAAGGGTAATGACCAAATATCTTCTTTAAAATTATGCAATTTAGGAGTCACAGTCAACGCACATTTTTTCTTCGATTCCTGATGTAATCTACGAAAATGTATTGACCCAGGTCGCTTAAGCCGGCATAAAATGCCCGGCCTTTATTCGTCTTGGTCAGCGTATCAACAAATCTGGTTAAATACGGATCGTCCGCGATCATAAAAGTTGAAATAACCACGCCGTCTTTGCGGCATTGCGCGGCTTCGTGCAGGGTTTGGTTGATGATCTTTCGGTCCAGGCCGTACGGGTTCTTGTACAAAACGCCTTCCTCGCGTATACACGATGGCTTCCCGTCCGTGATCATAAAAATCTGTTTGTTTTTATTACGATGTTTTCGCAATAACTGCCGTGCGAGCTGTAGACCTTCTTTGGTATTCGTATGAAACGGTCCGACCTGAATATACGGAATATCCTCCAGATCGATGACGGCGGCCTCATCGCCGAACGTGATCACATCCAAACTGTCTTTGGGATAGCGCGTCAGTATGAGCTGTATCAGCGCCATCGCAACTTTCTTGGCCGGCGTGATTCGATCTTCGCCGTACAGGATCATGCTGTGACTGATGTCAATGGCCAGAACAGTAGCGCAGGAAGTCATGTGCTCCGTTTCATATACTTCAAAATCGTCTTCGCGTAAATCGATATTATCCTCACCGCTATGTTTCATCGCATTGCTGATCGTTGATACAAAATCTATATTCGACGGCGCGTCTCCATACTGATATGGTTTGGTTTCGCTCAGGCGTTCCACACCTTGCCCTGTATGCGTTGTTTCATGCATACCTGTCGGCGATTTTTTGAGTGATGAAAAAATCTCATCGAGCGAATCCTGACGAATTTTTTTCTCGCCCTTTGGCGTTAATACCGGAACCTCGCCGTCACGTTCTTCGATATATCCTTCGTCCTTTAATCGTTGTAGAAAGTCGTCAAAGCCGAATTCGTCCGAGAATAGTTTGTATTGTTTATCCAGCTCCGTCAGCCAATGCAAAGCCTCGTCCACCTCTCCGTTCGTGTGAAGGAGCAACTGATTGAACAATTTGAGGATATCCTCAAATTTCATGTTGCTCTTGATGAAATCATCACGCCACTGGGAATATTGAAACTCCATGAATACAACTTCCTTTTAAACTGTTCTCAGTTTACCGAATTTTTTGTGAAGATAGAAACTCAACGCTACCGGAAGAATGACCCATCCAAAAACCGGATTAACCAATATTGAAAAAAGAACTGCAAAAGCGATCATTTCAAGCGTAAGCCATTTTCCTGTTTTTATTATAGACTCTGGATCTGACGGATCGCAGCGTAGCTGAAATATAAATTGGCTCATATTACTAATAGTCACAATATAGAATAAAACGCTTATCTTTAGGGCCATTATCACGGACAATACGGTTGATGCTGCTAATACCATCAGCACGTACATCTTGCTTCGCTGCAATCCTAGGAACACAATCGTGGTCCGTTTTATCGGAATCGCATGACGATCGCTTTCATAGTCAAGATAATGGAATAACATCATGATCGCAATATAGACCATTCCAATCGTTATCGAAAAAACTAAAATCGTCGGCGATACGGTGCCGGTTTGTACAAAATAATTTCCCGTCATATTCAGCAAAATACCTGTAAACCCGCCAAGCCATTCCCCCGCAAATGGCCGGTATGCGAAACTCAGAGGAGGCAGAGTATAAAAAATACAAACAAGGTACCCTACGCCAAAAAACCATAAACTTCGGGGATCAGCGCGCATATACAATGCAATTACAAGCGCAAAACTTACGGCCGATGTAATAAAAAACATTACCCAGAGCTGTGGAATGGTTGCCAGGCCTGATTTGATCACTTTGCTTCCGCCGGATTTTTCACCGATTTTTCTGAACCGGTCAGCGCCGCTCTTCCAATCGTAAATCTCGTTTATGATATGTGCCGGAAATCCCTGCGTGATCGACGCGATCGCCATTACTAAAAAGAAATTAACCCAATCTATCCTTCCTGTTTGATAAAACACGATGGCCGAACTGAGCAGAACGGTCATCACGGCCCAAACCACGACCGCTAAAATCCGGAAGATCATAAACCATGCTTTGATTGGAGGAAGTTGGAATTGCATGACAAAGCTCAATCACCGATATGATTACCGGGTGACTAATTTATTTTCCTTCCATTCGTTTGGTTAAAATAAAATTTACGCTTGCCTTGGCTACATGTTTACCGTTTTCATCAAGCACATCGACGTCGCAAACATTGAGCCGGGAACCTTTTCGAATAACCTTCGCATGCGCATATACTTTTGTTTGTGCACGATGCAGGAAATTAATATGTAAATCGACGGTGGCAAAACTCATCTGCCCTTCAAACCCGGTTGACAATGCAAACGCGGCGGCCGTATCGACGAGAGCGGCAACAATGCCGCCGTGAATGGTGCCCTTGCTTTTTTGTCCGTTCGTAATGGCTTCGCTGTACGCCAGCGATAGATTGCAGTAATCTTTCTTGATATCTTCGATCTCATAACCGAAAAGTTTGCTCACATTACTGTGTTTTAGCCGCTCACTTAATAGCTTTCGCAGTTCATCAGTTACCGGCTCAAATTCTGCTTTCATTTGCTTGTTCACTCGTCTTATCGGTTTAATTTAATTTGTGGTTAACTTAGATGTTTCATCTTTGTAATTCAATACCTTAAAGCGCTTGATTCACCGTGCTTTTATATGTTGATTAAAAAGTAAAAATATCATACTTTTGCAAAACAAAAGATTTACTCGATACGGCTCGACGGTATATAAAACATGGGCTTTCCGCAACAAGTCGAGTAAATAAACGTAGGACAGATCAAGTTATTTCGTACAAAAAAAAGAAAGTTAATAATATGTTTCGTTCAACTATAATGTATTTTGTTATCGCTGCCTTAGTCTCAGCTGCTTCCAAGCCTGTCAGGGCCGGCGACGAAGAAAAAAAACATGTGATGAAGAGCATGAAGTCAGCCAATGAAACCACTACAACTCTTCAGGCAAAAATGAAGCAGCGTAAGATCTCTTCCTTTATGGAGAAAGAAGTGGTCAGCAAAGCCGATTTTTTCTATATGAAACCCGGTAAATATGTTCTGGATCCTTCCTCCAATGATGAAAACCAATATATCATCAATAATAATGAAATATGGATCGTCAATCACAAGAATAAAAGCGTGACGGTTACCAATGAAAAGGAACTGAATTTCAGCCAATATATTATGGGGTTTGGAGGCTCATTGGACGGACTGGATAACACGTTTGACATTAAGGTATCATCCAAAGAAGTTCAAAAAAAATTCGGTTCCTATCGCATGCAAATGACGCCCTTGAAAAACAGCAAGCTCTACAATAAACTTGAGAAAATTGTCATCTATGTTCGCGATGATCTGTGGCTTCCGTATGGCGCGGAACTTTATGAAAATGACGGCGATATCACGATTTGGGAATTTACAGATCTCAAAGTTAACGGAAAAATTAAAGACGAAGTGTTTAAACAGGAAATGCCGAAAGGTTATCAAATAAAAAAATATGAAAACAAGTAACACAACCAATGCAGGAAGATTGGGGTCTGCTTTGAAATATGTCTTGTTCGTTTTATTAATATTATTCGCAGCCGATTCAACACAGGCGCAGGCCAGAAAAAAAAGAACGCCGGCGCAGTCGTCAGATTCCAAAATGCAGCATTTCATCGGACCCATTGCCCAGTTTAACAACATATCCGGCATTGAATGGGAAATGTCCATGAAAAACAAGACAGGCAGTTCGTCAAGGAGCACTTTTTCACTCATCGGTGGATTTGCTTCACGTTATAGTAAAATCGAAATTGATGAAATTACGGCTCGGACCGAAACACGTTGGATTAACGGCGTTGGCGGCGCTGTTGTGCTGAACAACTATATTAACAGCTACAAAGAAGGACCCTATTGGGCGGTTGGCGCTTCAGGAAATTATTATTTTAAGAAGGGCATTGCTTCATCGATAGAAGAAGTTACGCCTGACAGCGCGATCATTGTTAATGATAAATCCGGAAATTTAAAAACATTTTCCGTTTTCCTTATTGCGGGCTACAAGTTTAGACTTTCTGATAAGTACGCTATTAAACCTCAAATTGGAGCAGGTATCATGGGCTCCCCTTTCCGCAGCAGTTCTTCTTCGGAGATCAACGGTCTGTTTGTAAATTTAGGATGTTCCATCATATTCAAATGGAAGTGATCCAGAGAAAGCACTAGTTCATGACTATGGATCTTTTTTCTTCATCGCCGCGGCATAGTAAAGACGACGATGAACCCGATTCTTCAGAAATAAAGATCTACTCCGTCGTAGAAATCACCCGCCATATCAAATTTCTCATTGAAGAAAGCTTTCCTTCGCTGGTCGTCCGCGGTGAAGTCTCTAATCTTACCCGCCACTCATCCGGCCATATTTATTTTACGCTCAAAGATGAGATGGCCCAGATCAAATGCGTTATCTGGCGATCCCAGGCGCAGCAAATGACTTTCTCACTCAATGAAGGAATGAAATTCTTAGTCAGAGGAAAATTGTCTTTGTACGAAAAAGGCGGCTATTATCAGATCACCGTATCGGATATCCAGCCGGAGGGTATCGGAGAACTACAGTTAGCGTTTGAACAATTAAAGAAAAAATTGTTTGCCGAGGGCTTGTTCAGCGAAGAACATAAAAAACCGATACCCGAATTTCCTGAAACCGTCGGCATTATCAGTTCGCCGACCGGCGCGGCTGTTCGCGATATTGTGAGCGTCTGCCGCAGACGGATGCCCTCGGTTCAACTCGTTCTCGCGCCCGTAAAAGTTCAGGGCGACGGCGCAGTTGATGATATCGTGCGGGCTGTCAAAGATTTTGATACTTATGGAAATATCGATGTGCTTATTATCGGGCGCGGTGGTGGCTCTATCGAAGACCTGTGGGCGTTTAACGACGAAAAAGTTGCGAGGGCTATTTATCATTGTTCTATCCCAACTATCAGCGCCGTAGGGCATGAAATAGATTATACAATTGCGGACTTTGTTGCCGACGTACGTGCCGCCACACCTTCCGCGGCAACTGAAATGGCCGTGCCGGATGAATCGGAAGTTGAACAGCAATTGGCGAATCTCCGGTACACGCTCATTCAGAATATGGAGAACACGATCGGGTATTATCGCGATCGTCTTAATCATTATGAAGAACGTTATGCGTTTCGCCGCCCTGAAAATATTATCGAACAATACCGCCAGCAGGCTGACGATCTGGAACGGCGAATATCACAACAGGTCGTTCATTGCGTCAGAATGAACGGCCAAAACCTGAAGCATTTGGAAAACCAACTCCGCACGTTGAATCCTAGAAATACTCTAAAACGCGGCTATACGATCACGCATCAGCGGAATAAGGTCGTGCAACGATTACACCATCTTACAGAAAAAGAGCCTGCGACGATTGAATTTTATGACGGCAAATCCGAGATCGAAATCAGGAAAAATAGTCGTTGAAGAAACTTCCTTTTTTCTTTACATTGTGTGCGCATTAAAAAAAAGAGATGTACTTTTAATATAAACTGAGGTAAATATCATGCTAAAAAATATAATGGAATTGATGGGCTCCGATGCCGATCACCTGCTCAAACATCAATGCAAAGGCATTTCGAAAGATCAATTACATATTCCGGGGCCAAATTTTGTTGACCTCGTGTGGAAAGACAGCGACCGTAATCCGCAGGTGTTGAGAAATCTCCAAGCGCTTTTTAATAACGGACGTCTGTCCGGATCCGGGTACTTGTCTATTCTTCCCGTAGACCAGGGAATTGAACACTCGGCAGGGTCATCCTTTGCTCCCAATCCGATATATTTTGATCCTGAAAACATTGTTAAACTTGCGATCGAAGGCGGCTGCAATGCCGTGGCTTCCACATTCGGCGTGCTGGGTTCCTGCGCGCGCAAATATGCGCACAAGATCCCGTTTGTCGTTAAGATTAATCATAATGAATTCCTCAGCTACCCCAATAAATACGATCAGATCATGTTTGGGTCCGTGAAACAGTGCTGGGATATGGGCGCGGCAGCCGTCGGAGCAACAATCTATTTTGGTTCGGCTGAATCTACACGTCAGATTCAGGAGGTCAGTGAAGCGTTTTCATATGCACATGAACTCGGGATGGCAACTATTCTCTGGTGTTACACGCGCAACAATGCCTTCAAGACCGCTGAAAAAGATTATCATACTTCTGCAGATCTAACGGGACAGGCCAATCATCTCGGCGTCACCATTCAGGCGGATATCATTAAACAAAAATTACCGACGAATAACGGCGGATACAAAGCCATTTCCTCTAAGGAAAATCCTTACGGCAAGACCAGCGAAAAAATTTATACGGAACTGACCACTGAACATCCGATCGATCTCACACGGTATCAGGTGGCTAATTGTTATATGGGCCGCGCGGGGCTTATCAATTCCGGCGGGGAATCCAAAGGCGCAAGCGATATGGCTGAAGCCGTCAAAACTGCCGTAATCAATAAGCGCGCAGGCGGAATGGGCCTGATCTCCGGGCGTAAGGCATTTCAGAAACCGATGAACGACGGTATCAAATTACTCAATACGATCCAGGATGTTTATTTGGAAAAGGAAATTACGGTCGCGTGATAACTCGAA
>JAEUSK010000158.1 GCA_016787925.1 bacterium | reverse complement strand
CTCTTTTTTACTTTTTTCTTTGTTTTCATAAATTTACTCGCCTTCGTTATCTGTGGCTTCATCTTCTTGAATACTTGTAATATCGGAAATCCGATCATCTTCTTTCAGTTTGACCAGGCGAACGCCCTGCGTATTCCGCCCCATAGTACGAATGTCGGCCATTTTCAGACGAATAACCATACCATTCTCGGTAATGATCATCAGGTCTTCATTGTCCACCACTTCGCGGATGGCGATCATTTCTCCTGTCTTGTCCGTAGATTTCATCGTGATAATACCCTTGCCGCCTCGATGCGTGATGCGGTATTCAGCCACTTCACTGCGTTTGCCGTATCCCTTATCGGATACAACAAGAACTGTTCCGTTCTCACGTTTGAGCGTCACCATGCCAATGACAAAATCTTTCTTGCCGAGATTAATTCCCGTTACACCCCGCGCAGAACGTCCCATTTCGCGAACGTCGTCATTCTTGAACCGGATGGCAATGCCGTCTTTGGTTCCCAATATGATATCCTGCTTTCCATCGGTTAACTTCGCTTCGACCAAGTCGTCTTTGGCTTCGATGGTGATAGCAATAATGCCGCCTTTGCGCGGATTGCTGAATTCAGACAAATTCGTTTTCTTGATCGTGCCTTCTTTTGTTACCATCACCACGGAGAATTTTTCATCGAATTCTTTCACGTTGATGATAGCGCGAACCAGTTCGTCCGGCTGCTGCTCGATCACATTGGTAATATGCTTCCCGCGCGCGGTTTTACCGACCTGCGGAATTTCATATACCTTCAGCCAATAGCAGCGCCCCTTGTTGGTAAAGAACAGAATATAATCGTGCGTGGACGCAACAAAAAGATGTTCAATATAATCATCCTCTTTCGTTGTTCCTCCTGCAACGCCTTGTCCTCCGCGTCCCTGCCGGCGATACCCGCTGACAGGAAACCGCTTGATATAACCTTGATGGGAAATGGTCACGACCATTTCTTCTTCAGCGATCGTATCTTCAAAGTCGATGTCGGCAACTTCCTTTTTGAGAATTTCCGTGCGGCGTTCATCGCCGAATACTTTCTTGATCTCAGCCAACTCGTCCTTGATGATCTGCATGCGTTTCGGCCGGCTCTTCAGAATGCTCTGGAGTTTCTCGATCAGTTTAATGACCTCTTTATATTCATTTTCGATCTTCTCCACTTCCAGATTAGTCAGGCGCTGCAGTTGCATTTTAAGAATCTCGATTGCCTGGATCTCGGAAAGTTTGAATTTTTTCATCAACCCTTCTCTGGCGGTCAACGGATCTTTCGCTTTCTTGATCAATGCAATTACCGCATCGATATTCTCAAGTGCGATTTTCAACCCTTCGAGGATGTGCGCGCGTTTTTCTGCCGCTTCGAGCTCAAATTTGGTTCTGCGCAAGACGACTTCATGACGGTGTTCGACAAAATACTCCAGCATCTGCTTGAGGTTAAGCACCATCGGACGGCCGTCAACCAGCGACAACATGATGATCCCAAACGTTGTTTGCATTTGAGTATGCTTAAAGAGATTATTCATGATGACCTGCGCGTTAGCGTCACGCTTTAGTTCGATCACGATCCGCATACCGTCGCGATCCGATTCATCTCTCAATGCGCTGACGTCTTCAACTTTTTTCTCGCGGACTAAGTCGGAAATTTTCTCGATCAGGTTTGCTTTATTGACCTGGTAAGGCAGTTCCGTAACAATTATGCTGGCGCGTCCGTTTTTCGCGGTTTCGATCAGCGCGCGCGCACGAACCGTGATCTTTCCTTTACCCGTTTCATATGCGGACTTAATGCCTCCGGTCCCGTTGATAATACCTGCCGTTGGAAAATCGGGCCCTTTGATATGCTTCATCAACTCTTTGATCGTGATATCCGGGTTATCAATAAGCGCCGCGCATCCGTCCACGACCTCCGTCAGGCAATGCGGAGGAATGTTGGTCGCCATACCTACGGCGATACCGGCAGAACCGTTGATGAGCAAATTCGGGATAACCGACGGTAATACGGATGGCATCGTCAGCGTGTCGTCGAAATTTGGCACAAAAGGAACGGTGTTCTTCTCAAGATCGCGCAGCATTTCCTCCGCGATACGCGAGATACGAACTTCGGTATATCGCATGGCCGCCGGAGAATCGCCGTCCACCGATCCGAAATTACCCTGCCCGTCAATAAGGGGATATCGAAGCGAGAACGGTTGTACCATACGAACCATCGTATCATACACTGCGCTGTCGCCGTGAGGATGGTATTTTCCAAGTACCTCTCCGACGATACGGGCGGATTTTTTATAAGGCTTATTGTAAGCAAGGCCGAGTTCATTCATTCCGTATAACACGCGGCGATGTACGGGCTTGAGGCCGTCGCGCACGTCCGGAATGGCGCGCGATACGATCACCGACATGGAATAGTCGATATAACAATCGCGCATTTCCTCTTCAATATTTACCGGCAGAATTTTTTCAATCGTTGACATTAATCCGTTAGCTCCTTTTATTTTTTACTAAGTCTTTCTTTAAGATTTTATTACCCGGCGCCTTATGAATTGTCCATTATTCACTGCTCATTACGAATTCTTTATATATCCAGATTTCTCACATACTTCGCGTTATCTTCGATGAATTTTCTTCGCGGCTCTACGGCGTCGCCCATGAGGGTCGAAAATACGTGATCGGCCGTTGCCGCATCCTCAATGGCTACCTGCATGAGCACACGTTTATCCGGATCCATCGTCGTCGACCATAGCTGCTCCGGGTTCATCTCTCCCAGACCTTTGTATCGTTGGAGATATACATCATCTTCTTTAGCGCCCCATTGTTTAAGAAAGGCTTCTTTTTCTTCGTCATCAAAAGCGTATTTTTCTTCTTTGCCCTTTTTAAGGCGATACAGCGGCGGTTGCGCAATATAAAGATTACCGTTCTCGATCAATGGGCGCATGTGCCGGAAAAAGAACGTAAGCAGCAGCGTGCGAATATGCGCGCCGTCCACGTCGGCATCGGTCATGATTATGACTTTCCCGTAACGTAAATTGGCTATATCAAAATCGTCTGCGCCAATGCCCGTACCGATCGCGCTGACGAGCGTGAGAATTTCATCATTAGACAACATTTTATCCAAACGCGCTTTTTCGACATTGAGGATTTTTCCTTTCAAAGGTAGAATCGCCTGAAACTTGCGGTCGCGGCCTTGTTTGGCTGAACCGCCGGCCGAGTCACCTTCGACGAGGTACACTTCGCAAAATTGCGGATCGGTAATGGAACAGTCGGCCAGTTTACCGGGCAGACCGGAGTTTTCAAGCGCGTTCTTCCGACGTGTCAGGTCGCGCGCCTTGCGCGCGGCTTCTCTGGCGCGCGCGGCCATCATGATCTTGTCAATAATTTGTTTCGAAATCCCGGGATTTTTTTCAAGAAATTCGCCCAGGCCGTCTCCGACTGCCGATTCCACTATGCCCTTCATTTCGCTGTTACCAAGTTTGGTCTTTGTTTGACCTTCAAACTGCGGTTCGGCCACTTTAACGCTGATGATAGCAGTCAAGCCTTCGCGCGTATCGTCCCCGGTCATGGTAAGGCCTTCTTTTTCCTTGATTAGATTATTCTTTGACGCATAATTATTCAGCGTACGGGTAAGTGCCGTACGGAAACCGGATAAATGCGTTCCTCCTTCGACCGTGTTGATATTGTTAACGTAACTGAAGACGTTCTCCGTATAGGAATCATTGTATTGAAACGCGATCTCGACCGGCGTGCCGTCCTTTTCCATCGAAATGTACACGGGTTTTTTCATGATCGATTGACGCGATTCGTCCAGATATTTTACGAATTCAGAGATCCCGCCTTCATAATGGTATTCTTCTTTTTTCTTTTCGCGCTTATCCTCTAACGAGATGCGCAGATTAGAATTCAGGAATGCCAGTTCACGTAACCGGCCGGAAAGTGTTTCAAACGACCATGTGATCTTCTTAAAGATAGTTTTATCCGGAAGGAAATCGACCGTCGTTCCGGTCTCTTTGGACTTGCCTATTTCTAGTACTTTTGAGACCGCTTTACCTTCTTTATATTTTTGTTGATAAATTTTCCCATTGCGGCGAACCTGAACTTCGCACCATTCCGTAAGCGCATTCACAACCGACGCGCCGACGCCGTGCAAACCGCCGGAAACTTTGTAGGTGTTCTTATCAAATTTCCCGCCCGCGCCTAAGACGGTCATAACAACCTCTACAGCGGGTTTCTTCTCAGTAGGGTGCATCTCCACCGGGATGCCGCGCCCATTATCCACAACTGTGATGCTGTTATCTTCATTGATCGACACATTGATCTCGGTGCAATAACCCGCCATCGCTTCATCAATAGAATTGTCCACAATCTCGTATACAAGGTGATGAAGGCCGCGTACGCTTACATCGCCGATATACATTGCCGGGCGGCGCCGCACATGTTCCAGTCCTTCAAGAACCTGAATATTTTCTGCTCCGTACTTATCTGCCTTTTTCGCTTCTTTTTCTGAAACTGCCATCTTGACTTGATTCCTTTATTAATAAATTGACTTAATTTTCAAAATAATTTTTTGCCACAGAGTTCACAGAGAAATCCTTTTTATACCGTCTACAAGCCGCTTTTCTCCGAAATTAATGAGCAAAGCACGGTTAAGGCCTGTAGCTTTCAAATAGGAAAGAACTTGCGACATTGCAGCATCGGGTAACTTCGATACCGATTTAAGTTCTATTACAACTTCATTCTCAACAACTAAATGCAATCTTTGACCCTTAATAATATGTCCTTTGTAAATTACATCAACTTCAACTTGCCTTTGGAACATAATGTTCCTAAGACCAAATTCATGACAAATAGCTTCTTCGTAAATTGATTCAAGTAGTCCCGGTCCTAAATTTCTGTGTACTTCAATAGCCGAACCGATAATTTGCTGTGTTAATTTGTCTTTCTCTGTGCCCTCTGTGGCAAAGGGTGTTTTGTTTAACGTGGTCATCATCTAAAAATGATCTCTTTCACCAAGGTTTCACCCAACGCATCATTCAGCCTCTGTTTTATCATCTGCTTCTGATAAAATAATTCCTGCCGCCATACGCTGCTTGTCACTTCAATAAATAGTACACCGCGTTCGATTTTAACCGCGCTGGCGCGTTTACAAAATGTATCACCCATGACGCGTTCAAACTCTGCAATTACAACCTGCTCATGTACTCGGTTGTCAATGCCTAAACTGCTAAGCAGTTCTTCCAGTGCAATTCCGACGGTTTTTACCGGTGTTTTTTTCATCCTTGCTCTAGGAAACGCCCCTCTTCAACCGAAAAGTAACGAATGGTCTTTTGAGTATCAAACTTCATACCTTCATCGGCGCTGGTCAGGAAAACTTGTCCGGCATTTTCGAGGTAGTTCATCAAGTGCGTCCGTCGATCCCAATCCAATTCGGAAAAAACGTCATCAAGAAGTAATAACGGCTTCTGCTCCAGACGATCGGCCATGTATAAAAACTCGGCAAATTTTAATGCGATCGCCATAGTCTTGAGCTGGCCTTGTGAACCGTAATCCCGTATACTTTTCTTGTTTAATAGCAGTACTACGTCGTCTTTGTGCGGACCGAACAAGGATAATTTACGCTGGATCTCCCGTTCCCGTCCGAAGCGCAGTTGCTCAAGAAATATTTTCTGAATTTTTTCCGTTGATCCGGCCTCAGTCCATCCGGATAATATTTCTGAACCGGCGATGGAGCTTTTGTATTCCATGTCCACCGTTTCCTTATCTGCCGCAATCTGCCGATAGACCTGTTCTGCCAATCCTGAAAATGACTTGAGAAAATCTATTCTGCGCCTGATGATCTTTGCGCCCGTTTGTGCCAATTCTTTATCCCAAACATCCAGGTTATCGGAACGAATAACAGGAGAATTCAATAAAGCATTTCTCTGTCGTAAAGCCTGCCTATATTCCTGAAGATCCTTCAAATACACGCCGTGCATCTGCGACAAAGCGATATCGATCCATCGCCTCCGGTTTCCGGGTGAACCGGATACGATCTGAACATCCTCCGGCGACGAAACGACGGATGGAAATTTTCCAACGAGTTCCGACAAGCGGTCGAGCCGCTTTTTGTCGATCAGAACCGATTTGCCTTCCGTACGATGACAGATCGTGCGAACACTCATTTCCAAAGAACTTGTTCGAAATCTTCCTTCAATATCAAAATACGGCATTTCAAAACGTATGGCCGTGGTATCGTCCTGCGTCTTAAAACTCCGGGACAAACAAAGAAAATAAATCGCTTCTAAGACAGAAGTTTTTCCTTGTCCGTTGTGTCCTTGAATGAAATTGATACCTTCACAAAATGATAATTCAGCCGATGTATAATTTCTAAAGTCATTAAGCCGTAACTGTGTAATTTGCATTAGGCCTAAATGGGGTCGTTAATCATTCAAACGCACCGGCATGACCAGCATCATCTGATTTTCGTTTTCCACCTGGCTAGAAGGCATAATAATACCCGCGCTTGTGGAATTCTTAAATTGGATCACCACTTCCTGTGTGTCTACATTATTGAGCGCGGCTAGAACGAGCTGCGAATTATAACCAATCTGCAGATCCTCGCCTTCGTATTCCGCTTGGAGTTTTTCCATACCGGTATTCCCGCCGTCAATATCCTCTGCGGAGATCGCTATACTTTTTTTGCTCATCGCCAGACGGATCTGGTGTGTGATCGGATTGGCAAAAATGGAAACGCGTTTGAATGCGTCCGCCACCATGTGCGTATCGGCTGTGAGTTTTTTATCGTTATTCGCAGGAATAACGCGTTCGTAATCGGGATACGTTTCATCCAAAATGCGGCTGTATAACTGCGTGTCGCCCATGTCAAAACGGATGTGGTTTTGCCCGATATTGATGTTCACCACGTCTATGATGTCTTTTGCAACTTCGGTCAACGCTTTAGTCGGAACGATCACGTTGGTTTTTTCTTTGATCGTGGATTCAAATTTGCTGCACACCATTTTAGCCAAACGATGTCCGTCGGTTGCAACGAGACGGAATTCCTTATCAAAAATCTGGAACAAAACGCCGGTCAGCGCAGGGCGAAGTTGGTCCGAAGAAACGGCGAACGTGGTTTTCCCGATCATACGCGATAAGACTTTGGCGTCCATTTTGAGCGAACCTTTCTCGTCGATCATCGGTAATGCAGGATAATCGTCGTCCGATTCGCCGGACATTCTATAATCGCCTTTATCGCACTTGACAGAGAGTTTAAACTGCGGATCGGAAGAAATTTCCAGCGGAATATTGGGCAGGTTTTTGATCAATTCGCTGAACTGTTTCGACGGCACCGTAAGGCTTCCAGGCTGTTTAATATCAACCTGTATCTTCGTCGTAATGGACACGTCCAGATCGGTTGCCGTCAGGTGCAAAAAACCGTCCTGCGCCTTGAACATGATGTTACCCAGCACCGGCAAAGTCGTTTTGGCTGGAACGACACTGATGACGCGTGAGAGTCCTTTACTCAGATCAGCCTGTGAAACAGAAAACTTCATGTTACTACTCCTACGTATTGAAATGATGATGTGCTTTGGATGCGTTCTTTAAAAAACGGCCTTGCCTTAAAACGATATGATGTCCATAAAACCTTGTAAAATCGTCATTTTTCAACGGCTGGCAATGTGTTTGTAAACTGCAAAGAATATGTTTTTTTTGGCAGAAATTCAAGTGAAAAAAAGGCAGATAGAAACTCATTCAACCGATCATTTCCCGCACACCACGACAAAATCCTTCGATGTATCATCTAATTTATGTTCCTGGAAGTCGCCAAAAAGATCCATAATTTTGAACCCGGCGATATGCAATAAATGCTCTATTTCATAACGATAAAAATAATGCAGTGGAAAAGTCCATGTTTCATCATGCTTCCCGTCATCATCATCCCAGATAAAC
>JAEUSK010000152.1 GCA_016787925.1 bacterium | reverse complement strand
ACGGTAATGGTAATTAACAGTTTGCTCTTCCAGAATGGAGTTCCAGGGTTTGGATTGCTTCTTTTTGTTTTGTCCGACATTCAATTTCTCCTATTGTTTATACTTAATACATCAAAAAATGAACATTTTTTATTTTGTCTCGAGCCAATTGTCTCCTATGCCTATATCCACCTGTAGAGGAGCACTTATTTTTACAGCAGTTTCCATGTTCTCCTTAACCAGGCTTTTCATAGTGTCGACCTCGTCTTGCAGAACCTCGAACACCAATTCATCATGCACCTGCAAGATCATCTTTGATTTCAATTTTTCTTTTCGTATGGCACGGTCAACCTGTATCATGGCAATTTTAATTATTTCCGCCGCAGTTCCCTGGATGGGTGTGTTAATTGCGGCCCGCTCGGCAACGTTACGTACGGTAAAGTTTTTGCTCTGCAAATCCGGCAGATAACGGCGTCTCCCAAACATTGTACTGACAAAACCGGAAGACTTACCCTGTTCCAGAATTTGATCAATACACGCTTTTATGGTAGGATACTTTGCAAAGTAATTTTGTATAAAAGTTTTTGCGTCGCTTTGGCTCATCCCAATGCGGTTTGCGAGGCCAAACGGAGAAATACCGTACATGATTCCGAAATTAATATCTTTGGCCTTTCTTCTCAAATCTTTTGTCACCTTTTCCTTCGGAATTTCAAAAACAAGGGACGCGGTTGTGGTATGGATATCTTCTCCATCTTTGAATGCCTGAATCAGATTCTTGTCACCGGACATATGCGCCATTACTCGTAATTCAATCTGTGAATAGTCTGCAGAAAGCAGTACCCAGTTCTTGAGTTGAGGCGTAAATGCCGTGCGAATTTCACGTCCCATATCGGTTCGAATCGGAATATTCTGAAAATTAGGATTACTGGAAGATAATCGTCCCGTTGACGCGATCGTTTGGCTGAAAGTCGAATGAATGCGTCCTGTTTTAGGATTAAGCATCGGCGGCAGGCCGTCAATGTAAGTCGACTTCAATTTAGTTAATTGGCGATACGCTAGGATCGAATCAATGATGGGCAGGCTTTTATATAATTCCAGTATCCGGACATCGGTCGCATATTGCCTGGTCTTACCCGTACGCTTTGGCTTTTCTATACCGGCCAATTTTTGAATTTGCAGTTTTTCAAATAAGACATCGCCAAGCTGTTGGGGTGAATTCAGATTAAAATGGACCCCGGCCTCTTTAAAAATCGATTTCTCCTGTTTCTTTATTTCTTTGGCAAAAACCAATGACATGTCCTTCAGAATCTTCAGGTCAAGCCAGACACCATGGTATTCCATATCGGCCAAGACAGACGACAGCGGCATTTCGATATCGTAAAAAATCTTGTCCGACCCGGTCTCTTTGAGCTTTTTGCTCAAGACTTTTTTCAATTGCTGCACGCAGTCTGCATCTTCACATGCGTATTCCTTTATTTTCTCGAATGGAATATCCTGCATGTTGGTTTGATTTCGTCCGGAGCCTATTAAGTCTGAAGTAGGTATTTTTGTATAACCGAGATATTCTTTCGCCAATGCGTCGATATTGACATCTTTTTCCGAATTGATCAGGTGCGCGGCGATCATTGTGTCAAAATTTATTCCCCGCACCTGTATCCCGCAGTTTTTGAGAATAAGAACATCGTATTTTGAGTTTTGCCCTGACTTCTTGGTTCTTTCATTTTCAAGAACCGGCTTCAACTGCGATAATACGGTTTCACGAGGCAATTCGCCGTTGACAGGAATATAAAAAGCCTCATGTTCTTGGAATGAAAAGGATAATCCGACCAAATCGGCCAGCATGGGATCAATTCCGGTCGTTTCAGTATCGAATGAAAAGGCATCAGCCTTCTCGAGCTGTTTGATGAGATTACTAAGATCTTGGTGTGATGCGACAAGGTGATATCTGTCGTTCAGCTTTTTCTGCGGCTGATTCGTCCTTTCGGGACTTAGATCCGAAAACAAATCCTCTTCTTTTTTAGTAAACTTTTTGATGAGTGAAGTAAATTCAAGTTGCTTCAGCATCATGATCAACTGATCATAATTCTTCCGGCCTGATTTAAGTTTGTGAAAGTCGATGTTAATGGGAACATTTGTATCGATCGTTGCCAGGTCTTTAGACAAAAACGCATTGTCCTTATATTCGAGAAGGTTCTCTTTGACTTTTCCTTTGAGCTCATCAATATGTTCATACAGATTTTCAATAGTTCCGTATTGGATGATCAGTTTTGCCGCAGTCTTTTCTCCGATCCCTTTGACGCCCGGTATATTATCTGCCGTATCTCCCATCAGGCCCAGCATGTCGGTGATATGCTGAGGCTCAACGCCAAATTTATCCTTGACGCCCGCGGCCTCGACCACTTCGAGCGCGATGCCTTTTTTCAGCGGATTATACATTACGATGCGGTCATTGATCAGCTGCATGAAATCCTTATCGCCGGTAACCATGTAAGCTCTGATGTTTTCTTTGGCGGCCCGTACGGACAAGGTGCCGATAATGTCATCAGCTTCAAAGCCCGGTAGTTCGATGGCCGGTACTCCCAGAGCTTCTGACATTTGCTTAACCAGGGGAAGCTGGGGTGCCATATCTTCAGGCATTTTCT
This sequence comes from bacterium, assembly GCA_016787925.1. GTDB lineage: Bacteria > CLD3 > CLD3 > SB21 > SB21 > SB21. The sequence goes on along the minus strand of JAEUSK010000152.1, from coordinate 17,555 downwards.
CGCGTGTTGCCTTGTATGGAGCGTATTTTTTGTGGCGAAACGTCGGTTCCGGCGTGTCAAATACGACTGCGATGTACTCCGGCTTTTCGTCATCCAGTATTTTGATCAACGCATTAGTAAATCCATACACAGCGCTCGTATTTTCACCTTTGGAGTTTTTAAGAGGATTGCTGATAAATGCAAAATAGGCACGGTAAGCAAGCGCCATACCATCCAACAAAAATATTCTCTCGGACATAGGCAATTAATTATGGTAAAAAAATGCGGATGTAAAATACAATCCAAACGTTATAAAAACAAGGTTTTTTAGGACCTGCGCAGAATCGGATAGAAAAAAACATTGGTATTCCGCCGGAAGATTTGCTATAATTTTAATGCCCGGAAAGGGCAATGAATTGTATGATATGGTTGTTGTTATTTACAATTTGGAATAAGGAGATTGCGTATGGCTAAATTAATTGTGGCATTATTGATGGCTTTTGCGTTCACGTCCCATGGTATACATGCGCAAGCTGCCATCGAGTCCATCAAATTCGGAACGGGCATTGAGAATAATGATGTGGTTGGCGAAAGCACCTCTTTCTCGGCAGAAAATGATAAAGTGTATTGTTGGTTGAGAGTTACGGGAGCCCAGGGAAAAACGATCATGATGAAGTGGTATCGGGACGACGTGTTTTTGTCTGATGTGGCTCTTGAAATTACTTCTAACAATATGCGAACCTACGCCTATAAAACAATTTTCGGCAATGGAGGAAACTATAAAGTTGAGATCGTCGATGACGGGGGAAATGTTATTCAGACGGGCGCATTCGTTGTGTCGGGAGGATCCGTTTCGGCTGCGTCGGCAACTGAGGGAGGGTTAATTATTGAGGCTCTGAAGTTCGGTTCCGGCGTTGAAAAGAGTGAGATTGTGGGAGAGGCGACTACATTTTCCCCTACAACGGACAAAGTGTATTGCTGGGTCAAAGTCACAGGCGGGGACGGGAAGTCGATTACTTTAAAATGGTACTACAATAACACATTCATGAATGATGTGTTGCTTGAAATCAAGTCCAACTCAATGCGGACATACGCGTATAAGACTATCGCGGGAAATCAGGGCAATTGGCGGGTTGAGATAGTCGGGTCTTCCGGCGCCGTATTGCAGGCCGCCTCTTTTATTGTAAAATAAATTGATCGAAATCCAAGAAAAAATCATGCAGAAAGGGACCTTCTTTTCTGCATTTTTTTTGTTTGGTTTACAGTCCTGCTTATTAATTCCAGTTTAGATAAATACTACAAGGGTTACAGTATATGAAATTGCATTCGAAGATTCTTTTGGGGTTAATCGTCGGCCTTGTCGCCGGTATAATAACCAATCAATATCTTGGATCCGGTGCGCAACCCGGTTTGGAGTTCTTCATTTCCAATATCACCGATCCCATCGGCCAGATTTTCTTACGGCTTCTTTTCATGATCGTAGTGCCGCTGGTATTTGCATCACTAGCCCTCGGCGTGGCCAATTTGGGCGATATGGGAACGCTCGGAAAGATCGGCATACGTACCCTGGTTTATTTTCTCGTTTTAACGGTTATAGCTACGTTCATTGGCCTTTTTTTAGTTCAGGTTTTTCAGCCCGGAAAAAATTTTGATCCGGCAGTTCAAACCCGCTTAATGGAGCTATACGGCGAAGGCTCATCCGAGGTGATTGGCCGCAGTAAAGAGATCGAATTTACCATAATGACATTTGTTAACATGATATTGCCGCGTAATATCCTTCGCGCGATCGTAGATATGCAAATGCTGCCGATCATATTACTATCCCTTCTGTTTGGAATCATGTTGACCAAAATGAAGCCGCCGGAGGTGGATTCAATGAAAAGGGGATTAACCGGGCTTAACGAATTTTCGATACGCATTGTAGATATGACGATGGAAATTGCGCCATTTGCAGTTCCGTGTTTAATATTCGGAGTATCGGCCCGGTTTGGCTTAGAAATATTAAAACCATTAGGCATGTATGTCCTGTTGGTTTTCACGGGGTATGTGATTCATATGGTCGTAGTGTATTCAATTCTGCTGCGAACTGTAGCGGGCGTAAATCCCTGGAAATTTTTCAAGGCGATAAAACCTATCATGATCACGGCATTTTCAACGAGCTCCAGCAATGCGACGCTTCCGACGACGATTCGAGTGTCTGAGGAAGAATTGCATATTGCCCCAAAAATTGCCGGCTTCGTTTTGCCGCTCGGCGCAACCTCAAACATGAACGGGACATCGCTGTATGAGGGCTTGACCGTTTTATTTATTGCGCAAATCTTTGGCGTTGACCTCTCGTTGACTCAGCAGGCAATGGTGGTCGTTATGACTGTTTTGACGGCGATCGGCGCGGCGGGAATTCCCGGCGGTTCATTGCCGCTCATTGTGTTGGTTTTACAAACGGTAGGTGTGCCCGCTGAAGGAATCGGAATTATTCTCGGGGTGGATCGGATTCTTGATATGGGCCGGACGGTTGTTAATGTCACCGGCGACGTGACGGCAGCGGCGTACATCGCAAAAACGCAGGGTGAACCGGTTCGAATAGACTCATAAAGATTTTTTTGACTTTTTGGGATTTTTAGATTAGATTGAACCAATTGAAAGGAAAGATTATGGAAAAAAAGAACATAAAGATCATTATTGGAGTTACCTTAGTTGTTTCCGTTCTGGCTTTTTTAAGTGTCAGCGGATTTAATGAAGGCAAGTCGTATTATAAGTTTGTTGACGAACTCGTCGCCATGGGGCCGGATGCCTATAAGAAAAACTTGAAGGTACATGGCAATGTCGTAAGCGGCAGTATTAAGAAGGATGAGCATAAGCTTGAGTTCTTACTGACACGTAACGGCGCTACGATTCCCGTGAAATACGTCGGAAAAGCGCCAGTTCCGGATACGTTTAAGGATGAGTGCGAAGCGGTTATTGACGGCCGTTTCAAAGAAGACGGCACATTTGAAGGTACGCAGATTCAAGCCAAATGCGCGTCTAAATATGAAGTGGATTATAAAGACCTCAAAGGCTCTTAAGTCAGATAAATAATTGATAAAACGAAAAGATCATTCCGGCTGGGAATGGTCTTTTTTTATTTTACGGATATCAATGTTGTACAAATCGTCATATACAATTCCGTTCCTTCCGGTTTGTCTTGTTTTATTTGCAGGGTTCGTTTTGTATTCTTTCTCTAACGGCAAGATCACGGCATTGGAAAAACCTGCTTTGTCCACAGTAGTAAGATCAACCGGCGCCGCTTCGGTCTATTACGAGGACGGCAAAGCGGCCGAGTTCGTCGGGCATCATTTCAACGGGTTAAAATATCCGAATGCGCTGTATCAGGGTTTTGTTGCCATTCATGTTGACGAATTAGACTCCGTATTGACGGCGCACAGTGCGGTGGGCAGAACAAACGCAAGAAACAATCCCGGCGATAAAAACGGTCTTACGTGGTTAACCGGCGGGTCATTTGAAAATTCGCAAACGTCAGTTGACACTTCATATTTTACCATTGAAGAGCTTTCAAGCCGTTTAAAGGGTTGTCAGATTATAGAAGCGAAAAAAGACAGCAGCCATGTGATTTTCCTTACTTATATTTTTGAGTTCATAAATCCGCCGGGGGATACAGCCGTATTTTCCAATACTAAACTGTTGTTTGGCTATGACGGAGACATCGGAAATTCGCTGGGCGGATTCAGCGATGACAGCAGCGGGTATTATGAAGACGACTCATCTGCAGTGGTGTATGTGTTTGATGACAGCCTGAAATTGTATGCAGGTGTGGGTTTAATCAATAAAAAGTCTAATGCCACAGCGGGTAATTTTGCGCTTATGCACCAATCTGCAAACCGCGCCGGTTCCGGAGAAAAGAATCTTGACACGCTCTTATTTAATTTAATGAGCGAGCCCGCATTCTCAACAGTCTTTCCAAGAACGGATATCAGCGTATACTGGTCGATTGATCTGGGCACCATCCTGCCCGCAGACACGGCGCGTGATACGGTTCAATTCATTTTGGTTAACGCGTCTTCACGAACCTCATTAATTCATGCCGTGCATGCTGAAAAGCCGACTGTAGAAAATTCGGTTAAATCGAACACAAGCCGTATCCCGAATCGAGTTTACCTATATCCAAATTATCCTAACCCTTTTAATCCGGTGACTTCGATAAAATATGATCTTGACCGGGAAAGTTATGTGTCTTTAAAGATATATAATTTGCTAGGCCAGGAAGTCCGGAACTTGTATCAGGGCACCAGCCCGGCCGGAGTATATGAAGTAATGTGGGACGGTAAGGATAAGCTGGGGCGGCAATTGTCGAGTGGAATTTACGTCTGCCGCATTCAGGCGAACGGAGCGGTTCAGTCCCGCAAAATGCTCTTGTTGAAGTAGCGCAATAAGCAGATCTATCGTAGAAATATCCCTCCTTTCAAGACAACTCATGACTCCCGTGCTGAAAACTAATAGAATTTTCAATGGTATTCGCATTTCCTGCCTGTAAGATTTCCACCACATCATAGGTATTTTTTCCCGCTAAGACTTTGGTTCTCGATCAAATTCAATTCTCCACTTTACTTATCCTTATTTGTGGAACAAATCCACAAGTAGGTAAATAATCCACAAAGCGTGTATGGCAGGGCATAGCTAAGCTATTGTTAAATAAAATGGTACAGCGTCGGCATGGATATTGATTACAATAGACACCAGCAGTTAACAAGATTTTCTAACCCTAATGGAGGAATTATGAACTCTCTCAAAAATCAAAAAGGCTTCACCTTAATGGAATTAGTTACGGTGATAGTAATACTTGGAATTTTGGCCGCGGTAGCCGTTCCTAAGTACTTTGATCTTACCGACCAAGCTGAAGCCGGTGCCTGTAAATCGAATATGGGCGCAATCAAGGCCGCTGCCAGCATTGCTTATGCACAGTCCGTTCTGACGACCGGCACTGCTACATTCCCAGCTGACCTGGCTGCAATGGCGGCTTCATTTACCAGCGGTGCAACGCCAACTTGCCCATCCGGAGGTACCTACACTTATTCTTCAACGACGGGCCTCGTCACCTGTTCAGTTACAGGACACTAATTAATTCAATAAAAGGCTCTCATAGCCATGAGAGCCTTTTACAACTTTTCCAATGAGGAGTCTCTATATGTTTCAGTCTAGAGAGAACGAGCGTGAAATCATCTCGACCATCACGGAGGGCGACAGTTCGTCCCCGGCGCATGATCTTGATCAGGCGCTTTCAAGGTCTCTTACTATTCAAGAGACTTTGACCCGTGATGTCAAAAAGAAAATCAGAAAGAACATAACAGACTGGGCTTATATTGAGACCCTTATTAGTAATTTTAATCCTGATCAGTTAATAGAACTGGAGATATTTCTGTGGAACGAAGCAATCCAATTTGCCGAGAGCGCGCTGCAGAAAAAACTGGCGCGCGAGTTCATTACGTCCCACATGGAACCCACGGCAAACTACCATCGCCGTCAAATGTGCGGAGAACCATTATCAGCTTGCCGCGCCAATTATTGCATTCACTCAAATCCGGGTTGCGCAAGCCGCAAATTGAAGGAACAGATTCGGGCAATCGCCGGAATATTTGACCGTCGCACTGACCGTAACGAAGCACAAGACAAGGCGCTTGAAAGTTTTCTGAAAAACCTTATCAAGAAATTCTCATTATTTTCAGTAATAGTAACTACCGACAATGGTCTGCCCGTTATTGCCTTATCTGATCTTGAACAATCCGGGGCGGCAGATTCATCGGAATTTGTCAGATTTTTCTACAAACATCTGGAACGGTATATTAAAGATAATAAATCAAGCGGATCGGTCTATTTTGACGTGCCGCTTCAGGCGGTGTCTCAAAAAATAACCATCGGTACCCAGACCCTCATTCTTACGCTGTTAAGCATGAAAAGCCAAAGTCTTGATGTGTCAATGTTTCTTGCAACTCTAGGTATCAATCGTATCTATGCTGAAAAAGATGCGGTACAGGCGAAAAACTAAGAGAGGAAATCCAGCGTGGAACTTTATTCGTACATTGCTATAGGCCTGTCGGGGCTGATGATCGGAAGTTTTTTGAACGTCGTGATTCACCGCATTCCTCTCGGCCAATCGTTGTGGTTCCCGTCATCGCACTGTCCATCATGTGAGAATCCAATTTATTGGTATCACAATATCCCATTATGGGGATATGTTATTCAAAAAGGCCGCTGCGTTCATTGCAATAAAAAAATATCGGCGGTATACCCGCTTGTGGAAATCGCGACCGCATTATTGCTTTGCCTGATTTACGGACAATTCGGACACACCGTTTTGTTCTACAAAGTATCATTTATAGCCCTCATGATGCTGACTCTTGCCTGCATTGATTTCCAATATCATATTATTCCGGACCGCATAGTCATGTTCAGCTTTCCCATAGCCGTTTTGTTTGTCGGGATTCAAGGGGCGGAACATGTGATCGATGGGGCCATTGGGATGGCAGTTGGCGGTCTTGGCATGTTTATCATCGCAGTCATCGGCCGCATTGCATACAAAAAAGATGCAATGGGCGGCGGCGATATTAAGCTGGCGGCTTTGCTGGGCATTTTTCTCGGCTGGCAGGCGCTTCTATTTACGTTGTTTGTCACGTTTATTTTCATGACGGTAGTAGGGTGGCTAAGTATTGCGGCGCGTGTGATGAAACGCGGAAGTGAAATTCCGATGGCGCCCTTTCTGACGGCGGCCGTGCTGACCCATTTCTTCTACGGATATGAGTTGATACACTGGTACCTAGATCTTATGACAGGACACTAGAAAAAAGATGAAAACACTTGAACTTCTACAGCCCACTAAAGCGACCGGAGAAAATTACTTAAGCCGTCCGGTTACAGTTGAAAAAGGAACTGAACATATATTGAGCGATATGGAACGCCAATCGGATACGATTTTTAGTAAAGTGTGGAAAAACGAATATGATACCATCATTGAAAATATCAGCGACGGTATCGTGTTGGTCGATCTCGTTGATCGTGTCCGGTTGATCAATAAAAGCGCCGTGAGAATACTGGGTATTAACGAGCCTTTCGAAGAACTCGCAGAGAAGACACTGAAAGATCTGGTTCGCACCTCGAAGATAGATATTGAGGAAATTATTACGCGGGCCAAGTTATCCAATCGCCAGCACTTCAAGGAATTCGTATTTCTAAACAAGCGTTCCACCGTTTTTGAAGTTGAAGTAAAAAAAATATTTCAGGATCAGGATATACCGGTTGGGACCTTGTGTTTCATACGCGACATCTCCAAACCGTATAACAATGAACAGAAAAAGTCGGAGTTCTTATCCATCGTGGCGCACGAACTTTTCAATCCGCTCGCACCGATAAAAGAAGGTTTGAGCCTTCTGCTGGAAGAGAGTATCGGCGAATTGAATCCCGTGCAGAAGCAATGCCTGCATGTTGTATATGAAGAAGCAGACCGTCTTTTGCGCCTGGTTAACGATCTTCTGGACATCAACAGGCTGGATGCCGGCAAGATCAGGATCTCGAGAATGGCCATTGACATACAGCCATTGATAAAATCTGTCGTTGCAGCTATAGACAGAAAAGCGTCTGAAAAAAACATAACTATTATTGAGAATATTCCGCATCCGATTCTTGACCTATTTGCTGACCGGGATAGAATGAAACAGGTTCTCATCAACTTACTTGACAACGCCGTAAAATATTCTCCGAACTCGTCCACGGTTGAAATTGGAGCCGCATCAAGACAGGGCTGCACAGAAATTACCGTCAAGGACCAGGGGTTTGGAATTTCTAAATCGGACATAAAGAAACTATTCGAACGATTTGCGCAACTTAATTATCCCGAACATATCCAGCATAGAGAAAAAGGAAGCGGACTCGGACTCAGCATCGTGAAGGAAATAATCAAGCTTCATCACGGTAAAATCAAAGTGAACAGCGAATATGGAAAGGGCACTACATTTACGATCACTCTCCCTAAACGAAAGAAAGCGCGCCAGTATGAAGGCACATAAAATTCTGATAGTCGATGATTATCCAAACATGGTTGAGATGCTGAGTATACGGCTCACGGCGGCGGGATTTGAAGTCGTGACCAGTTTTGACGGTATTGATGCACTGCAAAAGGCCCGGGTACACAAGCCGGACTTAATTCTTCTTGATGTGCTTCTGCCAAAGATGGACGGCTTCAAAGTCTGCCGATTGCTCAAATTTGATGAAAAATACCGCCACATACCCATTATCATGTTGACTTCGCGTGCGCGGGATGTAGACCGTGCGACGGGCATGGAAATGGGCGTTAACGCATATATGATCAAGCCTTATGATTCCGCAGTTCTCATGGCAAAGATTTATGAACTGCTGAAGGTCGGACTGATCGGCGCTGCCGCCCTCACACAGCATCAGGCGACCATCGCGGATGCGGTTTAAGTCTGAGATGACGCATTATGAAACCCCAACTCAAATTAGGTGAAATTCTCCTAGCTAATAAGCTTGTAACTGAGGCACAGTTGTCGGAGATACTCTCGCACCAGCTCAAAAACGGCAAGAAACTCGGAAAAATAATTGCCGAAAAAAAACTGGTCAAAGATGCGGATCTTCTGCAGATTCTGTCCGATCACCTGGATCTGCCTACAGTTGACTTAACGACATTTGACAGCGATCCGGAAGTAGTCGGCCTGTTGTCAGAATCCTTCCTTCGTTCCAAACTTATATTCCCGCTGTTCAAGATAGGCGACGAACTTACCGTTGCCATGGTCGACCCGAGGAACCTGGAAACCATCGACGAATTGCGTTCGTTGACCCGGCTAAATATATCGCCTATGCTTTGTTCGGAACAGGACCTCCAAGAATCATTTAACAAAGTATTTAAGGGCTCCGCAGAGTCTTATCAGACAGAGGTTCGCGATGCGGTAAAAGACTATCAGCTGGACGTCGAGACCATTGCGATGGAAGAAAATGACCAGTCACTGGAGGAAATGGAAGAGGCCGCGCAAGACACGCCGATCATACGTCTCTCGAATGTCATTATTTCAGCGGCCGTCAAGGAAGGCGCAAGCGATATACATGTTGAACCGGAAGATAAACATCTTCTTGTGCGTTTTCGGATAGACGGAATTATGAAAGAATCCTTCGTGCTTGACAAACATCTGCAATCGGCTTTGCTTTCCCGATTCAAGATCATGTCCGGCCTGGATATTGCGGAGAAAAGGCTTCCGCAAGACGGCCGATTTCAGACCCGTATAGGGGAGCGCACTATTGATTTTCGTATCTCGTCCTTTCCTACGGTCAACGGCGAAAATATTGTTATGCGTATCCTTGATAAAGGGTCGGTGCTGGTCAGTTTGCAGGACTTGGGATTTGATAAGAACACTATGATTTTCTTCGATGAACTAATTCACAGACCCAACGGTATTATTCTTGTCACCGGGCCTACCGGCAGCGGAAAGACCACCACGCTGTATTCTGCGCTGAGTTCGATCAATTCTATAGACAAAAACATCATCACGGTGGAAGACCCGATCGAGTACAGACTGGACCTTATCAGGCAGTGTCAGATCAATTCAAAGATCGGCTTAACCTTCGCGGCCGGCCTGCGGTCCATATTGCGCCAAGATCCGGACGTCATCATGGTCGGCGAAATTCGCGACAAAGAAACCGCGCACATTGCCGTTGAATCAGCTCTGACGGGGCATCTTGTATTTTCCACGCTTCATACTAACGACGCACCCAGCGCCATCAACCGATTGACCGATATGGGAATTGAGCCATTCCTGACTGCATCCGCCGTTTCCGGCATTTTGGCCCAGCGGCTGGTTCGCAAATTGTGTCCGAAGTGTAAGGAAAAATTCACGCCGGATGAGACTATTTTGAAAACCTTAAATGTTAGGACAGCCGGATCGCATGCGATTTATAGACCCAAAGGCTGCCCGCACTGTAAGGACAAAGGATATAAGGGACGACTCGCCATTTATGAACTGCTGATGGTGAACGAAGACATTAAAAAACTGACGATGGAACGCGCCTCGTCAGGAAAAATAAAAGATGCGGCTATTGAGAACGGGATGCGGACCTTGCGGCAAGACGGAATTGCGAAAGTACTGCAGGGACTGACAACCGTCGAGGAAGTGCTGCGCGTAACGACGATCGATTAGAAGGGTAAAGCTATGTCACAATACAGTTTCCGCGCAATAAATAATGCAGGGCAGGTTGTGGTCGACGTCATTGACGCACCCAATATCGGTTTTGTGACAGAATATCTCGATAAGTTGAACTATTTGCCTCTGCAGATCACGGAAAAAAAAGCGGGAATGTTTGCCGCGAAAACAAAACGCAAGAAAGTGGACCCAAAGGAAGTCATTGTTTTCACCAAACAATTTGCGACGCTTTTTAAGGCCGGGGTTCCACTGGTTTCTTGCCTTGCAGCTCTGGAAGAGCAAGCCGGCTCAGAAGCCATGAAGGAAATTCTCGGTCAAGTTTCAAATGACATTCAGAGCGGGAAACCGCTGTGTGATGCTTTGCGGCCCCACTCGGGCGCTTTTTCCGACCTGTACGTCGACATGATACGAGTCGGGGAAGCCGGCGGCGTTTTGGAAGAAGTACTGGAAAGACTGGTAACCTTTCTGACGCATGACCTGGAAATTAGAACCAATATCAAAAAAGCGACACGTTACCCAATCATAGTACTATGCGGCATTTCTGTTGCTTTTGTTGTTCTGATTCTGGCCGTCGTACCCAAATTTGTGAGTATCTTTCAAAAAATGAAAGTTGAATTGCCGTTACCAACGCGGATATTGATCGGAATCAACACGGCGATCACGGAATACTGGATAATCGTCATTCCGGCATTGGTCGCCATTTACTTTGGCGTTCGCGCGTTTGTAAAAACGCCCGCCGGACGGCGTTTCTGGGACGAACGGAAGCTTCATCTGCCGGTATTCGGCATGCTCAATGTCAAAACATACATTTCACGTTTTGCAAAAACATTTGAAACCCTTAACAGAAGCGGTCTTCCGATTCTGCAGACTTTAACGATCATAGCCCAAACCATGGGAAACATCATTGTCGCCGACGAGATTTACAAGGCGATCAACGGCGTCAAAGACGGTCAAGGGCTCGCGCAGCCATTGAAGAAAAGCGTTATATTTCCGCCGATAGTTGTGCAAATGATATCGATCGGTGAAAAATCCGGCGCGCTTGACAGCATGATGCAGAACATAGCCGAATACTATGACTCCGAAATAGATTATACCGTCAAGAATCTGACTACACTGATTGAGCCGATGATTACGGTGCTTCTTGGCGGATTAGTATTATTCATAGCCCTCTCTATATTCCTGCCGATGTGGGATATGATGGGCCACATGGGGAAGAAATAGCCATGAAATCTGCCATATCCGTTTGCGCAAATGAGCGTGGCTCCTCAATGATCGAAATCATCACCACGATCCTCTTCATAGGCATTGCTTTGCCGGCGCTTCTTCAGCTGTATTCATATATTTTCATTAACAGCGCGGTTTATGAAGTTGAAACCAAAGCGGTAATGTACTGCACTCAAAAAATGGAAGAAGTCTTGACAGACAAAATCTCGCCGTCGCGCGGATACTCGTGGGTTATAGCGTCCGGCAGGTATCCGTCGGAATCGCTGTCCGGCGGATTTGTCCGAACCACCGTCATCGACACCGCAGGGAAATATTTTTCCGGAGTATCTTATGCGGAGGTGATTATTACGGTCACGCACGCCGGAATGCCGAATGTACAAATCAAAAACTGGCTGACCCGGTTTTAGCGTCATGAAACCTACGAATAAATACAAATTCAAAAACAAAGTCTGGTCCAACGAATCAGGATTCACCCTGATGGAGTTGCTGACGTACATCAGCGTGGCCGGGTTTGTATTCATGGGTGTATATTACGTCTTTGTAAAATCAACAGACATCTACGTTGGCGTATTACGCTCATCCACTACTATTCAAAATGCGCACGCCGCGTCGCAAATGCTGGAGCGCGAAGCGAAGAATGTACGAAACAATGCCAGTATAACGATCGCGACTGCCACCCAATTCAAGTTCACCAATGTATCCAATACGGTAGTTGATATTGTATATACCAACCAGCAATTACAGAAGAATACGGTTGCCTTTGCGAGCGGCATTTCCAGTTTTTCATTCAGCTACTACAAATGGGACGGCACGTTATGGACCACCGCTTCACCTGCCAGTCAGATTGCAAAAATCCGCGTAGTATTCACAATGACCTCGCAAGGATACTCATTTTCCAAGGACCTTTATATCCTCCTAAGAAACATGCGTTAATTCCGCTCCTATCACCCGCTATGGCAATAAGCCATACCTATAGGCATATACTACACAATCGTTAAAAAAGACTTACTTAAGTTACGTATTTACATAGGCAAATTACTGATAATTACGCCATATATTCGGCACAATGATTGCCCTATCAAGGTTAGGAAATAAAAGTGTGCAATCGATTATGAAAAATCTAAAAACATATTTGAATAACGAAAAAGGGATGACCTTGATCGCCGTGATCTTTTTTGTGACAACACTCACATTGGCCGGCCTGGTCATGGTCATGTTTGTACAGAACAATTCTAAAATGCTAGCACTTGATTTACAGACGGCGAAATCATTTTACAGCGCACAGGCCGCTGTCGATTACGCAGTCAGGAAATCCATGAATACCGGCATCTGGCACTGGACGGCCAGCAATCAGGCGATTGCAGGCGGAACCGCAACAATTAATGTAGAAGACAGCACGGTTATTGCCGCGTTAAAAGACACGCTGCAGGTCAGAGTCACGGCCACATCAGCCAATGCCGCGTCAAAACAGATCTATCGCTTGCGTATGACGGACATTTCAAATTATGCCGTATACGTCAGCGGCAATATTAATGACGTCACGATCAACGATTCAGCAGGCAATCCCAATCCCGGCCTGGCGCAAGACTTCGTACCGGAACTACCGGATATTGATGTGAACAAACTCAAGGCAACAGCGATTTCACAAGGTCATTATTTTAGCACAAGCGTTTCCATCAGCAATGGCGATTCCTATCCGTCGGGCACAGACGCTAATTTTTATCACCCGCGGCCAAACGGCGTTCCCAGTGATACGCCCAACGTGGTCTATATCGAAGGCAATCTGGAAGTCAAAAACAGCGGGCAGATGTTTGGCATCATTGTCGTGACCGGCGATGTCGTTCTGAAAAACAGCCAGAAGTTAGAAGGAATTCTTTATCTCCCGAGCGCCGTGTCCGTTGTGCACCAGGTAGATTTGGATAACAAAGAATCGGTTTACGGCGGTATCTTTGGCGGAACCAACGTTGAGGGAAACGGAAACGCAAACAAAATTAATATCTATTACCGTGCATCTTATGTTAAAAAATTCTTGGCAGGTTATACGGTAAACGGTTCAACGCATATTACTTCCTGGCGAAATTGGCGACAGTTTTAACAAGAGGGATGGTCATGAGAAATCTTTTTTCAACAGTTCGGCTCATTTGGGAAATGGCTAAAATTCAGAACGAATTATTGGCCACGGAACCGGATGGTACGACGATCCGTGCGGAAGACTGTGTCAGGAATAGTGAGATGAGTTACCCCGAACTTCTGAAACTTAAATTCGCCGCCGTCATGAGAAAAACGGGAAACCGATTTTCCAGCATTTCTGACGCCCTGATTGAGATTGGACGAATCCGGTTCTTTGACGGCAAAGGGCAGAAAGCAAAAGCCGCGGATATTGCGCATGCGGGTTATGACAGGACACAGGAAAATATGCGCAAATTTGTCGATGAAAACATCGCTCTGTCCAAGGAGACATATTGGTTAAAACAGGTCATACAGCAGGAGCGCAATTACAGCCAGATGCTGATAAAGTTAAACAATTCGACGCAGAATCTCTTCACCATTACGGACCGTAAGCTTTTGCTGAAGACAACGACGCTGTCTTTGTGCGAGGACTTGGGATTTCACAGCGCCGTTCTATGGGTACATGATAAACCGCAAAACAAGCTGGTTCCTATTTCGTGGTCCAACGTAACGCTCGCATCGCTCGACGAGCTGGACATCCAGACCGACCAGCGCCCGTACAGCGACCTTTTGAATCACCGCAAAAGTTATTTTATAGTTGACGATATGGATGGGCCCGCTCAGGTTGAGAGCAGTAATTTGACCCATATCCACCAGCTGCGGGAAGTACTGGATTCTGAAGTAATTTTTCTTATACCGATTGTCAGTATCGATAATCCGGAGGATATGGTGGAAAACTACCAGGGAAAAACCATTACCCGCGCAATTCTGATGGTTGGCCAGCAAAACAAGAAACGTCTTATTGAAAGCAAAGATCTCCTCCAGCGGTACGGCTACTCGGTTGGGCTGACTTTGGGCCATGTCGATGTCTATGATTTTCTTCATGAGAACTACCGTAATTTTAAACAGCAGGCGATCACCGATGGCTTGACGGGATTATATAACCGTCGCTTCTTCAATGAAGAGCTTGATCGTGAAATGCAGCGGTCCATTCGCCATTTCCTGAAGATGTCGCTCATTCTGCTGGACGTCGATCACTTCAAGAAATACAACGATACGAATGGCCACCAGGCCGGCGATGACGTACTGAAAAAGGTTGCGGCGGTATTGCGCGAGTCTACGCGCGTGTGCGATATGGAATGCCGATACGGCGGTGAAGAATTTGCACTGATCTTGCCTGAGACCAGCAAAATTCAGGCGTTGAATATTGCCGAGAAATTAAGAAACCAAATAGAAGAGACTTATTTTCAGAATCAGGAAAAACAGCCCCACGGCAACCTGACCATCAGCGTGGGCGTTTCAACATTTCCGGACGACTCACTCGATGTTACGCAACTTATTCAGAACGCAGACGCCGGCTTATACAAAGCCAAGGAAGCCGGCCGAAATTGCGTGATGGCCATTGGCGCCAACTAAAAAGGACTTGAAGCATGTACTCATTAAACGAAAACACCCTGATGCAGACGTCGAAAAAAAATCCATTTTCCATGTCGCCGGACCCGCAACTGTTTTACTTTTCCGCCCAGCATGTTGCCTGCCTCCAAACTCTGGAATCAGCCATACGATTACGGTCAGGACTCAGCGTTGTGCTCGGGGATGTCGGTACGGGAAAAACGACGGTCGGCCGAATTCTGATGCGGCTGTTTCAGGATAAACCGGACTATATGTTCCGACTCATTCTTGATCCGCAGTTTGTTGACGAACTGGAGTTTCTTGCACACCTAAGCAGGCTGTTCGACATCAAGACCAAAGCGAATTCCGTTTTGGAATACAAAGAAGCTCTCCAAAGTTTTCTTTATTTTAAGGGGGTCAATGAAAAGAAAATCCCGGTATTGATCATCGATGAAGGACAGAAAATAAACGAGCCGATGATGGAGATCATTCGCGGGTTATTAAACTACGAAACCAATGAATCCAAACTGATACAAGTGGTCATATTTGCACAGCTGGAATTTGCAGACCGAATCCGGCTCATGCCGAATTTCATGGACCGAATCTCGGCCGCGTACGTGCTGCAGGCATTTGATGAACAGGAATTGTACCACATGATAGGCCATCGTCTGCGCCGGTCGGGCTATGAAGACCTGTATCACGTGTTCACCAAAAGCGCATTGAAACAAATCTACGAGTATAGCCACGGGTTTCCGCGCAAGGCAATCAACTTGTGCCACCAGGCTTACCTGGCCAAGATCAGCGAGCAATTAGGCATAATTGACGAAGATTTATTGACCCGCAATATCCGCCGCAAAGAGGTGTCTCATGTTTGACGATGAAATCAACGGAAATGATGAAAAAGCGAATCCGTCGAGCATGTTGCTGATGGATGCCATCACGTCAACGCCAAAAGAATCTTCCCGCCCCCGGGGGATCGCCGAACAACGCGAAACAGCCGACGTAAATGAAAAAGTGGCGGACGTTTCATTAGAAAATTTCATATCCGGACATGAATCAGAAATTCATGAAAACATTCAGAAAGAATTATCGCATGTCCCGCTTTCACCCGACATAGAAAATCCTGAGTTTTCAGTACATGATTTTGATCAAAATCCAACGGCGGCAGGTCTTCGCTGGTGGGAAAGGATTGTTGGCAGCCTGTCCATCGGGATAGAAATTAATGCGCGGGTTGTCCGCGCAGCGAAGATTCGGACTTTTGGCAAAAAACAGGAAATAGTTCAAGTCGAAGAGATATCGCTGAATGAAAATGAAAAAGGAAATGTGCCGGCGCTCGCACATCGTGTCAAACAAGTCATTGAAAAGCTTCGCGCGCGGAATATTCCCATCACGTCCATCATTGGCGGTTCCGATGTGAACATCCGCCTTCTTCGCATGCCTAAAGTTTCAAAGAAGGAAATTCACGAAGCGCTGCTGTGGAAGAATAAAAAGGAACTGCATTTTTTCAATGATGCGCCAACCGTACTGCACTACGTCATATTGGACGAAGACCAATCGCCCAACGCCAATGAGTTCTATGTTCTGGTTATTGCGGTCAGGGAAGAATTAATCAAAAACAATCTTGAAATCATGATGCAGGCCGGCGTGATTCCGCAGAGGATGACGATCCGCCCCATAGCGCAATGGAATTTTATGAAATGCATTCCGGATAAGGGCATGCACAGTATGGTGATCGACATAGGTTTTGAAAGTACTCATCTGTCTTTCTTCAGAGATAATACCCTTCAGTTCGCGCGTGAAATTTCTGTGGGAGGCAATCATTTTACCTCCGTACTTATGCAGACTATATTCGTTGACGATACGTCGTACGTTCTTTCGTGGGAAGAAGCGGAGGAGTTAAAGAAGGAAATCGGCCTGCCTGCGGATCCCGCCATTGGTATGACCAGTCAGGGAATTCCGCATTCGGAAATTGCCGTGATGATGCGCCCAGTTGCGGAAAAACTGGCTTCTGAGATCCGCATGTCGCTGGACTACTACAAGGAAAACTTCAAAGTTGAAACGTATGATAACGTCTATTTCTCCGGCAAGTCGATCAGACTAAAAAGACTTGGGACATTTCTCCAAGCGTCAATAGGCCAGACCATGCGCCCATTTCGTCCGTCGGAGCATATAGCAATTCCGACGGGCATTGATGCGCCGGAAGCGTCAATATTGTCGTTGGATACCGTAGGAGCCGCGTTGTCTACGGGATCAGATTTGAATTTTTTGCCGCCGAACGCAAAGACGGAATTACGATTTCGAAATTTGTTCTCAAAAGCCGTCTCAAGCCTATTGGTGCTTTTTGCAATTGCGGGCGGGTCCATTTTGTTCCTCAACAAGAAATCCGGCGACTTGAACGTCCTGCTGACAGATGTAACCGGTTCGCTTAAACGCGTGCAATCTGAGCACAATGAATTCGTTAGTCTGCAGAACGAAATTAAAACCCTGATCGCCGGACAGTCAAGGATCGTTGGCGAAACGGCCGTTGACTCGTCATCCATCGCCATCCTGAAGTGGATCAGCGAAATAACGCCGGATGAGATTGCTATTGAACGGTTG
>JAEUSK010000140.1 GCA_016787925.1 bacterium | reverse complement strand
GAGTGCGCGTATTCCTATTCTTGCAGCCGTATCCGCGCCTTCACATTTAGCGGTAAAAGTAGCGTACGAATTTGGGATTACTTTGATAGGATTTTTACGAGACGACCGGTTTAATGTTTACACTTACCCGGAGCGAATCGGTAAGGACCGCAGCACATAACCAAAATTTTCATATTTATTAAAAAAGCCCCGGTCGCATTACACGGCCGGGGCTTTCTTGTGTTATTTTAACTGCGCATCACGCGACGGTTTTTTCCATCTTAGTTTTCTGCGTAGAAAAGGTCTTCTGTTCCGGTTTGATGAATCCGGAAATGCCGTCTTCCAACCAAGTATATTTATCGTTCAGTATATTCTTCGCGATGCCGTATTTAAACACATCGTCATTATTCCATAGGTTCTTGAGTAGATTTTTTACACGTCGACGGGCATTGCAGCAAAAAAGATCAGCCAGTTCTGGAGCATCCCGATTCCCCTCTTTGGATAATTTAACGGCGCGGCTCATGGTTGCCGACATCGCAAAAAGTTCGGCGCCTACATCGACGACACGAAATAAAAAAGCCTGTTTGTATGCCAATTTAGCCTGATGCCGCATCATGCCGTGAAAAATTTCTCGGGATAATTTTCGGGTAACGCGATTAACAAAGCGCATGTGTTTCGCCAATCTGCCAAATTCGCTATACCTCGGCCAGAAAGACCAGCCCAACCAGCGCGACGGATACCACACGGCGTAGAAGGCTATGACCTTAGGCAATGCGCCTAACCGCTGTCCCATGGTCGATTTTGGATTGATCATGTTCCATGCGACGTCGAGGTGTTTGTCAACAGCTTCCCGCGCTATAAAAAGGCGCATGATCTCGCTGGAGCCTTCAAAGATCAGGTTGATACGGAAGTCGCGCATCGCTCGTTCAATCGGTATTGGTTCATCCCCGCGCGCGCGCAAAGAATCCGCCGTTTCATATCCCCGTCCACCGCGAACCTGCAGCGTATCGTCCACGATTTTCCAGCCTGCCTCCGTGTTATACATTTTCGCAACGGCCGCCTCAAGGCGAATATCATAACCCTTATCCGACATCGCGGTTGCAATATCTGAAACGGATTCCATCGCGAATGTCATTGAAGCCATGTCCGCGATCTTTTGTGCGATCGCTTCATGCTTGCCAACAGGCTGTCCCCATTGCACGCGCGACCGTCCCCATTTACGAACCACTTCGACGCACGCTTTTGCAGTGCCGGCACAAATGGCGGGAATAGTCAGTCGACCCGTATTAAGAGTAATGAGAGCAAGCTTCAAGCCTTTACCTCGTTGCCAAAGTAAATTTTCTTTTGGCACACGGACATTCTTAAACGAAATAACGCCGTTCTCCAATGCTTTCAGTCCCATAAAATGGCAGCGGTGTTCGACTTTAACGCCCGGCCAGCTTGTTTCTATAATGAAAGCGCTAATCGCATTGTCTTCTTTATGTTTCGCCATGACCACGATGAGGTCGGCGATAGTTCCGTTAGTGCACCATAATTTTTCGCCGTTGAGAATAAACGCCTGGCCGTCGGCGGTATCTTCGACTGTGGAATGCAAATTGGCAGGATCAGAACCTACTTCCGCTTCGGTCAAAGCAAAAGCCGACACTTCACCGCGCGCGACGCGGGGCAGATATTTTTTCTTTTGTTCTTCTGTTCCAAATGTCTTAAGCGGTTGAGGCAAACCGATCGATTGATGCGCAGATAAAAGCGCCGCGACATTCCCGTCCTGGCTCCCAACCAGCTGCATAACTTTGTTGTATTCCGCCTGGGTAAATTCCAACCCGCCGTATTCTTTTTTGATCTTCATACCGAAGGCGCCCAATTTTGCCAATCGATGGCGAATTTCATCAGGAATCTTTCCATCCCGGTCGATCTTGTCGGAGTCCACGTCTTCTTCAAGAAATTTTTTCATCTTCGCGTAGAATTCCTGGAACTCCGGCCGGTTGATCCCTTCCGCTTGGGGGAACGGATGAACAAGGTCTAACCTTAAATTTCCGAGAAAAATTTCACGAAGAAAACTAGGACGATCCCATTTGCTCTCACGCGCAGCTTCGGCAACTTCACGCGCCTCATCTTCGGTCAGATGTTTTTTCTTTCCGTTGGCGGGTATATCTTGTGACATAATGAATTCCTTCCGGCAAATAGATTTAATCTGTGATTTTGGTTAAACAGCAGGGCATGTTTAAATATAGACAAATAGTAATCAAAAATTCAATCAAAATCATAGACATTTATCAAAAATTAGACTTGCACTGAAACATCATTCCTGTTATATTCGCGACGCTGAATATATAAGGGCCCGTAGCTCATCTGGATAGAGCATCTGCCTTCTAAGCAGAGGGTAACAGGTTCGAGTCCTGTCGGGCCTACAAATCAAAAACCTCACGTGATTGCCTGAGGTTTTGTTTCGGAAAAAAAGTCCCCGCGCCCTTAGCTCAATTGGATAGAGCATCGGTCTTCGGAACCGAGGGTTACAGGTTCAAATCCTGTAGGGCGTACACCAGAAAGGACGAGAAAAGACTCGTCCTTTTTTATTTTTGTGCCGGATTCTACTTAATGGATTGTAAAACTATTTGAGGTAATGGTATCGGGATCATTTGAGCCTCCAATCCAAAAAAGCGGATATCTAAACCGGTATGTTCCCGGTTTGTGAACCACAAGTGAATCAGACTTGTTCGTATACGGATCAAGTATCATGTCTTCCACAAGCGAATCCGGGCATACTAAACTGGTCCACTGCACCCATTGGCCTTCCACCCATTTGTCCCGGTAATAATACACGTTACTCAAACACCCCTGAAAAACTAAGCTTTCATTCGTATTGTTATAGATTGTAATAATTGTCTTTTCATTACGGATGTAATCCGTCTTGTCCGTAAATACCGCTACCCCGTATACTGCAGAGTTTTCTACAGGCGTCTTATTGTGGTCACAGCCCAACAAAACTGAAACCAAGAGAGTTACGATTAAGCGTTTCATATATTCCTCCTTCATCTGTTAAGGAGTATAGTTCAACGAGCCACTTAAAACTTACAAAATAAATTAAAAACACTGAATATTTTTTGATTTTGCGTCCCTAAACGTCTAAATTATAGATACATATTATTTTTAAGTTGATATCCACCCAAAAGGAGGAGTAATTATGCAGGTCAAAAAAAGAAATATGATAGCTCAGGTGTTCCTCGTGATTATCACGCTGGGTATTTACGTGATTTACTGGTTCTATCAAACGGCCAGTGAGCTAAAAGGAATCGCCAATGATCCGGAAGCATCTCCGGGGTTATGGACTGTATTACTATTTATTCCTTTCGGCGCTTTTTATTCCTACTATAAATACGGCGAATTGTATGAGAAGGTGTCAACGGAAAAAATGAACCGCTGGTTGCTTTTTGTGTTATGGCTCGTTTTTTCGCCCGCAGTCTGGTTTCTCGTGCAGATGGACCTTAATAAGCGCGCCGAAGCCGCTGCAATACCTGCTTGATAAATTGGGTCTAATTGAAAATCCCCGCTTCAATTGAACCGGGGATTTTGATTTCATACTAATGTTACATTCCCTTTTCCCACCAGCGCTGAGCGATGAGATTGTACATATTATTCTGACGCTCTCTTGCCGCTTTATAAATTTCATGATTCTGCGTGTTAGGATTAAACGTGCGTCCCAGCGGCATCGGAATTTCTGCAGCGTTCCGAACTGAACCGATACCTTCCAAAGCCAATATCGCAGCTCCCCGGGCAGATCCTTCCTGTTCACCTGATTGCGTTACAGGTAACCCCATGACATCGGACATAATTTGCGTCAGCACTTCCGAATCAATGAATCCCCCGCCTGAGGCAATAATTTTTTTGATTGGCATGTTTTGACGGCTAAAAATATCGTACACTGCGGCATAACGATACGCCACGCTTTCCATTGTTGCACGAACGATCTCCTCCCTTGAACTGTTCAGATTGAGTCCATATATCATACCACGGGCATTTTCATGCCATCCGGTGCTTCGCTCACCCGCCCAAAACGGCAGAACGGTGAGCCCATGCCCATCCGGTTTACATTCGTTCATAGCTTTATCCACGCCTTTTTTCCCTCCCTCAACTCCGAGGTGGGACACGATCCATTTACGCAAATTCCCGCCGTCGCTTAATGCACCGCCCATCAAAAATCTTTTTTTGTCTACGCGATAGACCCACAATTCCGGCGGAATAATCACCGAGTCTGCTTCCCAGCACACCCGCAAAGCGCCCGACGTACCCATCACGATACAAAGCTGATCTTTCGCAAC
Source organism: bacterium (assembly GCA_016787925.1). GTDB lineage: Bacteria > CLD3 > CLD3 > SB21 > SB21 > SB21. The sequence goes on along the minus strand of JAEUSK010000140.1, from coordinate 526 downwards.
GCATCCCGTCCCGACATTGGAACTCGCGCCGTCGCCTACGGCAGGAAACCAGGGAATATCAACCAGAGTCGGCCAACGCTTTGCATACGTTGATTTCAAACCCAGCAATGGCGTATCCATATCGCCCAGTTCTGACAGGTTCTGCGGCGTGATCGGCAATACGGCAAAAACTTTTTCATCCCATTTGCATGTGTTCTGATTTAATAGCCCTGTTCCGGACGCCATGGAAATACTGCAAACCGCTTTCTCAAAAAAAACATAGTAGAGGTATTCCCCAATTGACATCCACTTGTCTGTCTTGATAAAAGTCTCGTTATGTTCTTCATTGAACCACATGAGCTTTGCAGGTAAATAACTTGGGTGAATAACGCATCCGGTACGGCTGTGAATTTCCTCGGGATTTAACTTTTGTTTTAATGCATCGATCACCATACGCGGACGTGTGTCGGCCCAACTGATCAAGGCGGTCGTAGGTTTACCGCTTTTATCGACGCCCATCAAATTATGCCAAAAGGTGTCGAAACCT
>JAEUSK010000099.1 GCA_016787925.1 bacterium | reverse complement strand
AAAGGGTTTACTCCATCCGGCAATGCATTGTGGTGGATGCTTACAAAAAGGTCGCACTTGTTTTCATTCGCAATTGCGACCCGGTCATACAGCGTCAGATTTTGAGAAGTATCGGAGTGCGTCATGACTATCGTTGCTCCAGCGGATTCCAATTCTTTTTTTAATGCCAGTGCAACTTCAACATTAGCCTGGCGCTCCGTCACTCCGCGAGGGCCCGTTGCGCCGATATCTTTGGAGTGTCCTGGATCAATACAGACCTTCAATCCCCGTAAGCCTTTTGTTTTTGGTTTATGGCGAATGGTCCAAGTTAAATTAGTTCCGTCATACGCTGTTTCATATCCCCAATGATGCGGCTCATTCAAATCAACGGTTAAAAGGTATACGTCATTTTCCGGCTGAGACCATGATATATTCTTGACCTCATCGTTCTTATTGTCAAACCGAATCCAATCCGTATCACTGATTCCGCCAAACAAAGATAATTGCAGTTGCCGTTCTCCGGTTTGTTCAACTCTGAATGGAATTTTCTGCGACATAACCAATTGAATCACACTCTTCTGTCCGGTCTTTTTTACGCGAATCAGGGAAACCGTTGTAATCGGAGTCGGCGTTCCAAGTGGAAGATAGATCACATTTTTTTCCGGAAGCCAGGCAGAATGCGCGTCAGATAGTCTTAGGCGAAGTTGATTTCCCATCTTTCCATTCACAGCGCATCGTATGCCTTTCGGCAGGAAATAGTAATAGGCGCGGCCGGGATCAACGGCTGCATTGTTGACTTCACTCACTAATTCAACCACGCGCGTATCACTATCGTCCCATGTTGAAATCCTTCCCGGCGAATCGGCATAAACGGTATCATTGCCATGTTTAACATAGAAACGAATAATTGCGTTCTTAAGTGAGGCATGAATAATGTAATCGGCGCTGTAAATTCCTCGAATCTCCCCTCTTTTTTCCTTTTTCCTTATTCCAAAAGCCGATTCTTCGAAATCATCCGGCTGTCCCGACTCTGACATAGCAATATCTTTTCCGATCACTGTTCCATCCGAATTGATCACGCTGAAGAACACGTTCGCCTCGGGTGTAGCACGGCATGTTATTTTAACTCTATCTCCCCTGTGCAACCAGATTGAATCTCTGGGAAAAAGATAATTTCGATCAATGAACGTTTTTGCTGAGTCCGGCAATTTGAACGAAAGCGGAATCTTGACTTGTCGGTTGAGTGTGTAGGTTGAATCGCCGGCCACAACTCTACACTCAAGAATAAGACTCGAATCGGCATTGATCTTTTCATGATCAATGCCAATGTACCCGATGAAAGCTCCATCCTGAGTTGTGAAAACACGCTGATTATTGATAAAGAGTCTCGAATTCTGAAACTGAATTTGTCCAAGAACGAGTGTCGAATCGGTTGTGGTGAGCAACATCCCCTGGCGCGGATAGACAAGGCTGATCAATTCTTCCTGGGCATGTATCGCAACCGGCACAATCGTACAAAATAACCACAATGCGGCCTTCCAAAAACTAATCTTCAAACAGAACTCCTAATTGCGCCTTTGCAGAAGGCTTTGTACTCGATGCAAGCATTCTCTTGCTGATTCATATTCAGGATATAACTCCAGTGCTTTTCCGTATTCTGCCTGAGCGGAAAGCCAATCGCCCTGTCTTTCCTTAATCCTACCTAAATTAAAATACGGATAATGGCGGGCGTCATACCGTTTGGCCTCTTTGGCGCGCTCAAACCAAATAACAGCTTCGTCTAATTGTTCAAGGCTCATAAGATACGCGCCGATATCATTGTACGGATTTCCAAAATCCGGATCTAACGCGATGGCCGTTTCGCATTCTGAAATCGCTGCTTGATAATCGCCTTCAAAACTCAATGCCCAGCCTAAAAATGTATGTGCCTCCGAAGTCGGAAAGAGGTCAATCGACTTCCTGTAATGCTCCATGGCGTCGTGAATATGGCCGCTCATTTGATATTTATATCCTTGATGAAAATGATATTCGGCTTCACGCAAAAGCGCGCTGTCATTTTTTCTAAACGTTTCTTCAAACATGGCACTAAATATTTGGAGGCATGATTTTAGTGGAATGTAGAAACAACCTTATCCATTTTCAAGATTATAAATGTCCTTGAAAATCACGTTGAAAAATTACCGCAGGGCCCAAAATTAATATAGCTCAGGCTTAAAACCTGAGCTATGAAAAAAATTTGCACATTTTCGCGTCATGGAATTGAAAATGTTTTTTTATAGTGAATTACAGCCTGCCACCGATGAGATGTTCACAGAGTCTTTTGCAGATAATTTATTTATTACTTTTATTAGATTTCCAAGGTAACTAATAAAACATGTTTCGAAATTTTTATCTGATCGATAGGGTCGTTGTAAGATGAACTTTTATGGGTTTCGGCATTTCGGGACTTCCGCCCATCTGGGGATTTCCTCCTGGCATTCTTCCACCGCCGCCAGGTAAACCACCTCCGCGCATGCCTCCGCCGAATCCCGGCCTTTTGAATTCTCCCGTTTCCAGCAAAATACTCAGAGGCTTGCCTACGCCCGTGTTAATTGCGTAAGGAAAATTAGTTGAAGCGTGGAGCGGTACTTTCAATTCAAAAAACATCCCGTTCTTCTGAGTGGTCAGTTTCACAGTAATCCCGCTTAGTTCATAAACTGTAAGCCGCATTCTATCATACTTTCCCGGGCCGATGATCTCAACTTCATTCAGTTTGTTCTTCATAATATCTTCAAAAGGATTTTCATTTTGCCCGCGTTCATTCATAGGCATAGCTCCGTCAAAACCGATAGGATATCGAATTCCAAGTATCTTTTTTCCATTTCCAGTAGAATCAAACCAAACGGTAAAACCCATCATCATCATCTGCGTGGCTACGCCTCGATCCAGGGGAGCCAGTCCGAGATAAATGTAATTCTCATCGTAAGCGATTCCAACAGCAATCTTAGAATCTTTGATGACTTCCATATTCTCTTTTTTCCAGTCGTCATCCAAGCCGTCTATCTTTATAATACCGTTATCATTCTTGTGACTTAGAATTTGAATTGAATTCGAACAACCCAAACAAACAAATAATAGTATCATTAAGCAGACGATAGACATTCTCATCGAACTTATCATAACATCTCCTCATTGCGTAGGTTAATATATGCATTAGACTTGGGGAAATTAGAAAAGTTTAACTGAATTTGACAGAAGGACAAAAAAAAGCGAAGGGTTTTCCTTCGCTGTATGAAAATCTAATTTCATCGAAAAAAAGATCCTACTCATTAAGCTTCGAGCGCGCCTCATCGGCTTGTGATCCTGTTGAAACCAGCGCCAGATAACGCTTGAAATTTTCCTTTGCTTCTTGTTTCATGTTTTTCTTTTCATAGCACTTAGCCAGGTTAAACACGGAAGCGGAAAAACCGGGATCTACCGATACAGCTTTCTTATAGGCCGCAATCGCTTCATCAAGCTTATTATCCGCAATATAACCATCGCCGAGACTGTCATAGGAATTGGCATT
>JAEUSK010000024.1 GCA_016787925.1 bacterium | reverse complement strand
TGATTGAACAAGGTTAGGCTCAAAGAAAAAAAAGATAAAAAGATTCGTAACAACTACCTCTGGGTTTTTCGTGACGATGTGTCCACCCAGTTCAAGGATCGGGATACTATCGAAGACGGTTCTATTGTGGAAGTTTACGATTCGGAGAATAAATTTCTTGCTATCGGCACCTACAATTCCCAATCGCATATTCTGGTTCGAATTCTATCTAAACAAAACGTCGCCGTAGATAAAAACTTTTTTTTGCATCGCATTAAAAAAGCCGTTCAATTTCGGGACAACCAAAAAATCAACTCGGATGCAAGGCGGCTCATTCACGCCGAAGCCGATATGCTGCCCGGTTTGATGGTGGATCAATTTGGCGATTATCTCGTGATGCAGATACGCTCGCTCGGGATGGAGAAATTTAAGAAGGAGATCATTGAAATTCTGGTTGAACTCGTAAAGCCGAAAGGAATTTACGAGCGTAGCGATATGGAATCGCGTTCCGAAGAGGGTTTAGACAAATGTGCGGGTACGGTGTACGGCGATGTTCCGGCATCTATCGAGATTTTTGAAAACGACATGAGATTTCTTGTGGATGTGATCAATGGCCACAAAACCGGTTTTTACCTTGATCAGCGTGATAATCGCGATTTCGTACGCTCATTGATAAAGCCCAATCAAAAAGCGCTCGACCTTTTTTCGTATACCGGAGCTTTTTCTGTAGCGCTTGCCAAATCCGGCGCGCTGGTAACCGGGATCGATCTTGATCCCGACGTTTTGGAGCCCGCCAGGCACAATGCACAATTGAACGGAACCGAAAAGAAATGCGAATTCGTAATGCGCGACGTCTTTGAATTCCTGGACGAACAAACTGAATTACAAAAAACAGAGGCGGGCAAAATACAAAAATACGATCTGATCGTTATCGATCCGCCCGCTATCGCCAAGCGCAAAGAGGGTATGGAAAAACTTAAGTGGGCTTATTGGAAATTATTGCTTAATTCTCTTAAATTGCTCAATACCGGCGGACATATTGTTCTATCGTCCTGCGCTTATCACATGTCTACCGACCTGATGCGGGAGGCTGGCCGATATGCATCAGCCGATCTGGGCGTCCGTTTGCGTGTGGTTCATACATCATACCAACCGCCGGATCATCCGCATATTCTGCAGATTCCGGAAACGCTGTATCTGAAAACGATTTTCTTTCAAATGCTTTAGAGACCATTTATTTACTTAATACTAATCTAGGAGACATTATGAAAACAAATTGGATCACCACTTTGGTCGTCGCCGTCATGAGCTTATTATATCTCGGCTGTTACGAGACCAAATTGGATTATACTGTAAATCCCGACGGTTCCGGAAAAGTGCTTGTTGAGGTCAAGGCTACGCCTATGATGGAAACGAATCAAGGTAACGCCGGCGCCTCGCTGGCAAAGGATGTGTTGAAAAATTCTGCGGGAATTGATACATGGAAAGATATTGAATTCAAAAAGACTGACGACGGGAAAAATTTCTTTAAAGGAACGGCCTATTTCAATGACATTACAAAAGTTCGTTTCAAAAATATCAGCATGTTGGATTCCATTAATTTCTACAAGGATGCGCAAAATAACCTGATACTTGAGATGAATAGCGAAAGCAAATCGGAAAAAAAGGCATCGACAAAAGCGAAACTCTCAAGCGAGGAGGTGGACAAATTTGTTACGGAACAAAAATCACAGTTTGCTCAGATGAAGCCGATGATGGGCGCTTTCTTGGGAACTATGAAGACGGATATCAGTTTTCAATTGCCGGGAAAAATCGAAAAAGTTAACAATTTCAAAATGGACAAAAGCGGACTATTACGAGTTTCGTTTAACGGACAGAAACTTCTGGATGCCCTTGATAAGCTTATGGCGAATGACGATTGGTGGCGTGAGCAGGCGCTTGCGGGATCCGATCTCCAGAAAGGCCCGCCGTCAGGATTTGAAATGAATGAACAGCTCTTTGGTGAAAAAGGTCCTGTTCGCGCTTCCTCCAAAGGTAAATTTAAAGCCTTCTTTGACTATACCGCAGAGATGGCCGCGGCGCAGGCCAATTACGAGGCGATGATAGCGACGCTGGGTCTTGTCGATGAATCCGCCCAACCTGCGAAAATAGTTGAAAACTACAAAGGCGGAAATTTTAACAGCGTAAAAATAGCACGTACCACCTTATCCAATTTATCCGATCCGGACTATAATTTGTTCGGAAACGATCAAAGTTACCGTCTGTCTCTATTGGGAGATTTGCCGGGCGCTTTGTTATCGGCAGATAAGGCGGTTGTTACAAGAGCCATAGCTGATAACGGAGACGACCTTCTGCCTACAGACGAGTGGAGCCGCGAAACAACGTATTTGCAATTATCCCAAAGTGCATCTCATATTTTATGGGACGTGACGCTGTTGGTTCCGGATCAAAAGGTCAGGGGAATTAAGGAACTGTCAGGATTTGTTTATGCCAGTTCGGCATCGGGCGCCAAATGGGTTGACACGGGAATAAAAGAATTGAAAGAAGGCGCGCGAGGCACTTCGTTTGATGTCACGGTCGAAACAATCACGCAAAATGAATCGTCTCAGGAAATCAGCCTGAAATTTGCCGTCTCCTGTTCCACGATCAAAGATATTCAAATGCTCGATGCCTCAGGTAAAATACTTAATACTCAAAAATATTCCAGTTCCGATTTTGGCGACGGCTGCACGATGGGTTTATATTTAGACGGCCAGTTTCCTGCCAAAGGTTCCGTTAAGATCGAACTGTATGAAGATGTTCAAAAGCTCGAGATACCTTTTAGTATAACTAACGTTTCACTTCTTGGATATCCGATGAAATAAGGCGCATGAACGAAATAGTATTAAACAAAATCGGCACGCTCTATCATAAACTCGGTGAAGACGCCATTCAAAATCTGGTAAACCGGTTTTATGATACCATGGATTCTGACCCGAATGCGGCAGGTATACGCGCCATGCACGAAAATCTTGACTCGTCTCGCGAAAAGTTATTTAAGTTTTTAATCGGGCGGTTCGGCGGGCCGCCTTTGTACGTCGAAAAATACGGGCATCCTATGTTGCGCGCCAAACACGCGCCGTTTTCGATCGGAACAGCCGAACGAGATCAGTGGCTGTCGTGTATGCAGAGGGCAATGGACGATTGCATCGGCAATAAGGAACTGATCCCGTTCATGAAGGATTTTTTTGTAATGGTCGCCGATTCCATGAGAAATAAAACTGAGTGATTGAAATTGGTTATCTGAAACATTAGATTTACAAAAATTCATCCGATAGGTTTGCCATGTCTAAGAATATTTTATTGCTATTTCTCTTCTGCCTGACGACGGGTTGTGCCAGTAATTTTTATCTCAACGAAAAAAAAGAATTGGATGAGGCCGAAAGAAAAAACCGGTATACGGAATTGGAGCAAATTATCCAGACCATCAAGCCGGGCGACGCGGTTACGCTTGTCTTGTATAACGGGGAGACGTTTGACGGAACGTTTTATTCTAGTATAGACGGCATTGTCTCTTTGCGGATGGGCGACGCATTCCGCGATTTGGAATTAAGCGATGTTCGCGGTATCGCAATTAAAACGCAAGACCGGATGAAGAAAATCATGATGGCGCTTATGTTCGCGACGGTGGCCGGTATCGTAACAACATTTGTAGTTACTCACTAATTTCACTTTAATCTGAGCAGGACATTGATGGCACGAGAAGTATCAGCAAAACCCCTACCCCAGCATCTTCTGTTGAAAAACGCGCGGTTGATCGACGTCTTGAATCGCCGCGATGAAGTTACGGACATTCTCATCAAAGACGGTAAAATAGAAAAGATCGGAAAAATCGATCAGCCCGGCGCCGACACCATCGATCTTTCAGGTAAAATAGTTACGCACGGTTTTATCGATATGCACGTGCACCTGCGCGAACCGGGACGCGAGGATAAAGAAACGGTTTGGACCGGATGTAATGCCGCCATGGCGGGCGGGTTTACCGCGATCGCCTGCATGCCGAACACTACGCCTCCGATAGATTCTCCCGATACCGTGCTTTTCGTAAAATCGCGCGCTGAAAAGCACCTTGTGGACGTTTATCCCGTGGGCTGTGTCAGCAAAAATCGCGAGGGCAAGGAATTGGCGGAAATAGGTAATCTTGTCGAAGCAGGCGCGGTGGGCATTTCCGACGACGGCGATCCGGTCTATAACGCGGAAATCATGCGCCGCGCTCTTGAATATGTGAAAATGTTCAACATCCCGGTCATAGAGCATGCGGAAGATAAACAATTGTCCAATCGCGGATCCATGCACGAAGGATTTACGTCCACTCGGCTTGGCATACGCGGCATTCCGAGTATATCGGAAGAAACTATTGTTGCGAGAGATATTTTATTAGCAGAGTATACCGGCTCCCGCGTGCACATTGCCCATATTTCATCCGGCGGAACGGTTCGGCTCGTGCGCGAAGGAAAAAAACGCGGGATCAAAGTCACGTGTGAAGTTTGCCCGCACCATTTCACCCTCACCGATCTGGCCGTGGAAAACTACAATACGTTTGCAAAAATGAATCCGCCGCTGCGGGAACAAAAAGATGTGGACGAAATTAAAAAAGGTTTGCAGGACGGAACCATTGATATTATTGCAACGGATCACGCGCCGCATACGGTTGAGGATAAAGAATGTGAATTTGACCACGCGGCATTTGGTATTACCGGATTAGAAACGTGCGTGGGCATCACGCTCTCCGATCTCGTACACAAAAAAGTCATTTCTCTCGATTCTGCGATAGATAAACTCGCCATTGCGCCGAGGAAATTACTTAACCTGCCCATACCGGAGTTTACGGCAGGCGCTTTGGCCACTTTCACGATTCTCGACTTGGAAAAAGTATGGAAATACGACGTCTCGCAAACCTGTTCCAAATCCGTCAATACGCCATACCATAATTACGAGATGCGCGGCAAAGCGATCGGGGTCATTCACAAAAATAAAATATTTATGGAATAATTACCGTATCCTGAACGCCGTTTGATTTCTTTCCACGAAAACCATACCCATGATTACGGATGAATTTTATACAATCAAAGATGAACAAGAATCTGAAATCAAAGTAAAAGGCTCCACTTTTATAGGAAGCGCCTGCCCGGTCGAATCCCGTGAACAAGCTGAACAATATCTTGCCTCTATTCAAAAAAAATATTTTGATGCCACTCACCATTGTTATGCCTATCAGGCCGGAATTGAATCTAATTTATCCTTTCGCCACCACGACGACGGAGAACCATCAGGCTCCGCCGGAAAGCCGATTTATCAAGTAATCACAGGCCGTAAGTTGACTAATCTCATTATTGTGGCGACACGTTATTACGGAGGAACAAAATTAGGTACCGGAGGACTTGCCCGCGCGTATTCCGACTGCGCCGTTGACGTAATTACTCGTTGCGAGATCATCAAACGGATAATTTATAAAAACGTACGCGTGCAGTTTCCGTATGACGAAACGAGCGTGGTCATGCGCCAGATTGACTTGTTCGAAGCGAAAATAAATGAGACCAAGTACGATAGGCAAACTGAAATGCTCATCTCCATTCGAGCTAATGAAGCCGAGCGATTCTGTTCGCATCTGATCGACTTAACCCGGGGAAAGGCCGTTTTCGTTGAAAAATAACACTATAATATCAGGCCTTCGGAATGCAGCCTTCATCGCTACACTGGCCATGTCATCGACGGTATTTAGCCAAACAGAATCAAACTCAATTGAAATCCCGGCAGTAATCAAGAGGATCAGCGTTGAGGGTACCGCGCAGGTGTCAGCTTCTTACATTCTCAAAAACCTTCAATCACAAAAAAACAATGTTTTTGATCGAGCTGCGCTTGAACACGACTTAAAGAAGATCATTCGTCTGTATAGCCTGAAAAATATTTATTTGATCCAAATTGATTCCGTTCATTGTACATTTTCCGATGATTCTTTAGAAGTCAACATCCGAATCTTTGTTACAGAAAATAAAGTGATTACCATTGGACAAATCGAATTTAGCGGAAACTTCTCCTTGGCCGCTTCCGATCTGCTAAACGTGATGAACTCAGGCGTGAGCAGGTCTTTCGATCCTAAAACTCTTGAAATGGATATAGAGGAGATCCTACGTTTGTATGAAGACACCGGTTATCCGTTTGCGAAGGTCACGGTTGCAGAACTAAAATTGTATGAAGAAAACGGTCAGCCCAAACTTGCCATTAGCCTCCATGTGTCGGAAAATCAAAAAACACTGTTGACTCAATTAGAAATGAGCGGCCAGCAGCAGACTAGAAGTAATGTTTTGCTAAGAGAAATGAGGCTCACTTTACCCCGCCTATTTCGCAGATCCGATATTGAAACAGGCCTTGCGCGAATACGCCGATTCCCTTTTATTACCGAAGCACGGGCCGGTGAACTTGCAGCAAACAGCGACAGCAGTTACCGTCAGCAAATAGTAATTAACGAAGGCCCGTCAAATATTATTGACGGCGTTGCGGGGTATGTTCCAAAAACCACCGCATCAAAAGGATATTTTACCGGAATTGCCAATTTGTCATTTCAAAATCTTTATGGAACCGCAAGGCGTCTCGACGTGCGTTGGCAAAAAAAGAACAGGTATTCCCAGGAATTCCTGATTGCATATACGGAACCGTGGATATTTAACTTTCCGTTAAACCTGAGCGGATCATTTCAGCAGTGGGTTCAAGATACAACGTATGTGGAGCAACAAATGACTCTGGACGGAAGCGTATGGCTGGGTACGTTCGGCGCCGGCCTGTTCGGGCTTAAATTAAGATATGTGGACGCCGCCGATCCCGTAACTTCTTTTTTGTATAATATTCCCACGGCTAAATTTGCATCGGCCTATATCGGTGTATCTTATGATACGCGTGATAATCCTTACAACCCAAGGAAAGGCACCTTCTACAAAGCGCAGATCGAATACGGGAGGAAAAAAGAAGACCGACTGACTGCAAACAACAGCGCTTCCGACACGCTGATTATTAATGGGCTTCCCGTGATCGTTGAAAAAAGCAGCCCCTCACTCTCTACTCAGAAAATTACATTAGATTTTGAGACGATCATTTCCGTCACGAGACAATTGGTGTTTTACAATGCCCTGCACGGCGCAGTATATAAGTCGCCGCAAACCATCGTGCCGTACAGCGAGCAGTTACGTTTCGGCGGACTCAAAACCCTTCGGGGCTATACGGAAGATTTTTTCAACGGCACCCGTGCCGGCTGGAATAATTTTGAATTGCGCTGGCTGACTTCGCCGAGATCACGTATATTTACTTTTGTTGATCTCGGATATTATTATCGCAACGCTTCATCGCCTGTTGATCGAAACAAAATCGTCAAGGAAGACGGCTGGCCGCTGGGATATGGTTTTGGGATTCGCTTCGAAACACAATTAGGGCTTTTCGCTTTAGATTTCGGTTTAGGGAAAAAAGATTCTTTTGGAAACGGTAAAATTCATTTTGGTATTGCCGGTCAGTTCTAATTATCGCATGCATGAAATACATAGTCAGCATTATATACCTTATTTTTTTGCTTCTGAATTCGCGCATTGTTGCGCAATCGCAAATCGAGGATTCGGCCGGGCCATTATTGCTTCAGGGTATGGAGAAGGTTTACAACCTTGACTTTGCGCAAGCCGACGCGCTTTTTGACTCGGTCATCAGACTAAATCCGAAGCACCCCCAGGGATATTATTTCAAATCGTCCTCTCGCTTCTATCAGATCATCTCGGGATACGACTCTAACGCAAGTGAAGAACAATTTATCGAGCTGAATGACCACGCCATCGCCGCTGCCGAGGAGTATGAGAGAACTAATCAGATTGACGGACAATTTTACAGAGGCACTTCTTATGGAAATATCGCACGGTATCACGCAATGGCTGGTAACTTTTTCAAGGCTTTCTATTATGCAAAAAAATCAAAGAGCCTTCACGAGGATATTATCCGCCGTAATCCGGAACATTTCGATGCCTATCTTACCGTCGGCGTTTATAATTACTATGCGGCCGCCATGCCGCGATGGATTGACGCCGTAGCCGGATTATTCGGATTGGGCGGCGACCGGGCATTAGGAATTCGTCAGCTTGAGACGGCGTATGAAAAGGGAAAATTGGCCAAACTTGAAGCGAAGTTTTTTCTGGCCAACGTGTACTACGAAGAAGGACATTATGAAAAGTCACTTCAATTCCACCGGGAACTATCACTACGGTTTGACCGAAATCCGTTTTTGTATAACCAACTGGGCTTGTTATATTATTCCATGGAAGATTTTGGAAAAGCGGAACTTTCATTTAATAAAGCCAGAGAAGCGGTAAACATCTCTTTTATGTCGTCTAAAATGTTCGCGGATTATTTTCTGGGACGTATTAACAAATTGAAAAATGATTATAGAACGGCATTACAGTATTTGACGGAAGCATCTGAGATCGGCAAAAACAGAAAATTATTTAAAAGCATTGACGCCTGGATTGTCGGCGCCGCATTTTATCAAGCGGGGGAAGTGATGGAACTCTCCGGTAACCGCAGCTCCGCCATGAGCCTTTATGAGCTTGCGAAAAATCATGAGTACTCAGGTAAATCGACGGTTCAGGCCGGCAAGAATCGTTTACAATACGGTTTGTCTGAATTTGAAATAGAAATGATTCGCGCGCGGCATCTGATTTTGTGCGGGAGAACGGATGAAGGCCGCGGCATGATGTTGAAGTTGAAACCCGATGCGCAGAACGGAAACGCAAAATTTTTATCGCAAATTAATTTCTATCTTGGCCGCGCGGAAATGGCTGACGCTAACTACCCAAGCGCAAGGGATTATTTCCTTGAAGCGCTTCGTAATCAAACGGATGACGGCGATCAAAAATGGCGTGAACCGCAGGCCCGATTCTATTTAGCATTTTGTTATGTGCATCTTGGAAAGAACGAGTTGGCAAGGAACGAATTGAACAAGGTTTTGGAAAACGATCAATATCTTGAAGCGCCTAGATTCAAATATCTTTCGCGTGAGCTGCTTAAGAAACTATAGCGGCGCGCCAACTTAACTCATACCTAAGATCCGTCCAACGGCCGTCCGCGGGCGCGTATGTTCTTTCTACAAAACGCACGTTTGCGTTTTTGTCAATCAGGATAACCGTCGAACAACGCGTGCCGTACTTAGGGCTTCTGATAAATACCGGCGATAATATTTTCTCCAATTCAATTCCAACCCCGGTATCAGGAAGCCGCGTGTCGTCCGCCCGCGCAGTGTCAGATAAAATAGCAAATATTTCGTTTTCATTAATCTGCGTTTGTTCGAGCGCTTTCAGTAAATGTTTTTTACTTTTTTCTACTTTTGGCCACGGCGTGTCCAAAAGATGGTTACTTAACCCAAAGACTCCGCGCTGTAATTGTTTTATTTCTCCGGATCGATTGGAAAAATAATAAAATCCGGAATCATCTCCCAAGATCAGGTTGAACCCATTGTACGACTGCGCGCCGCGTTTTACGTGTTGAAGATAGTTCATGGCAGTTTCATGGCCGGCTAAAAAATCGCTGACCAGCTTTCCGCGGGTAGGCGCATCAGGATTGAATGAGCCGGGCTCACGGTAGTTCGTTATCATCGCGATCCGTCCCCTTTTTGAGACGCCAAGCCAAGTGCCGCCGCCCTGCAGATCCTTACCGGCCAATATTTCAGGATTATCATCCCAATATGCCGCAGGTTTTGTTCGCCGATCATAGAATTCATCGCGATTCGCGGCAATGATCACGGGATATGCGGGATGAGCATGATACGACAAAAGAATAAGACACATGGATGATTGATATTAATTGGGATAATGGGGCGAACGTTGTATACGTTTCACCTGTTTCATGTGATGATCAAAATGTACGGTGAGAAATTCGACTAAAGTTATGGAACTTATTCCTCCTCTAATCGGATGAAAAAATAATTTTTGGCGAGCCGAAGTTCGATCTAAGGTCTCAAAAAATTCTTTTAACCCATTCCGTTTTTCCTGCCACAGCGCCGTGGAATCATGCAAACTCATCGTATCTTGTGGAACGGCCGATTTGACCGGAACTTTGACATGAATGCCGAATTTGAAAATCACCCATAGTATAAATGAACCGATAATCGGGTGAAATCTGGGTTTGCGCGGCTTAAAAGTGCTTTCAGTTACCTGCAGTAAAAAAGCGCGTTCGGACAACATTAAATGCTGGACTATATCCAGCATATTCCAGTGATTTGCATGAGGTTTGTATGAAAGCTGCTCCGCAGTCATCTTGCTTAACTGATCCAAGAAAGACCGTCGTTTCGATTCAAATATTTCGAATCGGTTCTGTAATTCAGTTATCATACGGCGCCCTTAGTTAACTTGGCAGTACGAAAAAGAGTATCGCGAAAAAATGCAGAATAGTTCCTCCCAATACAAAAAGATGCCATACCGCATGGTGGTAGGGTAATTTCTTCCAAACGTAAAAAATGACGCCGAGCGTATAAGACAATCCGCCGCCGAAGAGCAACGCCAGTCCTCCGAACGGAATGATGTCAATCATCGGTTTGATCGCAATAACGGCAATCCATCCCATTAAAACGTAAATGATCGTAGACGCTTTATTAAATCGTCCGGTAAAGTACAGTTTGAATATAATGCCTGTCAGTGCCAGGCCCCAGACCACGCCGAATAACGACCATCCCCACGGCCCGCGCAAACTGATCAGCGTAAAAGGTGTGTACGTTCCTGCTATTAACAAGTAGATCGACGAATGATCCAGAATACGCATGGCGTGTTTGATATTCGGATTCTGAAATGAGTGATACAGCGTGGATGCCGTATACAGCATGATCATGGAGGCGCCGTAGATCGCACAGCTCACAATATGCCACGCATCGCCGTGCAAGGCCGCCATGACCACGAGGATAACCAATCCGGCTATACTCAAAGCCGCTCCGATCCCGTGCGTAATGCTGTTTGCAATTTCTTCACCTATAGTATATTGCTGATGTTCCATTCTCCTATAACTCTCTTTCTATATAATTAAGCGTTTTCACCTGAAGCATAAAATCAATTTCTTTTAATCGGGTCCAGTATAACGATGTTCTTCCGCTCAGGAATAAGATATTTCTTTGCAACACGCTGAATATCTTCTTTCGTGGTTTTTTCAATCAGGCCTAACGAAATATTTACATATTGCGAACCGAATTTTCTCGATACGATTTCATACCGGCCGATCATTTCCGCCCGGTTATCGTTGGTCTCCAGCGCATGGATAAACCCCGATTCCACCATGTTTTTGATTCTTTCATAATCACGATCTGAAACGGGCTCGCGCTGAATATTTTCTATTTCCCGCAACAAAGCCGCTTCCACTTCCTCGATCGTATGGCCGGATTGAACCTGCGCCATGATTTGAAAAAGTCCGGGGTCTTTGGATCCTTCGCATGACGCCGATGCAAAGGTAGCGACCTGTTGCTCGTAAACCAGCGCCTGATAAAGCCTTGAGCTATGCCCGGCAGATAACACATGGCTCAAAAAAACAAGAGGAATGTAATCGTCATCGTCAATAGCTGCGGCCCGATAAGCGATCAGAAGCGAGGAGAGTTCCGCTTCCATTTGTATTCTTTTTCTGCGTTCCGATTGCTGCGGCGGTTCATCCGCCGTTTTCAAATCGGCTGAACTTCCTTTTGGAATCCCGCCGAAATACAATTCCGCCGTTTGCACCGCGCGATCGCGCGCGACGTCGCCGGATATGACGATCACGGTATTTTCAGGAACATACCATTTCTTATAATACGCCATCATATCCTGGCGGGTCATCGTATTCAGATCGTCCCAACTTCCGATTACCATGTTCTTATAGGGATGATGCTCGTACGCAAGTCCGCACATCGTTTCATACATCTTACCAAACGGAGAGTCTTCATACCGCAGGCGTTTTTCTTCTTTGATAACTTCTTTTTCGGACAAAACATGTTCTTCCGGAAGCGCGAGATGCATGAAGCGGTCCGCCTCCATATCCATGACCGTTTCAAAATGCGTGGAAGGAATATTGGAATAATAGGCCGTGAAATCCTGTGAGGTGAATGCGTTTTTAGTTCCGCCGATGCGCTGTATGAGCCAACTGTTCTCCCGCGGCCCAAACCGCTGCGTTCCCATGGAATAACAATGTTCTAGATAATGGGAAATGCCCGTAATACCCGGATTTTCGTTCCTGCCGCCCACGCGCAGCCAGACCATGACCGTACAAATAGGTAATTTGTGGTTTTCATTTAGAATCAGCGTTAGGCCGTTATCTAAAACTTTTTTATAAATTTCAACTTTCGGGATCTTCATCCGTTCGCAGTTTTCCTGACCATTATTTTTTATCTGCGCAAATCTACTTATTTCGGCGCGGAGATTCAATATCAAATTGTTGATTATATAACTGAGATTGGATATGTTGTTTTTGTCGTTGTAATATATAATCAAACCTAAAACACGGAGATCTGACATGTTCACACACGTAAAACATTTTTTTATTGTGCTCTTAGCCCTAGCGACCGCCGGCAATCTCATCGCGCAAACCAAACGCACGCTCACCGCTGAAGACCTGTGGAATATGAAACGCGTGTCATCACTCACGGTTTCCCCCGACGGTAAATTCGGCTGTTTTGTTGTCTCGGAATATAGCGTCAAGGATAACAAAGGAAATTCCGATCTCTGGCTGATCGATTTAAGCACCAACAAACTTAAACGACTGACCACCAATGTCGGTTCCGACAATTCCCCTGCCTGGCATCCCAACAGCCGCACGATCGCATTTATCTCCAAACGCGAAGGCGACTATGCGCAGTTGTATCAAATCGACATTGACGGCGGTGAAGCGTCCTTGATCACGGAAATGCCCATGGGCATATCGAATCCAAAATACTTTGCCGGCGGAAAACGGATCGCGTTTTCGTCTCAAATTATTCCCGAGTATGAGAACGACTTTGAAGGAATGAAAAAAGCTCTCAAAGAAAAAAAAGACAGCAAGATGACTGCGAAGGTTACGGAAAACCGTTTTTACCGTTATTGGGATAATTGGCTGACCGACGGTTATGCGATTCATATTTACGCTTATACTATGGACACGAAAGAACGCGTCGATCTGACGAAAGGATCGAAACGCATTCTCGCGGTCAGCGACGGCGGGCTTGACGCAAACTACGATCTATCGCCCGACGGTAAATGGATGGTTCTGACCGCTAACACAACCCCTCCGCCTTATACCAAAATGAATCAGGATGTGTACCTTGCGTCGCTTTCCTCCAATGACGAATGGGTTAATCTGACCAAAGATAATGAAGAAGGTGATAACGATCCCTTCTTCTCCAAAGACGGGAAATATATTTATTACACGCGGCAAACCGATCCGGATTATTCTGCGGAAAACGAACGCCTGGTACGATACGAAATCGCGACAAAGGAACAAAAAGTTCTGACCGACACGTCCCTTTCATATTATAACTACAACGAATCAAACCCGGGTAAAAGCATGTTCATGCTCGCGAGCGACAAGGCGCGCACCGCGGGATTTATGATCGATTTGACGTCAAATAAAATTCAAAAACTATTTACCGAAAGTGTTGTCAATTCGCTGAATGTTTCCGGCAACAGGCTGGTGTTTATCAAAACGAATATGTCGCAACCGGCGGAAATTTTCGATTTTGACCTAAAGACAAAAAAAATATCCCAACTCAGTTTTTTCAATAAAGCGATCACCGATTCTATTGCATTCGGAAAAGTTGAGAATCTTACGTTCAAAGGCGCGAATGACGACCCCGTGCAGATGTATCTCCTCTATCCGCCCAATTTTGATCCC
The DNA here is from genome assembly GCA_016787925.1 of bacterium. Taxonomy (GTDB): domain Bacteria; phylum CLD3; class CLD3; order SB21; family SB21; genus SB21. The sequence goes on along the minus strand of JAEUSK010000024.1, from coordinate 2,415 downwards.
AATAAGAAATATCCATTGGTACACATGATTCACGGCGGCCCTGCCGGTACGTTTAATGATGATTTTCATTACCGCTGGAATGGGCAACTCTTTGCCGCGCCGGGTTACGTGGTTGCGATGGTCAATTTTCATGGGTCAACCAGTTTCGGAAATGCTTTTGGGAAATCGATCGTCGGCGCGCACGGGGATAAACCGTTCACCGACATCATGAAAGCAACGGACTACCTTCTTGCCAACTATCCTTTTATTGACAGCACGCGCATGGCTGCCGCCGGAGGTTCCTACGGAGGATATCTTGTTAACTGGATCGCAGGCCACACAAATCGATTCAAATGTTTGGTCAGCCACGCAGGAGTATATAATTTAATGGGCCAGTTTGCGTCCGACGTGACGTACGAACGCGTGAAAAATTACGACGGCGCGCCGTGGGAAGGGCGTTACGAAGAGATCAATCGTTATAGCCCCGCGTTCTTCTCTAATCATTTTAATACGCCGATGCTTATCCTGCATGGCGAAAAAGATTACCGTGTGGTCGTGACGCAGGGTTTGGAACTGTACGGAGTTCTCAAAGGCAAGGGCGTTGATTCTCGTTTAGTTTATTTCCCGAATGAGAATCACTGGATATTGCAGCCGCAGAATTCTATTTATTGGTACAAAGAAGTTCACGGCTGGTTTGCACGGTACTTAAAAAAGGAGTAAATACTCAGCCCATGGAGCGTGTTAATCTTAATGAATAACACATAACAAGAAACATTTAACACTTAAGTGTTTTTCAACTTTTTCGTTATTCATTTTTTGTTATGTGTTTTTTATTTCTTCTCTGACTAAGAATAATTCGCCTTGTAACAGTACTACCTATTTAAAACGAACAATAGTATTTAAACGATGATTCATGCAACGCTTCGGAAACGAATTTTCTTTTCTTTATATGTAGCGGCATTCATCTTGTTTTTCAATCTCTCTGCATGCAAACAAAATAAGGACAACCCGATGAATTTTCCTTCAGCGGAATTAATAAAACAACTGCCGCCCGACGGCGGGCCGGAATTCAACCGCCTGGTTTTCGAAAAAAGCCCGTATCTGCTCCAGCATGCGCGGAATCCGGTAGATTGGTATCCGTGGGGCGAAGGAGCATTCGAAAAAGCCCGGCAGGAAAATAAGCCGATTTTTTTGTCCATCGGCTACGCCACATGCCACTGGTGCCATGTGATGGAGCATGAATCATTCGAAGATTCCACCGTGGCGGCGATGATGAACGAAACCTTTGTTTGCATCAAAGTGGATCGCGAGGAGCGCCCGGATATTGATAATATCTACATGGCGGTAACGCAGGCCATGACGGGACACGGCGGCTGGCCGATGACCGTGATCATGACATGGGATAAAAAACCATTTTTTACCGGTACATACTTTCCCAAGCACAGCCTGGGCGGGCGGCCCGGCATGATGGAACTTGTTCCTGCCATCGCCGACGCATGGGTCAATCGCAAGGACGACGTCCTAAAGTCCGCCAATGACATCACCGCGGCCATTCAAAATCGAGCCGCGAGTAGTAACCCTGTCGCACTGAGCCCAAGTGTTTTTGACTCGGCGTTTTCAATGTTCCGTAGCCAATTCGATACTCAGTACGCGGGGTTTGGCAGTTCGCCGAAATTTCCCACCGCGCATAACCTTTCTTTTCTTCTGCATTATTATAAACGCACCGGGAACGCCGACGCGCTCATGATGGTGGAAAGAACGCTCAAGGCGATGCGTAACGGCGGAATGTACGATCAGATCGGTTTTGGATTTCATCGCTACTCGACCGATGCTAAATGGTTTCTCCCCCATTTTGAAAAAATGCTTTACGACCAAGCCATGATCGCCATGGCGTACATCGACGCCTATCAGGTTACGCAGAATCCTTTATATGAAAAAACCGCCGAAGAAATATTTGAATACGTCCTGCGCGATATGACCGATGCGGGCGGCGGATTTTATTCCGCCGAAGATGCGGACAGTGAAGGCGAAGAAGGAAAATTCTATCTCTGGACGAAAACGGAACTGGAAACTATCCTTGGTTCATCGGATGCGGAATTAATCTGCAAAGTATTTAATATGACCGCGGAAGGCAATTACTACGAAGAAGCCACGCGTGAATTTAAAGGAACCAATATCCCCTTTCTCAACAAAGATCAGGATGTATTGGCGCACGAGGCCAATCTAAGCGGAGATGCGTTTAGCACTAAAATAGAATCCATTCGGAATAAACTTTTTAATGTTCGCAAGAAGCGCCTTCTCCATTTGAAAGACGATAAAATTATAACCGACTGGAACGGGCTGATGATCGCGGCGCTTGCAAAAGGCGCGCAGGTTTTCGATAAACCTGAATACGCCGATGCCGCCCGGCGAGCGGCTGATTTCATCTTGTCAACT
>JAEUSK010000255.1 GCA_016787925.1 bacterium | reverse complement strand
AAATTGTTTGAATTCCCCTTTTTCGGCCAACTCTTTTTCTTTTAACTTGCCTAATGCTTCCAATGCAACTTCTTCCGGCGATCGTACGATTTCAGGAATAACTTGCGGAACAGGATGTAATTTACGATAACGGTATTTCTTGTATAATTTTATTGCAAAATAAACTAAGCCTCCGGTTAAAACCAAAGCCAACGCGAGGTAGAACGCCAACAGCCACCAATTAATTTTTCCTTCGATGATTGGCTTCTCCGGACGTATATCTTTGAAACTGGTATCGATGGAACTGGTGACCATGATTTGTTTCGTTCGGCCTTCGATCGTGAGTGTATCTTTATTCAAAAGAAATTGCACTGTCGGAGCCGCGATCATGTACGTATCAATATTGAAGGTCGTCAGAAAATAATCCGTTTTTTCGATGAGCCGCCCGTTTTGTTCCGTGGGTTCGAATTTCTTGATTTGCGTTAATTCAAAGTCGCTGAAATCGACACGGGGCTCTCCTAAAATTTTTACCATCGGCTCATGCGTTATCGTTATGGAGTAAACGAGCGTCTCCCCGATCGACAGGCTGTCCCGGTTCGTCGACACGTTGACCTTCATGTCCTGCGCGCACAAGCCTGCACACGTGGTCCAGATAATGATCAGATAAAAATGATATATTCGCATTCGGGGTTCCTGTGACCGATGATTTTCAGTAGTTAATTTAAATAAATTTTTCGTCCTGTGCAATACAACTTATCGGACTCAATAAGAATTTTCTTGTTTATCTTTTGCCTTTTATGTACGATCACGTGTTATTTAAATTTAACCCGTGTTTTATGAGTCGGTTTTTCAGCCCATTCCAGTGGCTTTGGAATTATTACCAAAAACACAAAGGCATTATCGGTCCATTCTATTTCGCCTTCGGATTTATACTGCATAATTTGAACCCCAAGCGCATTGACGTCATGCGGGATAACTATCAGTTGCTTGCCTACATCATACTGGCGGGTATCCTGATCGTTTTGTCTCATGTGATCGAAAGCGGCCGGTTGCGTACCGCCTTTTTTGAGAACCGTGCCAACTGGATAACGGCAGGTATCCAGTTTTTTATGGGCGGTTTGTTCAGTAAACATGTGCATTTCTATTTCCAAAGTTCTGCCGGTCTCAAATCGCTCTTGTTTATTGGAGCATTAATGGCTCTTTTACTGATCAATGAATTCTACAAAAACAAATTTAATTATCTTTATTTGCAGTTTGCTATGTATTTCATGGCCTGTGTGTCATTTTTTATTTTTTTTCTGCCTATCATGACCAAGGAAATGGGACAGAAAACCTTCCTCCTGGGCGGCGTAACGGGCTTGGTCTTTACGCTGATCATTTTGGCGGCGGTTTGTTTCGGCACATCAAAAGTTACACAAAAATCATTTCTCAGATCGTCATTGGTTATTCTGATCATTTATATTCTGCTCAACGTGTTCTATTTTATGCGATGGATCCCGCCCGTACCGATGGCGCTGAAGCATTACGGCATTTATCATCACGTCGCCAAAAGCGATTATTTGTATACGCTGCAATTTGAACAGCCCGAATGGTATGCATTTTGGCGGAAGTCAAACAGCGTGTATCAATACCGTCAGGGCGATACGGTATTTTGTTTCACTTCCATTTTTGCGCCAACGGAAATGAATAAGACGATCTATTATAATTGGCAGCGATATGAACCAAACCAAAAACAATGGATTTTACAGGAAAAACTCAGCTATCTTCTTCAGGGCGGGCGTGAAGGGGGTTATCGCGGCTATTCCTACAAGACGACGATCTGGCCGGGGGAATGGCGGATTGAAATCACAACAGAGGAAGATATTCTGCTCGGCGAACTTGATTTTGAAGTGGTTTGGTCGCAGAATGACCTGGAGCGTGAAATGAAGACCATTCAGCGGTAATTTGTCTCATTACGGACTCCCAAAAAAACCAAAAAAAGTCTTGCTTTATACGGATGCGCCCGCTATATTTGCAGCCTAATTTATGATACTGTAATCCAACAGAGTTTTGGAGGCAAAAAGTGTACGCAGTAGTTGATATCAAAGGTTTTCAGTACAAATGCGAAGCAGGAAAGAAAGTCGTTATCCCTCGCATTGCTGAAGCGGAAATCGGCGATAAGGTCGTTTTTGAGAACGTCCTTTTGATTTCCGAAAATGGCGACGTCCAAATCGGCACGCCTACCGTAAAAGGTGCAAAAGTAGAATCGACCGTCTTAAGCCACGGTCAAAACGACAAAGTCATTCACTTCCGTAAATACCGCCGAAAAGGTTTCCAGAAGAAAAAAGGGCATCGTCAGCCTTTCACGGAAATTGAAGTTAACGCGATTTCAAAGTAAGGAGTATATAATGGCACATAAGAAAGGTCTAGGCAGTACTAAGAACGGACGCGACAGCCACGGCCAGCGCCTGGGTGTAAAACGTTACAGCGGTGAAGTGGTTCTCGCAGGTAACATTATTGTCCGCCAGCGCGGCACTAAATTCCATCTTGGCAAGAACGTTGGAATCGGCAGCGACGATACGATCTTTTCACTCATCGACGGCGTCGTGAAGTTCGAACCCAAAGACAAGACGCGCAAAAAGGTCAGCGTGTACCCCGTTCCGGAAGCGAAAGCTTAAAGACTTCGGAACAACAAAGCATAAAACGGACTCAAGAATATTGAGTCCGTTTTTTTTTGATATCAACTTTGGAGGTTTCAATCTCATCATGGCCCGATATATTTTAAATATTGTAGATTTTAAATTCGATGAGCAAACGTTAAGAGACTTTGAACATTTAAGGTTTATGTGCCTCCGTTAGTAAATATTTGCTTGTGAATTGTATTTAAAAAAAATTAAAAGTATATTTATTCTATTGAACGCAAAGTCACCCAGGGTTTTGGCTCTATGCCCTTTGTCCCTTCGTGAAAAAATTAATTACACCTCTTAATGTTACAGGAGATATTCCCATGAAAATTACAGTTGTAGGCGGCGGAAATGTTGGCGCGACGGCCGCTCAGCGCATTGCCGAAAAGGAATTGGCCAATGAAGTCGTATTAGTTGATGTGGTAGCAGGTATGCCGCAAGGCAAATCTCTGGATATGTATGAATCTGCACCGGTCGAACGATTCGATTCGCGCATGATCGGTACCCAAGGTTATGATGAAACGGCCGGATCCGATATCGTTTTGATCACCGCCGGCTTGGCGCGTAAGCCCGGTATGAGCCGCGACGATCTTCTGCTGAAGAATACCGAAATCGTTCAGGGTATTACACAGGAAATTGCTAAACGTTCCCCGAATTCGATCATCGTCATGGTCACCAATCCTCTGGATGTTATGACCTACGTTGCCTGGAAGGTCAGCGGATTCGCGAAAGAACGCGTTATCGGCATGGCCGGCGTTTTGGACTCGGCGCGTTTTCGCAGTTTTATAGCGATGGAACTTGGTGTATCGGTCAAAGATGTCTCTGCATTCGTGCTTGGCGGACATGGCGACACCATGGTACCGCTGCCGCGTTATTCTACGGTAGCCGGTATTCCTCTGCCCGATCTGATGGATAAAGCAACGATCGACCGTATTGTCGACCGCACGCGTAATGGCGGCGCGGAGATCGTTAAGCTGCTCGGAACCGGTTCCGCCTATTATGCGCCTTCGGCATCAGCCGTTGAAATGATCGAATCCATTGTCCGTGATCAGAAACGAATCCTGCCTTGCGCCGTGTGGCTCCAGGGCGAATACGGGCAAAAAGACGTGTTCTGCGGCGTGCCTGTGAAGTTAGGCAAAAAAGGCATCGAGCAAATCATCCAGATCAAATTGACACCGGAAGAACAAAAAGAACTGGACAAATCAGCCCAGGACGTCAAAGAAAATATTGCAAAACTGAAATTATAAGTTTTGTAATCATTGCTTGTCAGACAAAGCATCTGTCACACCTGTGCAGATGCTTTTGTATTTTTAGATGCGTTTTCATATCTTGATTTCGTACTAAACCATTCTATGAAACACACGTCTAATGGTTTGATTTTTTGATTAGAGTTATTTCCATCCATATATCATATAAATGGTGAATTGAATAATGAAAAAAAAACTGATTTATACTTTTCTCGCATTCGTTACGCTTGGACTGCTGTACTTTTTAGTCTTTGCCGGAAATAAAAGTTCTGAAAAGCAAGATACTGCGGCCAGCGCCATCGTAATAAGGCCCATGAATTTGAAACGCGGCGATCTGAATATTTCCGTTTCTGCCACGGGCAGCGTCACGCCGATTAATATCATTGAGATCAAATCCAAAGCCAGCGGCATTGTCGAGAAAATTCCCATTGAAACGAGCGATCCCGTTCGTGTCGGTCAATTGATCGCTAAATTGGACCAAACCGATACGCGCAATGCATTTGAACAAGCACTTGCCGACTCTCAGCTTGCCGCCGCCGTGCTGATCCAACAGGAAAATAATTGGAAACGCGCACAGGATCTTTTTTCAAAAACCCTGTTATCTCAACAGGATTACGATCAAACTTTTGTTACCTACGTTGGTTCCAAATCTTCTCTTATCAAGGCGCAAGCCAATTTGCTTCTTGCGCGCCAGAAATTGGCTGAGACAATCGTTTTGTCGCCGATCAACGGCATTGTGTTGTCTCGAAATGTGTCCGCAGGACAGATCGTTTCCTCTGCGGTTTCCAATGCCGGCGGCGGAACGGCGATAGCACGAATCGCGAATATGGATGAAGTATACGTTATCGCGGCCGTGGATGAGGTGGATATCGGCAGTGTACAAATAGGGCTCACCGCGCATATTATTGCCGATGCGTATCCCAGAGAGACGTTTACAGGGAAAGTAATTCGGGTTGCGGCGCAGTCTACCGTTTTACAAAATGTGACAACGTTCGACGTGGTTATTCTGGTGCCGAACAAATCCAATAAGCTCAAAGCAGGAATGAATACGACGATTACGATCGATATTGCCGGAAAAGATAACGCTCTTCTTATCTCAAATGAATTACTACGAAGCCGCGCCGATGTTGATAACGATCTGCGTGTGTTAAAATCTGCCGGCATCATCATGCCCGAAAGATCAACAGATCAGGATTCAAATAACACTGGTCGTTACAAGTCAAAGCAAGAAAAATCAACGTCTGGCGACTCTCCATATTCAGGAAGTCAGCTCAAGTTTGCAGTAGTACAGGAAGGCAGCGGATTACGCCTTGTGCCCGTCCACATAGGCTTGAGCAATTTTGATGAATCGGAAATCCTAAGTGGTTTGTCGGATTCAGCCAAAGTTGTGCTGGTACAATTCTCGCAAGCTCGTCAGGAAAGTGAACGATTCAAAGAAAGACTGAAAGAACGCTCAGGCGGCATCGGCCGCTAAGTGAGAGGAACTCAATGAATTTCTGGGAAAGTATATTAACAGCCTTTACCGCGTTACGGTCCAACCGGCTCCGCAGTTTACTTACCATGCTCGGTATCATTATCGGGGTGGGCGCAGTGATCGCTATGGTCGCCATCGGCGAAGGTTCGCGCCGCCGGATCAATGAACGCATGAAAAATCTGGGAACCAATTTGTTAATCGTACGTCCCGGCGCGCAGAATGTGGGCCGCACCGTGTTGGCAGCGGGCAGTTCCATCACGCTGACCACCGAAGACGGGGCCGCGATTAAAGCGCGATCAGAATGGGTCCAGGATTTTTCGCCTGAACTATCACGCAACTCTCAGGTTAAATTCGAAAATAAAAATGCCAACACGAGCGTCATCGGCGCATCCACAACTTATCCCCGCGTTCGTAATTACACTTTGGCGAGCGGCCGGTTTTTTAATGAAGATGAACTGCGCGCAAAAGCGAAAGTTGCCATAGTCGGACAAACCGTAGCCGATCAGCTATTTGAGCGAGCCTCCCCGGTTGGGCAAACCATCAAGATCAACGGCCAGAACTTTCACGTTATCGGACAGTTCGAGAAAAAAGGGTCCACCGGCATGCAGGATCAGGACGATCAGATCGTCATTCCGCTGACCACGGCACAGCTCCGCTTGTTCGGACTAGATTATATTAACAACCTCGCCGTCATGGCCAAAGACAATGCGCCTCAGGAAGAAGTAACGTTTGATATCGAACGCACGTTACGCCGTCAGCATCGCTTACGCTCCGACCAGGAAAATGATTTCAGCATCCGTAATATGTCAGATATCGTAGCTACCGCGCAGGAAACGAGCGCGACGTTATCGCTTCTTCTCGCATCGATTGCAGCCATTTCGCTGATCGTCGGCGGTATCGGCATTATGAATATCATGGTCGTCTCCGTTACGGAACGCACCAAAGAAATCGGCATTCGGAAAGCCATCGGCGCTAAACGCCGCGACATACTGGCTCAGTTTCTAATCGAAGCACTTATGATTTGTTTGCTTGGAGGTTTCATCGGCATACTTGCCGGAACCGGCACTGCTCTTTTCCTACAGTACAATGCCGGGTGGTCGGTCGTTATTACTTCAGAGTCGATTCTCCTCAGTTTCGGCCTTTCGGTGGCCATTGGAATTTTCTTCGGATTTTATCCCGCATGGAAAGCCGCAAATTCACACGTGATCGATGCGCTTCGCTACGAGTAGCCGATTTAAATAAAACTTAAGCTATGCTGTTTCACCCAATTAATTATCATAACGCTTTTATTTGGCATTAATTTAATTAAATGGCTAAATTATATAGCATAGTTTAATAAGGCTTTTTTGCTAACTACCACTGCGTCATGTCAGCCCGTATTGTCTCCATTCTGTTGTACATTTTCGTCAATTTGTGTGATTTACAGATGTCCGAACTCCGGGCCGGCGATCCCATCGAACCATCACCGCGCCCAAAAATCGGTTTGGTTCTCGGCGGTGGCGGAGCCCGCGGTTTGGCTCACGTCGGTGTGCTGAAAGTCCTCAAAG
>JAEUSK010000283.1 GCA_016787925.1 bacterium | reverse complement strand
GTACAGAATCTCATAATCGCCGCTCGTCGCGGCAAGGTCGGTATAGACTGCCAATGATGCATCCGGGCCTTTTTGCTTTTCTTCGATATTCGCTACGATCCAGCGGATCTCGTTATACCATGGGTTGTCGGGATATTTGTTATTCAATTTCTGATACAAGCGCGCCGCGCCGAACGTGTCGCCGTCTTTTTCAAACAACGAAGCCATTTTCCATAAAATTTCCGGATTGACAGGATCGTCCGGATACGCGTCAAGATATTGCTGGTAATACATTTGCGCGTCATTGACTTTCTGAAGTCTGGCCGACAGTTCCGCTACATCCAAAATCACTTGTTTCGCTTTTTCGTGAGTCGGAAACTGCGTCAGGATTTTTTTCGCAAGTTCTTTGACTTTATCAAGCTGCTCGTCTTTCAGACTCATTTGTTCCAGTGCGAAGATCACTAGCGGAATCTCCTGCGCCTGCTTCAGATAATCGCGCGTAAAAAACAGATCATAAAACTTTCTCGCATTGGCATCGTCGCCCAATACGCGGAACTCTTCCGCTTTTTGAAATAACGCCGAAGCGATCTTGACCGCATCGCCTTTGTCGGTAAACTGATTCAAACCCAATTTTGTTCCAGCCCATATATCGCCGTAGGGATCGCATTCGATCACAAATCCTTCGTCAGATGCCAACCCGTCCTTGACCGTAAAAGCTTTTTCCTTTCCGTCCTGAATTTTGTAAATGCCGTCTTCCTGCGATGCAGTCCAGATATTTCCGGCGAGGTCCATGGTGATCGAACTCATCGGAATGTCTTTTAAATACTGCGTGCATGTTTTTTCGTCAAATTTGCCAACGCCTTTTTCCGTGGCGATCCAGACGATCCCGTCGGACGCAACAAACACGTCGTGAATATCGTTGGTCGGCAGGCCGTTCAGTTTCTGAGTATAATTTTTCCATGTTTTCCCGTTAAATTGCGCCAGCCCTTCATCGGTGGCAACCCATACCGCGCCGCGCCAATTAGAGTGAATCGCGCGGATCGAATTGGACGGCAGCAGTTTGTTTGTATTTTTTACGTCAAAAACCGACCAGCGGTCACCGTTGATCCTTACCAGTCCTTTATCTGTGCCAACCCACACCTGATTATCGTCGTCTACATGCAGGGCCGTGATATCGTTGGTCAACAGGGTTATGTCGTTTTTCTGATTATGAGTAAACTTCTTACCGTCCCACATGTCCAGGCCGTTATCCGTGGCGATCCACTTTCTTCCGGTTTTGTCAACCGCGATCGCGCGAATTTTATCCGACATTAAACCGCTCTCCTTTGTGAACGTGGCGGTTTCTTTGATGCCGGTAAATTGTTTCACCCCGCCGTTGTGCACGCCAACCCAAACGCCGTTGTCGTCAAAATCGATGGACATAACGTGAACGGAACTGCCGCCTTTATCCGTGGTCAAAATCTTCTGCCACTGGGCGAATGCGGCGGTTTGATTAATAAAAAGCAGGATGACGAGTATCAGGAAATTTTTCATGGGAATCAAAATCCTAAGTTGTTTCAAAATAAAGTTTACATAGACGCAAAGGTAATCTATTTCCGTCATAAAGGCAATTCTGAAAAGATGTTTGGAAACGATTAGAACATTGAATTTCAAAATGATTGTATTTAGATTAAGAAAAACAAACTGGGTTACGATCCTATGATCCGTTTTCTAACAGCCGGCGAATCGCACGGCAAAGGCCTGAGCGGTGTTATTGAAGGCATTCCCGCGGGACTGGAACTCACAGCTGAATACATTGATCACCAGCTTTATCGCCGGCAGCAAGGCTACGGACGCGGCGGACGCATGAAGATTGAGTCCGATCGTGCGGAAATTATTTCCGGCGTGCGGCTCGGCAAGACGATCGGCTCTCCGATCAGTTTGCTCGTATGGAATAAAGATTGGGAAAACTGGAAAGAGATCATGCCCGTCGAGGTGCAGAAAGTAACTAACAAAATAAAAAAAGTTACGCTCCCCCGTCCGGGCCATGCCGATCTTGCGGGAGTACTCAAATTCGGATTCGACGATATTCGGCCGGTTATCGAGCGTTCCAGCGCGCGGGAAACGGCGATGCGTGTGGCGCTCGGAAGCGTTGCAAGAAAATTGCTGGAAGAATTCGGCATCACAATCGCGTCTCATGTCATTCAAATCGGAAAAGTCAGAATCCAGAATTCACAATTCAAAATTCAAAATTTCAGTATAGCTGAGATAACGAAACTATCCGACGATTCCGAAGTTCGCGCGCTTGATTCCGCAGTCACAAAAAAAATGATTGACGAAATAAAGTCGGCGCAAAAGGAAGGTAATTCGCTTGGAGGAATATTTGAAGTAATCGTAGACGGCCTTCCGGAGGGACTTGGCAGTTATACGCACTGGGATAAAAAATTGGACGGGATTTTGGCACAGTATATTTGTTCCATTCCGGCCATCAAGGGCGTCGAGATCGGCGATGCTTTTGAGAACGCGGGAAAATTCGGCTCGGAGGTTCATGACGAAATTTTCTTTGACGAAAAAAAGGGTTATTACCGTAAAACGAACCGCTGCGGCGGGCTTGAGGGCGGAATGACCACCGGCGACCGCCTGATCATTCGCGGCGCGATGAAACCCCTTCCAACACTAGCCCGGCCCCTCATGTCAGTCGATATCGAAACCAAAAAATCTGCCTCCGCGCATAAAGAGAGAACGGATACCTGTTCCGTTCCCGCCGCGGCCGTGGTCGCTGAGGCGATGACGGCGCTCGCGCTGATCAATCCTCTCCTGGAAAAATTCGGCGGAGACAGTATCGAAGAAATTAAGATAAGATACGACAGAGAGAAAATAAGAAAATGATTTGTCTGTTGATCTTTCAGTGACTATATTTTCGAGAAAGGAGCATCGATGCTAAAAATACCAAAAACTTACATTGTAGACGAAGAAGACAATAAAGTTGCAGTTCAAGTTGATATTGAAACTTTTCAAAAGATTGAAGAAGTATTGGAAAACTACGGTTTGGTTCAATTAATCAAAGAAAATGAAAATGCATCAGCATTAAATCTAGCCGAAGCCAAAACTTACTATAACACACTGGAAAAGAAGCATTGAACGTAGCCTATCAAAAGAAGTTTCTTAAAAGCTATCTAAAATCCCGCCTTTACCAAGAAAAGAAATCGAAAGATTTGTTTTTGAAACAATGCCATCTTCAAAATCCATTACTGAAACAGGAAAGATCGAAGCAATGAAGGGCTATCCAACATATTACAAGATTCGTTTCGGTTCGTATCGAGTTGGCATCAAATTAGAAAACAGCATAGTCGTTTTTGAGCGCGTTTTGCACCGAAAAGAAATTTATCGGTACTTTCCATAACCAAGGATTTCCGCTAATATACCTGCAAGCAAGAATAGACCGAAAAATCGGGACAATCCCTTAGATCCACCGATTTTCCCCATTTCACCTAATTTCCTGTTTCCGACATAAATCAGTTAAAAACATGACATCGGTCATTGTTGCGGGGATATGAATTCCTTATCTTTAACTCAACTAATCAAAGATATGATAATATTTTAAATATAATAAATTCAATAAATTAATAGGAAATTCCATGAAACGAACTATGGTCACTTTGGATGGTAATGAGGCGGCGGCGTATGTTGCTCATAAATTAAACGAAGTTATCGCTATTTATCCCATCACACCGTCCTCGGCTATGGGCGAATGGTCGGACGAATGGTCGGCGCACGGACAAAAAAATATTTGGGGAACGGTTCCTTCCGTGATGGAAATGCAGAGTGAAGGCGGCGCGGCGGGCGCGGTTCACGGCGCATTACAAACAGGCGCATTGACAACGACATTCACATCATCGCAGGGTTTACTGCTGATGATTCCAAATATGTATAAAATTGCGGGTGAACTTACTTCCACAGTATTTCACGTTGCCGCGCGGTCGGTGGCGTCGCAGGCGTTGTCCATTTTCGGCGACCACTCGGACGTGATGGCGGTTCGCGCTACGGGATTCGGACAACTCGTTTCTAACTCGGTTCAGGAAGTTATGGACTTCGCTCTTATTGCTCATGCCGCGACACTGGAAGCGCGTTTACCGCTGATCCATTTTTTTGACGGATTCCGCACATCGCACGAAGTGATGAAAGTGGAACAACTTTCCGAGGAAGATCTTCGCGCGATGATGGATGAGGAACTCATCCGCGCGCACCGCATGCGCGCTCTTTCACCGGACCGTCCATTCATGCGCGGTTCTGCGCAGAACCCGGACGTATTTTTCCAGGGACGCGAATCAGTTAATCCGTATTACGCAAAGTGCCCCGACATCATTCAGAAAACCATGGATAAATTTGCCAAGATCGTCGGACGGCAATATCACTTATTCGATTATCACGGCGCGCCCGATGCGGAACGCGTCATTATCATCATGGGCTCCGGAGCAACCACCGCGCAGGAAACCGTTGACTACATGATGAACAAAGGTGAAAAAGTCGGCGTGCTGAAAGTTCATCTCTACCGCCCGTTTGCGATCGATAAATTCATCGATGCGTTACCAAAAACAGTAAAGAAAATTTCTGTGCTCGACCGCACAAAAGAACCCGGCAGTGCGGGCGAACCTTTGTATCAGGATGTGCTGACGGCGCTCACCGAATCGATGGGCGAAGGCAAATTACCTTTTGCATTCCCGAGAGTCGTCGGCGGCCGCTACGGACTATCATCGAAAGAATTTACTTCCGCGATGGTCAAAGGTATTTTTGACGAATTGGCCAAGCCGCAGCCGAAAAATCATTTCACCATCGGCATTAACGACGACGTGAGCCACACAAGCCTGAGCTACGATCCGTCATTGACCACGGAAGGCAAAGATGTGGTGCGCGCGCTGTTCTACGGGCTCGGTGCGGACGGCACGGTTGGCGCGAACAAAAATTCCATCAAGATCATCGGTGAAGATACGGATAATTACGCGCAAGGTTATTTCGTGTACGATTCCAAAAAATCCGGTTCGGTTACCATTTCCCATTTGCGTTTCGGGCCGAAACAGATCCAGTCGTCGTATCTGGTTAATTCCTCCAACTTTGTTGCCTGCCACCAATACACGTTCCTTGAAAAATATGACATGCTGAAAACCATAGTGGACGGCGGCACATTCCTGCTCAACAGTCCGTACGGAAAAGATGAAGTTTGGAATACATTGCCGCGCACGGTTCAGAAACAGATCATTGACAAAAAATTAAATTTCTATGTGATCGACGGCTACACTGTGGCCAAAGACACCGGCATGGGCGGACGATTTAACACGATCATGCAAACCTGTTTCTTCGCCATTTCCGGAATTCTGCCGCGCGACAAGGCCATCGAAGCGATTAAAGCCTCCATTGAAAAAACGTACGGCAAGAAAGGCGAAGAAATTGTGCGGATCAATTTCAACGCCGTTGATCAGACCTTGGTCCATTTACATCAGGTGGAAGTTCCTAAATCGGTAACGAGCAAAATCGAATTGCCGCCGGTCGTTTCCTCGAAGGCTCCGGATTTTGTTCAGAATGTTACGTCTAAAATCATTGCAGGCCTCGGCGATGATCTGCCTGTCAGCGCGATGCCTGTTGACGGCACGTTCCCAAGCGACACGGCCCAGTGGGAAAAAAGAAATATCGCGCTGGAAATTCCGGCATGGGATCCCAAAGTGTGTATCCAATGCAACAAATGCGCGCTGGTTTGCCCGCACGCCACGATCCGCATCAAAGTCTATGACGAAAAAGAGCTTTCGTCCAAACCCGCGACGTTCAAATCAACGCCGTATAAAGGCAAAGAATATCCCGGTATGATGTATTCGATCCAGGTTGCGCCTGAAGACTGCACCGGCTGCGGCATCTGCGTTGATGTTTGCCCTGCGAAAAACAAAAGTGAAACACGACTCAAGGCGATCAACATGGTTCCACAGCCGCCATTACGCGATAATGAACGCACGAATTGGGATTTCTTCCTCAATCTGCCCGAGATCGACCGGCGCAATGTTCAAACCGGCTCGGTCAAAGGGTCGCAATTTCTTCAGCCGTTATTTGAATTCTCCGGCGCCTGCTCCGGCTGCGGCGAAACGCCGTATCTGAAACTGCTGAGCCAGCTTTTCGGCGACCGCACCGTTATCGCCAACGCAACGGGCTGTTCCTCGATCTACGGAGGCAATCTCCCGACTACGCCGTGGGCAAAAAATAAAGAAGGACGCGGCCCGGCATGGTCTAATTCACTTTTTGAAGATAACGCGGAGTTCGGCCTCGGCATGCGGCTCACGATGGACAAACAAAACGAATATGCACGTGAACTTCTGCAAAAACTGGCTTCGCAAGTTGGCGACGATCTCGCGCAGTCCATTCTAACGGCAAAACAAGTTGACGAATCGGATATTCACGATCAGCGTGAACGCGTGGAAGCCTTGAAGAAAAAATTAGCGTCGATCAAATCAACCGAGGGAAAAACGCTTTTGACTATTGCCGACATTCTGGTGAAGAAATGCGTCTGGATCGTCGGCGGCGACGGATGGGCTTATGATATCGGTTACGGCGGACTTGATCACGTACTCGCCTCGGGACGTAACGTAAATATTCTGGTACTCGATACGGAAGTCTATTCCAATACCGGCGGACAGATGTCCAAATCGACCAACCGCGCCGCCGTGGCTAAATTCGCCGCGGCAGGAAAACGCGTGTCGAAAAAAGACCTCGGACTCATGGCGATCAGCGCCGGACATGTGTACGTCGCGCAAATTGCCATGGGCGCCAACGATACGCAAACTGTCAAAGCATTTCTCGAGTCAGAAGCGTACGACGGCCCGTCGGTGATCATCGCCTACAGCCACTGTATCGCGCACGGCATTAATATGGGACTCGGCCTGCACCAGCAAAAAGCCGCTACGGACAGCGGACATTGGCCGCTGTATCGATATAATCCGAATCTGGCAATGGAAGGAAAGAACCCGCTGGTTCTGGATTCCAAAGCGCCGAGTATTTCATTCAAGGATTATGCATACAACGAAACACGTTATAAGATGCTGACCATGAGCGATCCGGAAATGGCGAAAACTCTGGCCAAACAGGCGCAGGATGATATTAATAAGCGCTGGAATTTTTATGAACAGATGGCGACGCTCCATTACGGCGAAAACGGGAAAGACATCTCGGATCATTAACAGGGTCATTCGACGGCTTTAATATTGATTTTAAAGTCAGAATCGCATGGATTATGACTGAAATTTTTTGACTGAATAAATGTTAATCTAATAAATTTAGAAAGGTACCTTTATGGACTTATCTACGTCGTACATGGGAATGAAGTTAAAAAACCCGATCGTTCCCTCGGCTTCTCCGTTGTCCAAGGATATTGCGAATATCCGTCGTATGGAAGATGCCGGCGCATCCGCGATCGTGATGTACTCGCTTTTCGAGGAACAGATCACGCACGAAGCGATGGAGCTTTATTATCACATGACGCACGGCACGGAAAGTTTCTCGGAAGCCCTTTCTTATTTTGTCGATCTGCAAAAATACAATCAAGGGCCTGAGGAATATCTTGAACATATCCGGAAAGCGCGCGAAGCGGTGAATATCCCTATCATCGCAAGCCTCAATGGCTCGTCGAATAACGGTTGGCTCCAATACGCGAAACAAATTCAGGAGACGGGCGTTGACGGCATCGAACTTAACATGTATTACGTTGCGGCCGATGTTACGGAAACGAGCGAACAACTGGAACAACGGTATCTAGAGACCGCCCGATCGATTAAAAACCTGAAAATTCCTGTTGCCGTAAAACTGAGCCCTTACTTCACATCACTGGCCCATATGGCGAAGCGATTCGACAAATTGGGTGTTGACGCGCTGGTTTTGTTCAACCGGTTTTATCAACCGGACATCGATCTTGAAAAACTGGAAGTGGTTCCAAACGTTATGCTGAGCACGCCGCAGTCCATGCGTCTTCCATTGCGGTGGGTTGCCATACTTCACGGCCGCATCAAAGCGAGCCTCGCCGCGACCGGCGGCATTCATACGCATGAAGATGCCCTTAAAATGCTGATGGCCGGTGCCCATGTAACGATGGTTTGTTCGGCCTTGTTACAAAACGGGATCGGGCGTATAACTGAAATTCTACGCGGCATGGAAACCTGGATGAAGGAACATGAATACGTGTCCGTCGAACAAATGCTCGGCAGTATGAGCCAGAAATCGGTTGCCGATCCGGCCGCATTCGAGCGCGCTAATTACATGAAAGCGCTCAGCACGTATACGTTGACGGACGATCTGCTGTATCATAATTAGGATTTGAATAAATCATACGAAAAAAATAGTACTATTTTTTCCATCTCTGTTTGTCAATCTCAATGTGCACGCCGTCTCAATTCAAACAGGAGAAACGAAAATGAACTCATTATCCGAAGTTACCCTATCCGAATTCCAAACGGCACTTACGCCGCAGAATGTCCGTGTTATTCAGATTATTCAGGGCGCGATCGGCCTCGGCGTGGTGATGTTCATGGGCGTCGTTCTATTTGTTTATTCATCACAAACGATGTCTGTTGACGCTCGCATCGCGAATGACGATTACGATCTGATTAATTTACTGACCCTTGCGCACATTATGATTGCGGCCGGCGTTTACACTGTAGCGCGCGTTGTGTTCAATCTTTTACTCAGTTCCTCCGTGCTCCGGAACGGCGTAACTAAAGTAATGAAAGACGGACAGGGCCGCGTTATTGACAGTCCGGCTGAAAAAATATTGGCCATCATCCGATCTGCTATTATCGTGCGCCTCGCCATGCTGGAAGCGCCTGCGCTTTTTGGTTTGGTCATTTGTTTAATCGGCACATTCAACGGCACCATACAGGAGACGCCGTCGATTTGGTTGAATGCGATCACCTCACTGATCCTCATCGGTTTTGTGATTCTTACGTTTCCGAATAAGGAACATATCGAAGAAATCTTTAATTCAAGAATTGCGGGAACGCCGTTGTGAATGGCTGCGACAGACCGTTTACTTTCAACTCGGTGATTTTGTAAAGAGAGCTAAAATTGCAGCTCTATTTCCGGATTAAATCCATAATAAACAATAATCACCAACCGACTGCCGATAGCGACCCACTGATCCCAAACAGCCTTTTTTGAGAATAATATTACAATTTGCAGTCGTTATTTGCTTGAATCAAATTTGGAATATCGTTATATTCTGCAACGTTTGAATCGACACTATGAACACAAAAAAAATATAGGAGCTGACCATGGCCGGAAAAAAAATAAGCGCTTTCAAAAATGAGCCCTTGACGGATTTTTCTAAATCTGCCAACAAGAAGGCATTTGAAAAAGCATTAAAAAAAGTTGAAAGTGAACTCGGTAAAGAATATTTCGTCATCATTGACGGCGACCGCATTCGCACCAATCAGACCTTACGCTCGCTCAATCCTTCGAATCGCGAGCAAGTGATCGGCACGTTCTATCAGGCTAATGAAGAATATGCGAATAAAGCGATTGAACTGGCGCATGAAAAATTTCTGAAATGGCGCACAGTTACACCCGAAAAACGCGCGCAATATCTCTTCAAAGCCGCCGCGATCATGCGCAAACGTAAACATGAATTTTCAGCATGGATGGTATATGAAGTTGGCAAGAGCTGGGTCGAAGCGGATGCCGATACGGCAGAAGCGATTGACTTTATGGAATTTTACGGACGCGAAATGCTTCGTTACGCCGGCGATCAGCCGTTGGTAAAACTTCCCGCCGAGAAAAACCGTTTACTCTATATACCGCTTGGTGTCGGCGCGGTTATTCCGCCGTGGAATTTCCCGCTGGCTATTCTTGTTGGCATGACCACCGCCGCGATTGTTGCGGGAAATACCGTTGTACTAAAACCTTCCAGCGATTCGCCTTCTATAGCGATCAAGTTCTTCGAATTGATGGAAGAAGTTGGTCTACCGAAAGGCGTTCTCAACTTCGTGCCCGGGCCGGGTTCCGGTATGGGCGATGCGCTGACCAAGCATCCTTTAACGCGTTTCATTGCGTTCACCGGCTCAAAGTCTGTCGGCTTGCATATTAACAAAGCCGCAGCTGAAACGCAGACCGGCCAGCTCTGGATCAAACGCGTGGTGGCAGAAATGGGAGGAAAGGATTCTATTATCGTAGACAATGAAGCCGATCTTGATAAAGCGGCTGAAGGCGTCCTCTACTCCGCATTCGGATTCCAGGGACAGAAATGTTCCGCCTGCTCGCGCGCCATCGTGGTTGAGAGCGTGCATCAGAAATTCATGAGTAAGCTGCTTGATAAAGCGAAAACACTGACGGTTGGAAATCCTGTTGATCCTAAAAACTATATGGGCCCGGTGATCAATGACAAAGCGCTTGGAAGCATGATGTGGTACATTGACAAAGCGAAACAGGAAGGCGGAGAGATCGTTTTCGGCGGAACTAAAGACGACACCGTGGGAAGTTTCCTCACGCCGACCATCGTGGATAACGTGAAACCAAAAGACACGATTTCCCAGGAAGAGATTTTCGGTCCGGTGCTGGCTGTGATCAAGGCAAAGAATTATGATGAAGCTTTGGAAATTGCAAATAATACCGAATACGGGTTGACCGGCGCAGTTTATTCCAAAAACAAAAATAAGATCGAACGTGCGAAAGCGGAATTCCATGTCGGCAACCTCTATTTAAACCGTAAATGCACCGGCGCTATGGTCGGCGCGCATCCTTTCGGCGGTTTCAATATGAGCGGCACGGACTCAAAAGCCGGCGGTCGGGATTACCTGATGCTATTCACGCAAGCCAAAGTCTGGAGTGAAAAGGTCAAATAATCTTTCCAATATTTTTTCTAAATAAGACACCGATGAGACGCCCTTATCGGTGTTTTTATTTATTTTCTTGTTTGAGATATCCCGGCAGACAATTTATGCCGGATTTATTTTTTCTTGACAAAAGATCGAAATGTCTTTAAGTTCACAAACCGGTTCACATTACCACAGGATCACACGAATTCATTTGATTTTATCGATCGAAAATTAGACCGGCATTCCCGGATTTAATTATCTGCCATCAATCGACGATTAATCTCTGATTAGAATTGCCTCATGAAAAGAATTCTACGTAAACTGAAGAAGGCACTGCCTTCGCAGACTGAATACTATTATTCGCGAAGCCGGTATTATGAGCGATTGTCGGCAAAATATGGTAACATCCGGTCGTATGTAAGTTTGTTGTCCGCCGGCAACAAATTGGCTTCGGTTGAATCGGCCGTTTCCGCCAAACCGGAGTTGGGCGGCAGCAGCGAAGACGTACTCAAAAAATATGGCGAACCCCACTGCAGGCTGGCCAATATTACCGTTTTAAAAAATCAAATTTTATTTTACAAGTTTTTGCTGGGCGGCCATAAGACTAAATGCGAAATGCATTTCTTTAAGAACAAGATGTTCCTTTTCACTTACACGTTCTCGTATTTGACTCCTAATGATAAAATAAAACTTGTCGAATCGTTGTCCAAAAAATATCTAAGTAAATCAATTGATTTGAAAAATATCTGCATCACGGATGAGCAAGGGAATAAAATTTTTTTACACGATTCGTCCGATTTTATCATTTATTATTTAGCCGCGAAGTCTGATTTTTTCAAAGAAGCAGAATTGATCATAACAAGAGAAAAAGATCAAAACAAGAAAAAGTCGGAACTCCATCAAAAAGAACTTCTCAATAGACTGTAGTCTATTCAAACAATATGCCTAAAAACACCGATGTACTATTTTTTATCGGTGTTTTTTGTTTTTAAGCCAAACTCTTTGTATAATTTTGGGATCGGGTTGCTTAGCTGCAATTCAAATAATTTTGCCTAAGAAATAGAACAATTCCGTAGGGCAGACGTTACAGTAATATGTCCACAAACGAATTATACGCCGAACTCAAAACAAAGATTGATGCCCTGAGGCGCAGAGAGAACCTTGTAACGCTCTACTCCGGCATGCTATGGTTTGTCTCATTTTCTTTCACCATAATTATCAGCGCCGGTTTAACTGAACTTTTTTTCTCGCCTGATGTTATCGGCCGATGGATTATTGCCCTTGCAGCTCTTGTTTCTGTTGCCATATCGTGCATCATTTTTTTATTTTATCCGTTACTGCGGTTCTCTGGAATTGCTTATTCGTTTGATGATATTACACTGGCAAAAAAAGTTGGCGAGCGGTTTCCTGAAATAAAGGATCGACTTGCGAATGCCATACAAATTTACGGCCTGAGGGAATCACCCGACTATTCCGATTCGCTGGTGCAGGCCGCACTGCAGACGATTCAATCCGCGACACACCAGCTGGACTTTACACTCACTGTAAATTACAGCCGCTTTAGGAAAGCAATACGCCGTTGTTCAATCGTTGCGGCGGTTTCCCTAACCGTCATGGTCATATGGTATAGTCCTTTAACCAATGCCTTCGCCCGACTTCTTAATCCAAATTTGGAAATACACGACCCTCCTCCATTCACATGGAAAATAATGCCGGGTAATATAGAAATTCTACACGGCCAGAATGCAACCATAACCATAGAACTTGTTCCTGATCCGGTTTTGTCTCCGGTACTTCCCGACCGGATTTCAATCTGGATTCGGACTGCCGGCGTCGAATTGTTTAAGGAAGAAATGTTAAAGAAAGACTCAGCTGGAGTTTTTAAATTTGAAATCCCCAATGTCAGATATGATCTGTTTTATTATGCAACCGCTCTTGATAAGAACTCGCCGCGGCGGCGTACATTGAAGTCGGATGATTTTCATATCACCACCCTCAAACGCCCGGCGGTCAAGCGTCTGCAAATCGAGATCGACTATCCGGATTATTCCGGATTGGGAACAAGATCTGAAGATGAAAATATCGGTGATGTAACGGCCCTGAAAGGATCGGTTATCAAACTGATGATCGAAACTACTAAACCGCTTAAAACTGCGCAGATAGTTTTTTCAGATAGTTCAACGTTACCTCTCCAATTGGGCAAGTTCTCGCAGCAGAAAGCAGAAGCGTCTTTTCAATTGCGCAGAAACCTGACATACTACCTGCTGCTTAAGGATAAGGAAAATGTCGAGAGCAGTAACCCCGTTGAATACCGGTTGGCTGTGATTGCCGATGAATTCCCCCTTGTCAGACTGGTTGAACCCGATAAGGATCTGGACATAAATGAAAATATGACCGTACGATTGCTCTCGGAAGTTCAGGACGATTTTGGCTTGACTAAATTAATCCTGCATTACAAGATCGAACAGACCAATGGAGATCTTGCTGCATCAGGCGGGCTTTCCTCGCTGGACTTATCTTTATTAGTCAATCGTTCGCTTATCAATCAAAGCATACCTTATATATGGAATTTTTCCTCGCTTGGCCTGCAGCCCGAAGACCGAATCTTGTACTACCTCGAGGTTTTTGACAATGACGCCGTCAGCGGGCCTAAGAGCTCTAAGAGTGAGGTCCGCCAACTGAGGTTTCCATCGCTGGAAGAAATACTCTCCGAAGTCAACAAAGAACAGGATCAGCATATTGCCAAATCCGAGGATATAGTAAAAGAAAGCGAAGATATTAGAAAGGAACTGGAAGAAATAAATAAGGAATTGCTTAAGGAAAATAAAAAACTGGACTGGAAAGATAAGGAGAAAATAAAACAGCTAGCCGAAAAACAGGAAAAGATGCAGAAGGACATCGAAGCGATGAAGGAGTCGCTCGATAAGATGACGGAAAAAATGAAGGAAAATAAATTGCTGTCTAAAGAGACGCTGGATAAGTATCAGGAACTTCAAAAACTGCTTTCTGAAGTTAACAGCAAAGAGATGCAGGAAATCATGCGGCAGCTGCAGCAGGCTATGAAAAACAATTTTGATCAGAAACAAATGAAGGACGCGCTCAGGAATTTCAAGTTTGATCAGGAATCGTTCAAAAAGAGTATGGACAGAACAGTAGAACTGCTCAAGCGTATTAAAGCCGAACAAATGTTCGACCTGCTGAAAAAGCAAGCAGAAGACCTCCGGCAACGGCAGGAACAGCTGAATGAATTGTCAAAAAAAATCAAAAATGAAAACGAGAGGTCTGCGCTGGCTAAAGAACAGGAAAAGATTAAACAATCGCTGGAAAACCTGGAACAGAAAAGCAAGGAATTGAGCGATCTTGTAAAGGATATTGATAAGAAGGCTGAAACGAAGGAACTGGACAGGGCGATAAACCAGATGGAAAGCGGACAGATGCAGAAACAAATGGATCAATCCAAGTCCGCTATTCAAGGAGGGCAGCAAAACACGAAAGAGAACAAACAGAACCAACAGGAAATTAAGGATGGTCTCGATTCACTTGCTCAACAGCTGCAAAAAGCACGGCAGGAGTTCCTGCAGCAGCAGAATCAACAGATCATGAATGCCATGCAAAAAATTGTAGTGGATATGTTAGAAATATCAAAAGAACAGGAACGCGTGATGATAGACACCCGGTCGCTGGCATTCACAAGCCCTCAATTTCGCGCGACGGCGCAGCAACAGGCTGACATTCTTTCCAATATGAGCCGCGTGACCGAAAATCTGATAGAATTGTCCAACAAGACTTTTTATGTCACAACGGCCCTCGGCAAAATTGTCGCGCAATCATTAAACACCATGAACGATGCGGTGAAAAACCTTGAGGAACGCAACACGATTCGCGCAACCAGCAATCAAAATACATCCATGGTCGCCGTGAACGATGCAGTCAAGTTATTGCTTCAATCCATGGATAAAATCAACAACGGTCAATCCGGAACAGGGCTTGAACAGCTGATGGAAGACCTTCAGAAAATGGCGGGCCGGCAGCAAGGAATCAATGACGGTATGATGCCGTTTGGGGAGCAAAATCCAGGCAGTATGACGCCGGAACAACAGGCACAGCTTGGCCGCATGATGGCGGAACAACAGGCGCTGAGAGAATCCCTTGAAAATATGCAGTCCGGATTGCAGGGACACCAGGATATCAAAGGCAAACTGGAGAACATGGCGAAGGAAATGGACGAAGTGATAAAAGATATGCAGAAGAAAAATATCGGCCGCGAGACGATTCAGCGACAACAGAAAATATTACAGCGCATGCTCGACGCGACAAAATCACAACAGGAAAAAGATCAAAGTGAAAAAAGAATGGGCGAAACGGGGAAAGAGTATAAATCCAAATCGCCTAATGAGCTTTCGAAAGATCTTACTGATCGTAAAAACAAATTACGGCAGGAACTTCTCAAGGAGATGAAACAGGGTTATTCCAAAGACTATGAGGAATTGATCAAAAAATATTTCGAGGCGCTGGGGAACCTGAATCAAGAATAAAATGCGCGTAAGTCATTTTCATTTCATCATCGGTATCTTCACATCTTTTGCCTTCGCAACTTTAACGGCTTCATCGTAACCTGCATCCACGTGCCGCACAACGCCCATCCCGGGATCGCTTGTCAAAACACGTTGTAACCGTTTCGCCGCTTCCGGAGTTCCGTCGGCAACTATGACCATTCCTGCATGAATTGAATACCCGATACCCACTCCGCCGCCGTGGTGCAGGGAAACCCAGGTTGCTCCGTTAACCGCATTGATCGCAAAATTGAGCAGCGGCCAGTCGGCAATCGCGTCGCTTCCATCTTTCATCGCTTCCGTCTCGCGGTTGGGTGACGCAACCGAACCGCAATCCAAATGATCACGCCCGATCACGATCGGCGCTTTAACCATACCTGTGCGAACCAGTTCGTTGAATACCAGTCCGGCTTTTTCTCGCTCGCCATAACCCAACCAGCAAATTCTGCACGGAAGTCCCTGAAATTGAATTTTTTCCTTTGCTTGTCCGAGCCAACGTTGCAACCCTTCCTTTTTAGGAAATGCGTCCATGAGCGCACGGTCTGTTACGAAAATATCTTCCGGGTCGCCGGACAATGCCGCCCAGCGAAAAGGCCCTTGTCCTTCGCAAAATAACGGACGAATGAATGCCGGTACAAATCCGGGAAAGTCAAATGCGTTGGCGACGCCCTGCTTCTGAGCCTGCGCTCGAATATTATTTCCGTAATCAAAAACAATAGAGCCTTTTTTCTGGCACTCCAGCATAGCGCGTACATGCGTTGCCATAGACTCCATAGAACGGCGGATGTATTCGTCGGGTTTGTTATTGCGCCATTCTGCAAGTTCCTCTACATTCAATCCCGACGGGACATAACCGTTTAGCGCATCATGCGCTGAAGTTTGATCCGTAACGATATCCGGGATCATGCCGCGTTTCAGCAATTCCGGCAAAATATCCGCCGCATTGCCCAAAAGCGCGATCGATTTTCCTTCGCCTTTGATCTTAAATTGCTGCGCCAATTTCCATGCGGAGTCGAGATCTTTTACCATCACGTCGCAATATTTGGTTTCCAGCCGGCGCTGAATACGCTGCGGATCTACCTCTACGCAAATTGCCACACCATCATTCATCGTAACAGCCAAAGGTTGTGCGCCGCCCATTCCGCCTAACCCTGCAGTCAACGTGATCGTTCCTCTAAGCGTGCCCTTAAAATGTTTTCTCGCGCATTCGGCGAATGTTTCATACGTGCCTTGCAAGATACCCTGCGTTCCAATGTAGATCCAGCTCCCCGCCGTCATTTGTCCGTACATGGTCAACCCCATTTTTTCATATTCGCGGAAATTTTCCCACGTGGCCCAGTGCGGAACTATGTTGGAATTGGCGATGATCACACGAGGCGCGTCAGAATGGGATTTGAATACTGCAACCGGTTTACCGGATTGCACCAGCAAAGTTTCATCATTCTCTAAATTCTGAAGTGATTTCACGATAGCATCGAAACATTCCCAATTTCTCGCCGCCTTCCCTGAGCCGCCATACACAACCAGTTCTTGCGGATTCTCCGCAACCTCAGGATCGAGATTATTCATCAGCATACGCATCGGTGCTTCCGTAAGCCAGCTTTTGCAAGTGAGTTGATTGCCGCGTGGGGCTCGAATGGTTCGCATAAGTTTGTCCTTATAGCTTCATTTTTAATAATTCCAATTGCCGGAAAATATACGTTCTATTCTTTTTATATTCAACACAGCTGCAGATAATTCATGGTTCATACCATTGATTTTTGAAATTTATTTAACTAAAATCCGTCATGCTTTTAAAGTAATACAGGAATTTCACATGCCATTGATAGACGGATTCAACCGCAAAATAGATTATCTGAGAATTTCGGTTACCGACCGGTGCAATTTCCGCTGCGTGTATTGCATGCCGTCGGACGGCGTCGAGTTTGTTCCGCGCGAAGAACTCCTCACATATGATGAGATCGAACGCATTGCAAAAGTATTTGTCCGGCTCGGCGTTGAAAAGATACGCATTTCGGGCGGAGAGCCAACCGTCAGAAAAGACATTGTTGAACTGGTTCATCGGATCGGAAAATTACCGTTGAAATCATTCGCTATGACAACCAACGGATACCTTCTGAACCCACTCGCGGATGAATTCAAAAAAAGCGGACTGCACCGCGTTAACATCAGTCTTGACACGCTGGACAAAAATAAATTCAAGAGCCTCGCGCGATTTGACGGATTTGACCAGGTATGGAATGCAATTTGGCGCGCGGTGGAATTAGGATTCACACCGGTCAAACTGAACATGGTCGTGATGAATGGATTTAATGACGGTGAAATTTACGATTTCGTCGAGCTTGCGCGTAAAACTCCGCTGCACATACGCTTCATAGAATACATGCCGTCTTCCGGCGGCCTGGGAAATGAATTTGAACACGCGCGCATCATCAAAACAGAACAACTGAAAAATATTGTTTCCCAACATTACGAATTAACTCCGGTTACTGAATCTGAAAAAACGGGCCCCGCCAAGCTCTTCGAAATTCCGGGTTTCGCCGGAAAGATCGGATTCATCGATCCGTATGCGGAACATTTTTGTTCGTCCTGTAACCGCATCCGCCTTACCTCCCTTGGAAAATTGAAATGGTGTTTATTTTCCAATGACGGACTTGATGTGAAGGGATTCATCCGAAGCGGACGATCCGATGACGAATTAGAACAATGGATCCGCGAACGAATCATCATTGACAAACCGGAACATCATCCGCTGGGTATTTCGGATATGATCCATGTCAATACGGTATTTTCACAAGTTGGCGGATAATTATTTTAAATAATATCTATAGCCATGTAATCGCCCCAATTATTTGCCTTCGCGGCAAACCGTTATCAGACGACCTTACAAATCTAAAACATTCGACTCAATATTTCCGTACATTAATGTGATGAAAAAACTCGTAGTAATCGGCGGCGGAATTAATGGCGCAGGCATAGCGCGCGACGCGGCCATGCGCGGATGGGATGTTACCCTGCTTGAAAAAAATGATTTTTGTTCCGGCACCAGCTGGGCATCAAGCAAACTTATTCACGGCGGCCTTCGGTATCTTGAACATGGAGAATTTGGCCTCGTTCGTGAGTCCCTGCGCGAAAGAGAAATCCTCCTGCATATCCATCCGCATAACATACATCCACTGCACATATTGCTGAGTGTTTACCGTTACTCACCGCATTGGAAGACCACGCTCCGGTTTGGAATGAAGCTATATGAGTTTTTATCAACTAACAGCTCCATGCCGCTTCACGAGACCTTTACGCCAGATCAACTGAATGAGATCGAACCGGGATTAGATAAACGTGAATTACGAGGAGGCATCGCATATTGGGATGCGCAGTGTCGGTACCCGGAACGTCTTGTGCTGGCGAATCTGCATTCTGCTGAGGAAAACGGAGCTAAAATTTACAACCATCATCAAGTTATTCGTTTGAATAAAAAAGATAATCGGGTGCAATCTGTTATCGCTAAAGATTTGATTCTTGGTCAAGACAAAGAATTTGAGTGTGGCGTCGTGATCAATGCCGCCGGGCCGTGGATCGACGAAATTGTAAATCCCCATAGAGCTTCCCGCAGGCCAATGATCGGCGGAACGCGCGGAAGCCACATTGTGGTGCCGCGATTCACTGACGGCCCCCGTCATGCCATCTATTCGAATGCGCGATTGGACGGAAGGCCGTTCTTTATTCTCCCCTGGTTGAATTATTATCTGATAGGCACAACGGATGTTCGCCATCGGAATTCCTTGGATGAACTCGCACCTTCATTATCAGAAATCGATTATTTGATTACGGAAACAAACCAATGTTTTCCTGCGGCGGAGATCAATCGCAACTCGATTTTGTTTTCATTTTCCGGTGTGCGTCCGTTGCCTTATTCCGGTAAAAAAAATCCCGGCGCAATCACTCGGCGGCACATCATCATTGACCATGGGAAGACAGACGGTATTACAAATCTTATATCACTCGTTGGCGGCAAGCTGACCACATATCGTCATGCGGCCCAATTGGCAATTGATGCCGCACATAAAAAGACATCTGAGTTATCGCCAGTATGCCTGACCGATATCATCCCGCTATGGGGCGGTGCCATGGAAAATGTTGAATCGTATATAACAAACAATTTTGCGGACGCACATCGGCGCTGGAACATCGATGAAATGTCCTTTCGTCATCTGGTTACACTGTACGGAACACATTTTGAAGACGTGCTGAAAGTGGCAGACTTACATCCTGGCGGGTTTAAAAAAATTTGTTCCCATGGTTCCGACTTAAGAGCTCAAGTCATATATGCTGTGAGACATGAATGGGCCAAGACCCTAACAGACGTCATGCTCCGGAGAACGCCGATCGGGATGAACACCTGTTTAGGAATGGATGCTTGTGAAATAGTTGGAAATCTGATGGCCGGTGAATTACGCTGGAATGAGAATAAAAAGCGGGAGGAAATAGATAATTATAAAAGTTATGTAACCCGCCGGTTATTATCCCACCAAAACTGAACCCGCCCAATCATCCCGCCGATTAAATTATTATTGTAATGTTGAACTAAAAACATTAGTTTTTATGTGTCAAGTCTGACCTATGTGTTAACAAATCTTTTTTATTCCAGTCTCTTTCGTATTGTTTGCAATGTGAACATTCAATCAAGCAGGTCGCACGTACTATTTTTTTATTAGATTGGGAGGTGTTGGCAATGAAGTATCCTGAAGTAAAAAATTATATAGCGGGAAATTTTTCTTCCAACGGGCATAAAACCTTGGACGTATTGTGCCCGAGCGACGGCGCCGTAATCTCTAAAGTTCCATTGTCCGGCAAAGACGATCTTGACCAGGCTGTAAAAGCGGCCCAAACGGCTTTCCCCAAATGGTCCAATACGCCGATCAAAGAACGCGTTCAGATATTTTATCGCTACAAAACCTTAATGGAAAAACATCTGAACGAACTTGCCGTCATCGTTCATGAAGAAAACGGCAAAACCATGGATGAATCTATTGCTGAAGTTGCGAAAAGTATCGAACTGACTGAATTTGCCTGTTCCATGCCGCAGTTGGTTGCAGGTGAAGTTATGGAAGTCAGCGCGGGTGTGGAATGCCGCGTTGAGCATAAACCGCTGGGCGTTGTAGCTTCAATCGTGCCGTTTAATTTTCCGCACATGGTTCCGCACTGGACCTTGCCTAACGCAATTGTTCTCGGAAACTGTTTTATTCTTAAACCTTCCGAACAAGTTCCGATCAGTTCCAATCGAATAGCTGAAATGCTGAAGGAAGCCGGTTTGCCGGACGGCGTTTTTAATGTTGTTAACGGCGATCGGGAAATCGTCGAGGCGATATGCGATCATCCAGGAATAGAAGCCGTATCGTTTGTCGGATCAACCAAAGTCGCCAAAATCGTTTATAAACGCTCGTGTTCAAGCCTCAAACGCTGTGTTGCATTGGGCGGCGCAAAAAATCACCTTATTGTCTTGCCGGATGCGCATGTGGACATGACCGCTTCGAATGTTGCGGCTTCGATGTCGGGATGCGCCGGACAACGGTGCATGGCGGCTTCGGCAATGGTCGGCGTCGGCCCGATCGATCCCATCGTCGCAAAGATTTGTGAGGAAGCAAAAAAAATTATACCAGGGAAAAATCTAGGTTCGGTAATCACTAAAGAAGCTAAAGAAAAAATCGAGCGTTACATAACGGAAGCTGAAAAAGCCGGGGCAAAAATTTTAGTCGACGGACGTAACGCTAAAGTTGCCGGCAGCGAAAAAGGGTTTTATGTAGGACCAACCGTCATTGATTTTGTAACCCCCGATATGGCCATTGCCAAAGAAGAAGTGTTCGGCCCCGTATTAGCCATCATTCGTTCCAAGAACTTAGATGAAGCTATGGAAATTGAAAACAGTTCCAACTACGGTAATGCGGCGGCGGTGTTCACGCAAAGCGGTGCGCTGGCGCGAATTGTCATGGAAAAAGCAAGCGCCGGAATGATCGGAGTGAATATCGGCGTACCGGTTCCGCGCGAACCGTTTTCCTTCGGCGGATGGAACGAATCGAAATTCGGCACCTGCGATATTACCGGAAAAAGTTCCATTGAATTCTGGACAAAACTCAAAAAGACATCAACCAAGTGGAATCCGGAAGCAAGAACCAATTGGATGAGTTAAAACATTGTAAGATTGCAGATTGACGATTTTTGATTTAACTAATCTGTCATTATTTTTTTATTATTCATGAATTTCTCATTTAACGATTCAAACTATGATTGATCCACAGCAAATTCTGCAGAATAATATAAATCACACGCTTTTTTCATGGTCGAAACAAAGCGGATTGAACCCCATTAACATCGAAAAAGCAAAAGGCGTTTATCTCTACGCCCGCGGTGGAAAACGTTATCTTGATTTTTCCTCTCAGCTGATGAATGTCAATATTGGCCACGGACACCCGAAAGTAACTGAAGCGGTGACGAAACAGATGAATGAAGTGAGTTATGTTTATCCGGGAATGATCACGAAAGTTCGCGGCGACCTTGGAAAAAAATTATCTGAAATCAGCCCGGGCAATCTGAACAAAACTTTTTTTACGCTGGGCGGCGCCGAGGCGGTAGAAAACGCGGTTAAGTTAGCTCGCATTTACACAGGCCGCCATAAAATCATCACGCAATACCAATCGTTTCACGGAGCAAGTTACGGCGCGTTTTCAGCCGGAGGCGATCCCCGGCGATTGGCGGTGGACAGCCAGGCTGCGCCGAATTTTGTTCATGTTGAAAATCCTTATTTTTACCGATGTCCCTGGGGAAGTAAAACGCTCGAGGAATGCTCCGATCGCGCAGCCGCTCATGTTGAACGCGTGATCAAGTACGAGGGCCCGCAAAATGTTGCCGCGCTCTTATTCGAAGGCGAATCCGGTTCCTCCGGTTGTATCAAATATCCTCCTGGCTATATTAAGAAATTAAAATCGATCTGCGATCGGTACGGTATTTTGTGGATTGACGATGAAGTGATGAGCGGTTTCGGAAGAACGGGAAAGATGTTTGCGATCGAGCATCACGGAATTGAACCCGACATCGTGTGCATGGCGAAAGGACTTACGTGCGGATATATTCCGCTCGGCGGCATTATGGTTAAGGAAGAAATTGCCAAAAATTTTGATGACAAACCGCTGCCGCTTGGATTGACCTATTCCGCCCATGCGGTAGCTTGCGCAGCCGCATTAGCATGTCTAGAAATTTATGAAGAAGAAAATCTAATTGAAAATGCGGCGAATATGGGGCGCTATATCGAAAGCCGTGTTGACGAATTAAAGAAAAAACATCCTTCCATCGGTGATTATCGCAATACCGGCCTGCTCGGCTGTATCGAACTCGTAAAAAACCGCGACACCAAAGAACCCATGGCGCCGTGGAACGCAAAACCGGATGAAATGGAAGTGATGAACAAAGTTGCAGCAAAGATCTCAGAACTCGGCATGTTCACTTTCGTTCGCTGGAATTGGATATTCACTGCGCCTCCGCTCTGCGTGACTAAAGAACAAATTGACGAGGGACTGGATATTATTTCCACGGCCATTTCGGTTGCAGATGAATATTGCCACTAAAGCGATCAATAAGTTTATCCCCCGCAAATTTCGCGGATTCGCGCAGAATGTTTTATCCGTGTAAACTAGAGTGGTTGACGGAAATGAATTTTCTGTTAACATTACAGATACACCAGAAAACGCATGAACTCAGAAATCATTGAATTAGCAGAAGACCTTTCGTCTTCCCCTCTGTATAGCGCCGATCTGGCGCCGGTTCCAAAAAACAAAAGAACGTGGAACATGTGGAGCCTGGCCGCTTTGTGGGTTGGGATGGCCGTTTGCATACCGACATATATTTTAGCGTCGTACATGATCAAGTCAGGATTGAGTTGGCAAGCCTCACTCATTATCATCGGCTTAGCGAATATTCTGGTCACTATTCCTATGGTGTTGAACGGACACGTGGGCGTAAAATATGGAATTCCCTTTCCCGTGTTCGGACGAGCGTCTTTCGGCATTACCGGAATTCACCTCGTCTCCATTTTAAGAGCCGTTGTAGCTTGCGGATGGTTTGGCGTGCAGACGTGGATCGGCGGTTTGGCATTTTATGCAATCTGGAATTCTCTGACCGGCAGTGATGGTACTCCGGAATTAAGCATTGGAAAGTTTGTATGTTTCGGTTTGTTCTGGCTGGTTAATATGTACTTCATCTGGAAGGGCACTGAAAGTATTAAGTGGCTGGAAAATTTATCCGCGCCCATTTTAATTATTATCGGCGTTGTTCTTATCGCGTGGAGCGCAAATAAAGCGGGCGGCTTTGGTATTGTGCTCGACCAGGGCGAACAACTTGGAAAACCGTCAGTAGTAATGCATGAGATCAATGGCGCCATCATGCTACAATTAAATCCGCTGCTGAATCCCGACGGCAGTAATAAAGCTGCCGAATTTCAAGTTTCTGTTCCACTCAATGATGGCTCTCGAAAGGCGTTGGGCTGGATTCCTATTTTGAATAAATTTCAACTTCCCGAAGATCCGGAAATCGACAAAGGATCGTTGGCAGCCGGCAAAAAACCTGTGGTGGTACAATTCCGCACCGGTGAAACCATTAAATCCAGTATTGTGAATGTGAGCATAACGAAACTAACAGACGGCAGCCCAAGTTTTTTAAGTTACATTCTCTGGCTAACGGCCATGGTAGGTTTCTGGGCGACCATGTCGTTGAGCATCTCAGACATCACGCGTTATGCGTCCAGACAAAAAGACCAGGTAGCCGGTCAATTTTTAGGATTGCCCGGGGCTATGGTTTTGTATTCGTTTGTCGGCATATTCGTTACATGCGCTACGGTAATTAATTTCAAAGATATCTTGATCGCTGACGATGCGCCGTGGGATCCGGTCTCTTTGTTAGCCAAACTGGAGAGCCCTACTCTCGTCATTGTTTCCCAAATATTTATGATCATGGCAACATTGACAACCAATATTGCGGCCAATGTCATTGCGCCGGCAAATGCATTCTCAAATCTATCTCCAAAAAAAATCAGCTTTTTCGGAGGCGGCGTTATCACGGGTTTTATCGGCATTATTATTTGCCCGTGGTGGCTGCTCAATGAAATTAGCAGCATATTAATATTCGTCAGCGGGGCACTAGGGCCTGTTTTAGGGATTTTGGTTTGCGATTATTACTTAATAAAAAAAACCTCTTTGAATTTGGCTGCTTTGTACAAGATCGATAGCGAGTATGCCTATGGCGGCAGGAATTTCAATCCTTTCGCAATGGTCGCTTTAGCCGCAGGCGTTTTATCAGCGCTCATCGGTTACTGGATTCCAGCGCTGGAAATATTTTACCATTTATCATGGTTCACCGGAGTTTTGGTTTCCGGAGGAATCTATTATTTATTGATGAAGTCGAAAATAAAACAGTAACCCATTTTTCACAAAGTCTCGAAGACACCACGCACAGACACTTTTTGGTTCTCTTCGTGAGCCTTAGTGTCTCCGGGTCTTATTGGCAATTGATTTTTTCAAGATTGGAGGACGCAATGTCATTACTTATCAAAAACGGACGGGTGATCACCGTATCAGATGATCACGTTGCCGATATTTTTGTTGAAGGCGAAACCATTTCGGCAATTGGGAAAAACTTGAATATGAAAGCCGATCAGGTTATTGACGCCGGGGGGAAACTTGTTTTCCCGGGCGGTATTGATCCTCATGTGCATCTCGACATGCCATTTATGGGAACATATTCCAGCGATAATTATGAAACAGGAACGCGCGCTGCGTTATTCGGCGGAACCACCACAGTCATTGATTTTATTTTACAGACGCAGGGTAAGTCGCTGCATTCGGCGCTAGAGGCGTGGCAAGGACGCTCGAACGGTAACGCGCTCGGCGACTATTCATTTCACATGGCTGTGACGGACTTTAATGACAACACGAAAAATGAAATTAAAGAAATGATCGAAAAGGAAGGCATTACGTCTTTTAAGACGTTCATGGCTTATAAAGGCGCATTAATGATCGACGATCGCCAGATGGTTGGTTTGATGAACGAAGTTCGAAAGCAAGGCGGCATGGTGACGGTGCATGCGACCAACGGTGACATGATCGATTTCCTTGTTGCCAAGCATCGTTCGGAAAACAAACTTTCTCCGCTGTATCACTATCTTTCACAGCCTGAAATCACCGAATCGGAAGCCTCCGGACGATTTGTCGACATGGCTTACCACACGGGCGTGACATCGTATATTGTTCATCTTACCTGCGAAGGCGCACTCAATCAGGTTCGCGATGCGGCCAAACGAAATCAGAAAGTTTTTGTTGAAACGTGTGTTCAATACCTTCTGCTTGATGCTTCGCTGTATGACAAGGGTTTTGAATCGGCCAAATGGGTGATGAGTCCGCCGCTGCGCGAGAAAAAAGATCAGGAATCATTGTGGGCAGGACTCAATCAGGGCATTGTCAATATTGTCGGAACGGATCACTGCCCTTTCAACTGGGAACAAAAGAAAATGGGTGAAAATGATTTTTCCAAAATTCCGAACGGGCATCCCGGACTGGAACACCGAATGGAATTGCTGTATTCCGAAGGCGTACACAAAGGAAAAATCAGCTTGAATAAATACGTGGAAGTGACTTCCACTAATGCGGCTAAAGTATTCGGCATGTTTCCAAAAAAAGGATCCATCGGCATCGGCTCGGATGCAGATATTGTGATATTTGACCCGAATGAAAAACATACTCTTTCTGCGAAAACGCATCATCATCGTTGCGATTATTCCGCCTATGAGGGCTGGCAGGTTACAGGGAAATGTAAGACAGTCATACTGAGAGGGAAAGTGGCAATTGACAACGGAAAAGCAATGATCGAAAAAGGGTATGGTAAATTCATCAAGCGCGGAAGGTCGTCATCGGCGGTTTAAAGGTTTGCACCGCTTCCTTTGCAACGCACTTTTAAAGTGCGTTGCAAAGAAGCAAATAAAAGTTTAATGAAAAGAAAAATCAATTTTGAAAAAGGCTCCTACTATCATGTATACAACCGGGGCTGTAATCGAGGAAAGATATTCCGTAGCAAAGAAAATTACAGATTTCTTTTGCGTCGCGTACGAGAATACCTTGATGAATTTCATGTAACTGTTATAGCGTACTGTTTTATGCCGAATCATTATCATTTTTTGTTGCGTCAAAATTCAGAAGTAACAATCGGCACCTTTGTACAAGCCGTCTTCAACAGCTATTCGAAAGCGTTTAACAAAATGTACAATCGAACCGGGACACTGTTCGAAAGTCCTTTCAAATCTATTCACGTTGCTGATGATGATTACCTGGTTCATTTGTGTAGATACATTCACAGAAACCCACTGCAAGCAAAATTAGTTAGTGATTTGGAAAAATGGGAATTTTCTAATTATCTTGAATGGATTAACAAGCGCGCGGGACTGCTTATCGACAAAGAATTTGTTGAGTCCTTTTTTAAAACCGCCAACGACTACATTGCCTTTGTGAATGATACTCAATCGGTTAAGGATAAGAAATTATTGGAAAAGTATTTGTTTGATGAGTAACAGTTTATTTTCAATTTATTTCCAACGCACTTCAAAAGTGCGTTGGAAATCCAAAAAAGATATAGACAAACGTTTTGGTAATTAACTAGCCCCCATCCCGGGGGAACCAACTGTCACAAGGAGACACCATGCCCCGCATGATCAAATCAGGACTCATTCAAATGAGCCTACCGAAAACTGAGGGAGAAGGTACCATTCGTGAAATTGTCGATGCGATGGTACAAAAACATATCCCGTATATTGAAGACGCAGGAAAGAAAGGCGTTCAGATTCTTTGCTTACAGGAAATTTTTAACACACCTTATTTTTGTCCAGGACAGGACAAATCGTGGTATGAATCTGCTGAATCCGTTCCAGGCCCGACGGTGGAACTAATGCAATCGTATGCAAAAAAATATAACATGGCTATGGTTGTTCCTGTTTATGAAAAAGAACAGCCGGGCGTTTTGTACAATACTGCCGCGGTGATAGACGCCGATGGTACGTATTTGGGCAAATATAGAAAAAATCACATTCCGCATACCTCTGGGTTTTGGGAAAAATTCTTTTTTAAACCCGGTAATCTCGGTTATCCTGTATTTCAAACCAAGTACGCCAAGATAGCCGTTTATATCTGCTACGACCGTCATTTTCCCGACGGGGCACGAATTCTTGGATTGAACGGCGCTGAAATTGTCTACAATCCATCCGCAACCGTTGCGGGTCTGTCGCAATACCTTTGGAAATTAGAGCAGCCCGCGCATGCAGTTGCAAATGGCTATTTTATGGGCTGCATCAATCGCGTCGGAACCGAGAAACCGTGGAATCTGGGTAAGTTTTACGGAACATCCTATTTCGTTGATCCCCGCGGACAGATATTTGCCGAAGCGTCCGGGGATAAGGACGAATTACTTGTTGCCGATTTTAACCTCGACATGATTGATGAAGTGCGGGCTACCTGGCAGTTTTTCAGAGATCGCCGTCCGGAGACATACGGGAAGTTGGTGGAGCTTTAATAATAAACAAAGGAAAACTCTATGTCGGAATTCCAAAGGCCTTCGTCCAAAAAAGAATTTGATCGCAATTTTTCCCAAATCAAACCCTTCCTGAACGAAACACAGGCGTACTACGAAAGCTCGCGTTGTCTCTTTTGCTATGACGCGCCTTGTATTCAGGCATGCCCAACCGGCATAGATATCCCGCTGTTCATTCGCCAGATTCATTCCGGAAATACCATCGGAGCGGCAAAAACTATTTATGACGCAAACTATCTCGGCCATGCCTGCGGGCAGGTTTGCCCGACGGAAGTTCTGTGTGAAGGCGCTTGCGTTTACAATCATCAACATATTAAACCGATAGAAATCGGCCGCCTGCAAAGCTTTGCCACGACCCAAGCTATTATTCAAAATAAAAAATTATTCATTACAGGTAAACCCAACGGAAAGAAAGTTGCAGTGATCGGCGCCGGGCCGGCAGGGATTTCCTGCGCGTGTGAATTGCGTATGCTGGGCTATGAGGTTGATATATTCGAAGCCAAAGAAAAACCGTCCGGATTGACTTTGTACGGAGTTGCACCATATAAAATAACGAATAAAGAGGCGCTGGATGAAATAAAATATCTTCAAGAGCAGTTTGAATTTTCGGTCAAATACCGTTCGCCAATAGTATCCAAAAGAGATATTGAAAAGCTTGAAATAAAATACGACGCAATATTTATCGGAATTGGACTTGGTGAGACTTCTGAAATAAAGATTTCTGGTGAAAATTTGCGAAACTGCGTTGGCGCAACGGAATTTATCGAAAAATTGAGATTGACACAACATCGGGTGCACGTCGGAAACAAGGTCATCGTACTCGGTGGCGGTAACACTGCCATGGATGCGGCTTCGGAATCGGCACGTATGGGGGCCGATAAAGTAATTCTTGCCTATCGCCGTTCCAAAGAAGAAATGAAGGCGTATGATTTTGAGTACGAGCTTGCAAAAAAAGTTGGAGTAAAAAGCTTGTTCAATGTTGCCCCTGTCAAGATAATCGGAAAAACTAAAGTGGAAAGTATCAAATTTATTCGAACTCGAACAAGACGCGGGAAAATAGAAGCCATCAAAGGAACTGAGTTTGTAGAAAACTGCGACATGGTTATAAAGGCAACGGGCCAGGCAAAACACGTTGATTTTTTCAGCCACATACCGGGATTGGAATTAGACGATAGCGGGAGGATTCGAGTCAATAAAATGTTTCAGACAAAAAACAAGAAATATTTTGCTGCAGGTGACGCAGCTAATGGCGGCAAAGAGGTTGTCAATGCGGCCGCAGAAGGCAAGGCTGCAGCACGCGGCATTCACCGGTTTATTATTGGCAAATAGAATTTGGCCGTGCAGTGAGATTTTGCGGGTAGAATTACAAAAAATTAAAGGAGAACTTCATGCCGGATTTATCAGTCAATTTTGCAGGCATAAAATCACCTAATCCCTTTTGGCTGGCCTCCGCGCCGCCGACGAATTCAGGCTACCAAGTTATGAAGGCATTTGACGCAGGATGGGGCGGCGCCGTTTGGAAGACGTTAGGTATTCCGATCGTCAATGTTTCCAGCCGTTATGGAGCATTGAATTACCGCGATACGCGCATGATGGGATTTAACAATA
This sequence comes from bacterium, assembly GCA_016787925.1. Lineage (GTDB taxonomy): Bacteria > CLD3 > CLD3 > SB21 > SB21 > SB21. The sequence continues at coordinate 9,728 of JAEUSK010000283.1, read as the reverse complement.
TTGAACTGATCAGCGACCGTCCGCTTAAAGATAATTTACGGGAAATAGAAGAAGTAAAAAAACATTTCCCCAATCATGCGGTCGTTGCATCGCTCATGGTTCAAAGCCGAGAAGAGTGGCATCAAATTGTGAAAGACGTGGAGAACGCCGGCGCCGACGGAGTGGAATTGAATTTCGGATGCCCGCACGGCATGTGCGAACGCGGTATGGGTTCCGCCGTTGGCCAAGAACCCAACGTGTTAAAGACCATTGTTTCCTGGGTCAAAGAGGTCTCCAAAAAACCTGTTATTGTTAAGTTGACGCCGAATATTACCGATATAACCGAGCCGGCCATTGCGGCAAGACTAGGCGGCGCTGATGCCATTTCACTTATCAACACCATTCAGAGTTTAGTCGGTGTGGATCTGGATAATTTTGTTACGTATCCGGCCGTAGACGGTAAGAGTACCAACGGCGGCTATTGCGGCCCGGCGGTAAAACCAATTGCGCTGAACATGGTTAAGAATTGCGCGCAGGAGCAAGGAGTTAATTTACCGATTTCCGGTATCGGCGGAATTGAAAATTGGCGCGATGCGGTTGAGTTCATATTGCTTGGCGCAACAAACGTACAAGTCTGCACGGCCGTGATGCATTATGGTTTTGGAATCATTCGCGAAATGATTCCCGGATTGGAACGATATATGGCCGATAAAGGATTTAACCATATTAATGAAATGGTCGGTAAAGCGCTACCAAATATTAAGACATGGGAAAACCTGAATCTTAATTACAAAGTAATTGCCGAGATTAATAAAAAGAAATGTATCGAATGCCAGTTGTGTTACATTGCCTGTGAAGACGGTGCCCATCAGGCTATCGGTTTACCGAAAGGTAATGGCCAGCGTGTTCCGTTTATCATTGAAGAAAATTGCGTCGGATGTAATCTCTGTTCGCTCGTATGTCCGGTGGAGGGTTGTATCACGATGGTTAGAAAGGACGACGGCTCAAAAGTTGAGACTTGGCACGACCGAACAGAGAAAGGCAACATACCCACTACGTTTAATGACCAATTAGCCGGAGGTACTCATCATTGGATCCCGGAGCCCTTGGATGCCTTGAAGCATAAGAAGTCAAATCGTGATTGATTTGAAATTCCAATTGAGAAAAACTCATTGAAATTTGCTTTTCTGTTATAGGTAACAACGATTGGCGTGTGTAAGATATGTGCGATTGAAATAAGAAGGAATTGAAGGCGAGAAATCCATTGCCTGCCGGTTACTGTCCCACCATAGCTGAAATAGACCAATAACATACGGCTCCAACCAAGGCCGATGCCGGAATGGTTAGTATCCACGCTACCACGATATTTCCTGCAACACCCCAGCGAACTGCGGATAACCTTTTTGTAGCGCCGACGCCCATAATCGCCCCGGTAATAGTGTGTGTCGTACTGACTGAAATTCCACCAAAAGCAGTAACCAATAGTGTGATGGCGCCTGCTGTTTCCGCACAAAAGCCGTCGGATGGTTTGAGTTTTGTTATCTTCTGACCCATCGTTTTTACAATACGCCAGCCGCCAAACAAGGTTCCCATTGCGATCGCAAAGTGAGAAATTAATACAACCCAGAATGGAACTTCAAAAGTAGTCAAGATACCGGCTGTTACAAGCAACCCGGTGATAACACCCATGGTTTTTTGTGCGTCGTTGGTTCCGTGACCGAGCGAGTAGGCTGCGGCTGAAACGAGCTGGAGTTTCCTAAAAGTGGAGTTAACTCGGGTCGATGAACGGTCATGAAAAATCCAAGCTAACGCCAGCATAAGAAAAAATCCCATCAGCATGCCCATCAGTGGAGCCATGACGATAAAAATGATTGTTGGAACCCAACCGCTGACGAGGATCGAACCAACCCCGGCTTTGGCGATAGCAGCACCTGCATATCCGCCCATAAGAGCGTGCGATGAACTGGAAGGCAGACCGTAATACCATGTAATTAAATTCCATACAATCGCACCCAACAGTCCCGACATGATAACGTATTCATTAACCGCCTGAAGATCTACTAATCCTTTTCCAATTGTTTTAGCAATATGAACGTCAAACATAAATGCCGCAATCAGATTAAAAAAAGCGGCGAACATTACCGCTTTGCGCGGCGTGAGGACACGCGTAGAGACCACAGTGGCAATAGAATTGGCGGAATCATGAAATCCGTTAAGAAAGTCAAAAATGAGCGCAATAATAATAATCGTTATAACGAGCGTCAGCATGTCGTATCCGGGTTAGGCGTGTTTAATAAGAATGGTTTCCAGCACATTGGCGACTGCTTCGCACTTATCTGTCGCGCGTTCTAGGCTTCCGTAAATATCTTTTAATTTAATAACGAGAATTGCGTCTTTTTCTTCATCAAACATTTTAGCCAGCGTTTGTTCATACACCGTGTCCGCCTCATTTTCATATTCATGCACCTTTAATAGCGCCTGACGCAGTTCTTTAAATCTATTGGTATGCCTCAGAAGTGAAATGCCGCGGCTAATTTCACCGACGGATTTATGCAAAATTTCTATCAACTGCGTCATTGGCTCCGGAATTTTTTCGAGTTTGTATAACAAACATCGTTTAGAGCTTTCATCCATAAAGTCCATAATGTCGTCCAGTTCCGATGCCAGCATATGAATATCTTCACGGTCAAAAGGCGTGACAAACGTCTTGTTGAGTTCGTCATACACTTTATGCGTAACGTTATCGCATTCGTGCTCCAACTCCTCAATACGGCGATAAACTCCCTCACGGTCCGCTGGAGACGCCGCGCTGAGTTTGTTCAGTTCATCAGATCCTTTAATAATCAGTTGCGCCGATTCCTCGAAAAAACTGTAAAACTTTTTGTCTGTTGGCATCAACGCCTGCAAAAATCGATCAAATCCCATAAGTATTTTCGGTTAAGCTTTTTAAAATTCGAGTAATAATATTTATAATATCTCTAAATTTCAAGTTCTAAAAAAAAAATGTTGAATTGACGAAAAGGAAAGGTATTACATTGTTGGAAAAGTAAGAATGAACCGGGAGCCTTTGTTAATTTCTGATTCGACACGCACACTGCCGTTATGAATTTCCATGACATGTTTCACGATAGACAGACCTAAACCGCTCCCGCCTTGCTGACGCGAACGCCCCTTATCTACACGATAAAATCGCTCGAAGATGCGCGTTATATCTTCCTGCCTGACGCCGTGACCGGTGTCTTCCACCGTAACGGCCACTTCTTCATTTACTTTTTGTACGGAGACTTTTACGTACCCGTTTTCGGTGTACTTGACGGCGTTTTCTATCAGATTGGTCATTGCTTTTTCAAATTGATAAGGATCCGCAAACAATTTGTAATCTGCGGGCAGCGAGGATTCAAATTTTAAATCCAATCCCTTTTTGTTCGCACGTTCTTCAAAATCCGACAAAATCGGCCGAACATGTTCGCCCACATCAAAATAACGAAGGCTCAATCCTTTGTCACGCACTTCCAGCTTGGAGAGATCCAGCATATCATTCACGATATTTTCAAGACGAATCACATTGGAAAGCGTGCGTTCAAGAAATTTTCTACTGACTTCTTCATCATGATAGGCTCCGTCCAGCAGCGTTTCGACAAATCCGCGAATAGAACTGATCGGCGTGCGCAGTTCATGAGAGGCGTTTGCAACAAAATCTTTCCGGATTTCCTGGAGTTGGTTGAGTTGGATAATATCGCCCTTAAGTTTGGCCGACATCGAGTTTAATATCTTTCCGAGTTCCCCTATCTCGTTGTCCTCCGAAACAAGTATTTCCCTGTCGTAATTGCCGCCTTTAATGTCTTCCGCCGCAGTAATGATGTCCGTCAGCGGCCTGGTCAGCGATCTGGAGACGCGCGGTACCATGATAAGAACAATGGCTATGGCCCCGAATGCGGAAGCAAACAAAAGCCAACGGACTTTCCAAACCACACTGTCAACGAATCGTTGTTGCTTCGCCAATCGTATAAACCTCTGGCGATCCGACTTATAAGCCGTGTATACAAGGTCCTCCTTTACAGTCTGGCTGTAACGAATGGAAAACCCAAAGCCGTCGATATTCCTCAAGGCCTCCTGCACTTCGTCCCGATTCAAATGATTATCCAAATCTGCCAGTTTGTGATGTTCATCCGATTCGCCTAACACGTCGCCGGATGGGTCAATAACCGTAATACGGGCGTCCACCATTTTCGAAAGTCGGGAGACCGCTAATTGAATTGAATCAGTATCTTGCGGCAGCAGGTTATCAATCAGCACACATTGTATTTTGAGGTCTTCTACAATCTGATCTTGAAGGTTCTTCTTGAGTAACTGATCTGTTATGACCAATAATATGATGAATCCGACAAGGAATAGAATGATAAGCGCGGCTGATATCTGGGAACTGATTTTTTTCATATTAGAAATTTCCGTTCGATGTAAATTTATAACCGACTCCGCGCACCGTTTCAATCATATCGCCGTATCGTCCCATTTTTTTTCGAATTTTAGTTACATGTACATCCACCGTTCGGTCAACAAAGAATGCGTCTTCGCCCCAAACATGATGCAGAAGATTATTTCGTGAAAACACCATATTCGGCCGATGCATCAGAAAATACAATAATTCAAATTCTTTGTGCAGAAATTTAACGTCCATCCCATCGACTTTAACGGTGTAATTAATGCGGTTGATTTCAACTCCGGCAATCTTGATAATACTTTTATTAACGTCCGCTAACTCCTTTCGCAATTCGACGCGGCGGAACAACGCTTTGACGCGAGTGACGATCTTCCTTGGACTGAACGGTTTTGTTACATAATCATCGGCGCCAAATTCCAGCCCGACGATTTCGTCGATTTCATCCGCTTTAGCCGTTAAAAATATGATATGCGTGTCTTTTATGAACAGGCTGTTACGAATGGCCTTACACACTTCTAAACCATCTTTGCCGGGCATCATCACATCGAGAATGACAAGGTCCGGCTTAATTTTTTCCGCCAGCTGAATCCCCTTATCCCCGCTGTCGGCGGTATAAACCGCATATCCTTCTTTCTTGAGGTTGTAAGAAAGTATATCCAGAATATCATGTTCATCATCCACGCACAATATGGTTTTTGTTTTTTTGGCCATCGAGCAATCCTATAAAAGTTTTTGGTGTTCCTTGGAGTGTTTAATGGATTTCGCGTCGCGAATGAATACGACGTCTTCACAAATATTCGTACACAGATCTGCAATCCGCTCAAAATTTTTGCTGATGCGTATGACCTCCATCGACGTAGGGATGACCTGGGGGTCTTTGATCATACTTGCCAGGATATCAGCAAACAAATATTTATTCAGATCATCAATATCGTCGTCGCGTTTGCACACGGACATGGCCAATTCGACGTCTTTATGAATAAAACTATCAATGGCGTCCTTGAGCATGCTGCGCGCAATGGCCGACATTTTCGGAATATAATCTACGGTGATACGCTGATTATTTTCAACAATAACTTTGACGGATTCGGCGATATTCTGCGCATGATCGCCGATACGTTCGAGATCTCCATTGATCTTGGAAATTCCTATCACGTCACGAAGGTCTACCGCCACCGGTTGATGCAAAGCCAGAATACTCAGCACTTCCTCATCGATAGTCATTTCCAATTCATCTACTTTGTGGTCGTTCTGCATCACCGCCATCGCCAGAGGGATATTCCGGTCGATCAAAGCCTGAATCGTACTGGATACCTGAGTCTCAACCATGCTTCCCATTTCAATAATGAGTTTTTCCAAATGAGCCAACTGTTCGGTGAATTGTGCTTTCATACTCTTTCGTTCTCTAATAGTAATGAGTTAAGTGTCTTTACTTACTTTTATATTACGCAAGTCCCAATAAAAGTTATCCAAATCTTCCGGTGATATAATCTTCCGTCATTTTTTGATCCGGAGAGGTAAATATTTTTTTGGTTTCGTTGAATTCGATCATTTTTCCGAGCCACATAAATGCCGTTTTATCCGACACACGAGCCGCCTGCTGCATATTATGCGTTACGATGACAATGGTGTAATCGTGTTTTAGCTCTTTGATCAGGTCTTCGATTTTCTGCGTCGCTATAGGATCCAGCGCGGAACAGGGTTCGTCCATAAGCAACACATCCGGATCTACGGCTAATGCCCGCGCAATACATAATCGCTGTTGCTGGCCTCCGGACAGGCTGTATGCGGAAATCTTCAGGCGATCCTTGACCTCATCCCATAGCGCCGCTTTCCTAAGACATCGCTCTACGATCTCGTCGAGCTTCTCCGCCGAATTCTCTCCATTCACACGCGGTCCGTAAGCCACATTCTCATAAATCGATTTTGGAAAAGGATTTGATTTTTGGAAGATCATACCGACTTTTTTTCTCAGGTCAACCACATCTGTGTCTTTGTGGTAAATATCTTTCCCGTCAATCCATATCTGCCCTTGGATCGTCACACCGTCTACAAGGTCGTTCATGCGATTGAACAGCCGCAAATAGGTTGATTTGCCGCATCCGGACGGTCCGATTAAAGCAGTCACTTCATTCTGCAGAATTTCGAGCGAAATATTTATCAAAGCCTGCTGCTCGCCGTAAAACATGTTTACGTCCTTGGTCACGATCTTAGTTCGTGACCTTGTCGAAGCTAGATTGATACCGCCTGAAAAATCGTTTTGCGGTTCCGCTTCGGACTTCGACAAATGCTTGTCGGCACTTGCTTCGCTCTTTATTTCAGTTTTCTTGTCGATCATAGTATTTCCTGAATATATCATTTTCAAATCTAATTTAAAATGCAGAACCTTTATATTTTTTCCTTAAGCGGGCGCGAATAATGATTGCGGTCAGGTTGAGCATCAAGACAATAAGAATCAATAAAAGCGCCGTCATAAAGACCATCGGTTTTGCCGCTTCGACATTTGGCGACTGAAAGCCGACGTCATAAATATGAAATCCTAAATGCATAAATTTCCGGTCCAGATGAAAGAAAGGAAACGAAGTATCGAGCGGTAGATTCGGCGCAAGCTTGACAACGCCGGTGATCATCAGCGGAGCAACTTCACCTGCTCCGCGCGCCATCGCAAGTATCACACCCGTTAATATTCCCGGAGTTGATGCCGGTAATACGACCCGCCATGTTGTCTGCCACTTGGTGGCGCCTAAGGCGAGCGATGCATCGCGCGCTCCCCTTGGAACCGCCGCCAGCGCTTCTTCCGTTGCAACTATGACAACCGGTACTGTAAGAAGGGATAATGTGAGAGACGCCCACAATATACCGCCAGTCCCCCATGTCGGCGTGGGAAGCCGATCCGGATAGAACAGCGCGTCGATCGTTCCTCCGCAAGCATAAACAAAAAAACCAAGCCCAAAGATACCGAATACGATCGAAGGCACGCCAGCCAGATTATTGACGGCAATACGGGTCAGCCTGACCATAAGTCCTTGCTTAGCATATTCGCGAAGATACAGTGCAGCCATGACACCGAAGGGAACGACAAATACCGTCATGAGAAGCACCATCATCACCGTTCCAAAAATCGCCGGGAAAACTCCGCCTTCCGTATTTGATTCACGGGGATCATCAAAGAGAAATTCATGTACTTTAACTGAATAGTATTTCGTTTTTTCAAATACGTTCATCCCGTTAGGCTGGTAAAACCGGATTGCTTTTGACAGTTCAATTTCCTTTTGCGATCCGTCCGCCAGAGTTACCACAACGGATAACGAAGAAGTCTTTACATTGAGTTCGTCCACCTCTCCCTGGAGAACCTTGTATTTGTTCTCTAAATCCGCTATGGTCTTTTCAATTGAAAGTACAGTTACGGGGTCGTCCTGGCCGTAAAATTTCAATTTCTTAATTCTCAATCGTTGTTGCTCGATATCGTAGTTTATCTTCCCTATCTCGTTTTTTTCAAGTTGGTACTTTCTATCAAACACTTCGTTCGATTTATCCAGCAAAGTTTTAAAAGTTGTGATAGCCGAGCCACCCTGAGCAATGAATACTCCATTATCCTTGATGCCTGCAAGCCTGCCGTATAGATTTCCAAACTCCCTGCGTTCGATACAGATGGCATCGTCCGGGTAGTAGAGTTCATTAAGTTCATACGTGGAAACCCACCTGAAATCGCTGCCGTACACATCACGATTGCCGATCTTCATTTGAAAACGCTTTTGCGTTTCATCCCGGTATTTCTCCGGCAACGCCGACTGAGGAATCTCTTCTTCTTCTTTAATTTCGCCAAGCAACACACGTCCGTCGGAATACTTAACCTCCGCCAGATTAGACGGCCAGAAAACACCGACGCCATTCAATGAAACGATGAATAACAAACCGGCAACCATCAGGATGATCAGGCCCAGCACGGCGCCAGTGAACCACAAATAGATTTCTCCAGTTTTGAAAAGTTTACGCATTTCGGCCTCTTAATACATGATCCGATAGTCTAAATTAAAGGGACGCATATTTTCTTCTTAGCCTTTGCCTGACTAACTCCGCAATGGTATTTACAAAAAAAGTCATCATAAACAAGAGTAGACCCGACAAGAACAGCGTTCGGTAAAGAGTTCCGGCGTGCGGGGCTTCGGGAATTTCAACCGCAATATTGGCGGATAACGTTCTCATACCATTAAATATACTCCAGTCCATGATCGGCGTATTTCCGGTTGCCATCAATACGATCATTGTTTCGCCAACGGCGCGGCCAAAACCAATCATCACTGCGGAAAAAATCCCGGGACTTGCCGCGGGTAAAATAACTTTGATGGCGGTCTGCCATCGGCTCGCGCCCAATGCAAGCGATGCCGACGTAAGATGAGCGGGCACGCTGGCCAGCGAGTCTTCCGTAATGGTAAAAATGATCGGCATAACTGCAAATGCCATTGCCACTCCGATAACGATCGAATTGCGTTGGTCATATTTTATATTTAAGACAGTATAAAGCCAATTCTGAACATCCCCGCCGAATATTGATTCAGTTACCACACTTCCTATATAGTAGCATATGAAAACGGAAACAATTACGATCGGAATCATTAGAAAAACTTCGTACCCGTGCTTAAACGGATTCGTAATTTTTCGGGGCAGTTTATCAAAGAAATAGACAAACAAAACAATCAATACCGGCAACAGCATGAGCATAATGATGAACTCGACCAATACATCTTTCATTAAAGGCGCGAGCCATAAACCGGCGATAAATCCGATCACTACACTTGGCAATGCCGCCATGATTTCAACCGTTGGTTTTATTATGTTTCGTATTTTCGGATGAGCAAACTGAGACGTATAGATCGCGCCAAGGATTGCCAACGGGATCGCAAAAACCATCGCATATAATGTAGCTTTCAGCGTGCCGAATATCAGCGGGATCAGACTCAGCTTCGGCTCAAAATCGTCGGAACCGCCCGTGGACTGCCAGGTGTATGTCGGCTTCGGATAGCTTTCATACCAGACTTTGCCGAACAACGTTTTCAGCGTGGTCTCCGGATGCGGATTGTCTATGCTATAGTCGTAGACTGAACCGTCTTCTGTAACAAACAGAACTCCGTCCCCTTTTGGCGAGTACGTCGCGTAGGTCAGCGGATCCGAACTCACAGGAATATCTACGAGAAGCTGCTCGCTCGTTGAATGATATAACCGCGCCATACCGGAAGCATCGGTCACCGCGAAGGATTTATTTCTCCACGAGGCCGTGATGGAAGTAATATTTTTCTCATGAGTATGA
>JAEUSK010000195.1 GCA_016787925.1 bacterium | reverse complement strand
AAGCATTACATATTTCAAATATCTTTGCGTTCTTAGCGCTCTTTGCGGTTCGATTGCATTTGCCGGAGAATCGGCAGGGCAAGCGGGATCTTTTTTGCGGATCGGCCTCGGACCGCGCGCCAAAGGATTGGGCGACGCCTATACCGCTGTTGCGGACAATGCCTATGCGCCGTATTATAATCCGGCCGGTTTGGCATTTGTCAGATCACGGGAAGTTGCTTTGTCGTACAGTTTATTGTCCTTTGACCGAACATTTACCTACGCGGGCTTTTCACGCCCATTGCCGCCTCAGGCCGGATTTGCCCTCGGTGTTTTGCAGAGCGGGTTCAAAGACAGTGAAGTGAGACTGTCCAACGGCGAAACAACCGGTGAAAAAATTGAAGACACCCAGTATACGATTTTTCTTGGGTTTGGAATGCGTTTTACAGAAACATTTGCCATCGGTATTACACCGAAACTTATTTATACCAAGGTCTATGATGTCTCCGCGTCATCAGTCGGCGTTGATTTCGGTATGATGTATAAACCCCTGCCGCGGCTTACGCTGGGGCTTTCGATTCACGAACTTGGACAATCACTGGACTATTCACGCGACGCATCGGGATTTGGCAATGAAACGACCATGGATAAATTTCCAAGGATAACCAAATTGGGTGCCGCCTATATACTACCGATGGAAGGGACGTTAAAAAGCCTTTTATTTGTTTCCGATTTGGAAATGAATTCCAAACAGTCTTCAAAATGGCACTTCGGAATCGAAGCGAATCTGATGGATAAATATTTTATTCGAACCGGGCTCGATGATGCCGATCTCACGGCAGGATTTTCAATTCCGTTCGTAGTGAAAGAGAAAAAATTCAAATTAGAATATGCCTATATTCTTGACCGACGGTCGGGCGTAGGGTTCGGCACGTCGGATTTTGCGATCGCGTATGTGTTTTAATGGAAAAAAACAGTATTCAGAAAATGGGTGCATTAAGAAACATATTCATCATATATATTTTATCGCTGGCCGTCTGGCCTTGTTGTGATGAAACAGAACAATCGAAGCCCATCGAGAGCGGCCTTCATGAATCAGTTACATTCGACGATCATGATATTGAATGCTGTTCCCCTTTATGTAGTTACACTTGTTGTTCTAATTTTGATTCCGAGCTTTTCTCCCAAATTTATCCAATCCATCTCTCTAAAACCCTCTATGATTGCACTTCTATAAACACGTCTTTTTCAAACGGTTCCGTCTGGCAACCGCCCAGAATTTGGGTTAGATCAGCGCAACTCAAATTTTAACATAAAATCAGATTAAACATGAAAATAATTATTTGTTGGGTAGGGCTTTGTGTGAATTTTTCAAGCCTACTCAGTCAGAACACTTTTACGGCTATCGTCAAAGATAAAGAAACAAAAGAAGTATTGGTCGGTGTCAACGTGATTCTTGAGAATTCAAATAGAGGCGGGACCACCAATTTGGAAGGCATCGTTGTTATTAATGATATTCCCGTCGGTTCAAAAACTTTCAGATACACATATATGGGGTATGAGACTTGTCGTGATACGGTTGGTTTTCCAATAGAAAAAGGAAGAATATTTGTCGTGCTGATGGAGCCGAGATCCCATGAAGGTGAAGAGATCATGGTTACGGCCATGCGGAGCAGCCGCACTATCGAAGAAACGCCGACGCGCGTAGAAGTGATCGCTGCGGAAGAACTTGATGAAAAAGCTACCATGAAACCCGGCGATATTCGTATGCAATTAAATGAAAGCACGGGCATCCAGGTTCAGCAAACATCCGCAACATCGGCCAATGCCAATTTCAGAATCCAGGGGCTTGACGGCCGCTACACTCAATTATTACGGGATGGATTCCCGCTTTATTCCGGTTTTGCCGGAGGATTAAGTATTATGCAGATACCGCCCTTGGATCTCAAGCAGATTGAGATCGTCAAAGGGAGTGCATCAACCTTGTACGGCGGCGGAGCAATTGCCGGTGTGGTCAACCTCGTAAGTAAAGAGCCTGAAGAAGAAAAGGAAATTTCTATGCTGCTCAATGGAACATCGGCAGGAGGTTATGATCTGAGCGCATACGCCGCACAGAAGTATGATCACCTCGGGTATACTTTGTTTGTTTCAGGCAACGGGCAAACCGCTTACGATCCGGATAATGATAATTTCTCAGATATTCCGGACGTTACGCGGTTTACCGTTAATCCAAATATTTTTTATTATCATGACGAAAGTTCCACGGCCAGCCTGAGGCTTAATGCGTCAGTAGAAAAAAGATTGGGCGGCGACATGGACGTCATTGAAAACGGTTCGAATGACGTCCATACGTACTTTGAAAAAAATAGATCACAACGGCTTTCAACCCAACTTCAATTTGAAAAGAAAATTGACCGTGTCAGGACACTCATCCTCAAACAGAGTGTTCACTATTTCGGGAGACGGATTGAATTGCAGGATTATCGATTCAAGGGTTATCAGGTGGGGAGTTATTCGGAACTCGCTTATTCGCAGGTTATGAATAGCAACGAGTGGACCGTTGGCCTAAGTTTATGGACGGACCGCTTCAATGATCGTCAGAAAGGGGCGGAAAGCCTTAATCTGTCTTCAACGACCGTAGGCGCTTTTGCGCAAAACAATTGGGCCATAAGCGAAAAAATCAAGCTGGAATCCGGCGTACGAGCTGACTATGAAAAAAACTATGGCTTTTTTCTTTTGCCCAGAGTATCTGCATTTTATAAAATAATCCCTGGTTTGACGACACGATTAGGTTTTGGATTAGGTTATAAAATACCAAATATCTTTAATGAAGAGTCCGAGGAAGTTGGATTTAGAAATGTCAGACCGGTCAATGTTAACAAAGCCAGAGCAGAAACTTCCACCGGGGCTAATTGGGACGTTAATTATACCGGGATATTTTTAGGTCAATGGACATTATCTATAAATCAGTTATTTTTTTATACGCGCCTTGACAAACCTTTTGTACTCAATTCGGACTCATCGGCGAATGGAGTCTATATTTTTGAGAACACTAAAGGATATACCGACACGAAAGGGTTTGAAAGCAATTTGAAGGTCGGATACGGTCGATTCAAGTTATTTGCCGGATACACATTTACCGATATTCAGCGTCACGCTGAAAATTTGGCTCAGACCATTCCGGTGACGACAAAACATCGGATCGGGCTTGTGCTAATTTATGAAGCAGAGGGGAAATTTAGAATAGGATATGAGGCCTATTACACCGGGCGACAGAAATTGAGTAACGGCAACGATACGCGTGATTACTGGATTCAAGGTGTGATGGCAGAAAGAAAATGGAATCATTTCAGTCTGTTCGTCAATTTTGAAAATCTATTCGACACACGACAGTCTCGATTTGAAAGTATGTTTACCGGAACGCGCCAACAACCGTTATTTAAAGAAATTTATGCTCCAACGGACGGATTCGTGACCAATGCAGGAATCAAAATCAGATTGTAGTAAACGTGGTGTGCGTCTGGCGCGATCGGAAAAAGAAATTGCGATTTATTCACCTATCACTTGAACAAAAACTCTTCTTGTCCGCGGCCGGTTATCATGGTCGATCACATTGATCTGCTAATGCAGAAACCGTCGACCGAACCACGGGAGTGATGTTTTGGATGTCCGAAAAACCTTTTGTTTTCAAAGAGAATTCTTTTCCGGAAGTTTTCATTTTTGTTTGGTATTTGAAATTTATGATAAAACTTTTATGTTGCAATAAGTTATAGGCGCTAATTGGATGCTAGCGTATCCTTAAAACAATAGGTTATGAAAATCCTTATTATCGAAGACGAAAAGAAAGTAGCCCGTGCCATAAAAGAGAGATTAGAAAAAGAAGGCTTTATTGCAACCATTGCCTACAATGGTGAAGAAGGTTTTTTCCGTGTTAACTCTGAAACATTTGATCTCGTGATTCTGGATTGGATGCTTCCCGGCCGCGACGGTATAGAAATCTTGGAAATCATGCGGCAGAAATCTATATCAACGCCGGTAATTGTTCTGACTGCAAGAGATTCTGTTGAAGACAAAGTAACCGGACTTGGAGCGGGAGCGGATGATTATCTCATTAAGCCTTTTGCCTTTCCTGAATTAGTTGCTCGAATACGCGCCTTATCGCGACGCGGGAAAAAAGAGTCAGCCCAGCACTTAAGTTTTGCAGGTATTGAGATGAATTTGTTAACAAGAAAAGTCTCCCGAGATCAGAAGGTATTGCAGTTGACCAATAAGGAATTTGAATTACTGGAGTATCTTCTTCGAAACAAGAATAAAATCGTTTCCCGTGGGATGCTTAGCCAGAATGTATGGCATGAAATGGCACGTGCCACTCCTTTGGATAATGTCATCGATGTACACATTGCTCATTTACGAAAAAAGATTGATGATCCTTTTGATACAAAGCTGCTTCATACTTTACGTGGTGTCGGATTTATCTTAAGCGAAGAAATACAATAATGGCTTTTAGTTACCATAACATTCGTACACGCCTTGCCCTTCGTTATACTCTTATTACAAGCGTGCTTCTTTTCCTGTATGCCCTAAGCACATCGCTCTTTCTTTTTTTTTATCTCACGAAACAAATTGATATGAACCTTAAAGAAGATCTTGAGATTATCCAAGAATTGTTAGCTCAGGCTCCGGAGATTACTTATAATATGCAGCACGAAGATTCGCTTCACCATTCCAAACGATATGAACGATTTGTAGAAATTTGGAATAGTGACGGCACACTTGCATACCGAAGTCAGACGCTTCAACAGCGCACGCTTGGCGAAGCGCCTGAAAAAGAGGAATTTACTCCAAATCAAATTCCATACACAGTAGTGTTAGAAGATGGAACCCTAATGAGATTCCGTTCCACGAGCCATGCAGTTGGTAATAAAACTTACTTTATTCGCATCGCCATGAGTGAGGAACTTGTATTTGAACAAATGCACGAATTCATGCTGATGTTATTATTAAGTAGCCCATTGGTTCTTATAGGGGCGGCCATCAGCGGCTACAGAATGGCCAGGCGGGCATTGAAGCCGATTGATGATATGGTGATTCAAGCCAAAAAGATTACTGCCGAAAATTTAAAAGAAAGACTGCCTGTTATAAATTCAAATGATGAACTGGGACACCTTGCTAACGGCATCAACGATCTGCTGTTTAGAGTTGAATCGTCATATCAACAATTGCAGAGGTTCACCGCGGATGCCTCCCATGAACTTCGGACCCCGCTGACCGCCATACGGAGTGTAGGTGAGGTCGGTATGCAAGAAGGTAAACCATCCTCCTATTATCGGGAAGTCATTGCGAGTATGCTCGAAGAAACTAACCGGCTCACGCACCTCGTGGACAGTTTATTAATTCTTTCAAAGGCAGACGCCGGAGTCGTGGAACTTCGAAAGGAACGTATTAATCTTCTATCCTTTGTTAATGAGAGTTTTGACTTGGTGTCGGTCTTAGCCGATGAAAGAAAACTAAATACGAGTATTGACGGAGACGATGGAATATTTTACAATGTTGACAAAACAATATTCCGGCAAGCCATACTAAATCTGATTGACAATGCAATAAAATATACGCCGACGAGTGGAAGTATAAGGATCCGGGTATTTGTTGAAAAAAGTCAAGATGTCATAATCGAAATCAAGGACAGCGGTCCGGGAATTTCACCTGACCATCAGACAAAAATTTTTGATCGTTTTTACAGAATCGACAAAGACCGCTCGCGTGGAACAGGGGGAACGGGTTTAGGTCTCTCTATCGCTCAATGGGCAATCCGCATTCATCTCGGAACCATTACGCTTGAAAGTAATGCTACCGGCTCTGTTTTCCGCATCATACTACCTCCATTAGTTTAGTTCCCCAACTTCGATTCCTTAAAAAGAATTAAGAAAAACTTAAGTTGATAGAACGACAAATTTCTTCCTAATTTTGTCTCGTCGTGAAATTGCGGGAATTTGTAGATTAGGATCAAGGAACGAAACGAGACAGCATTGCATGGATACTTTCAAATCGCTGGAAATCTGGACTGCACAGACCATATGTGATCTTGGAATTCTGGCTTCCGTCATCTCCTGTCTGCTTCACGTTGGCAGACCCTATTTTGAGCGTATCGTTGGGCGGTTCACGCTGCGGGTTGCCGCTGATTTATGGTGGATGATGTATGTTATTTTACGCGATGGTTCGCTTTTTCTGGCTGTGCTTTTCGGTTTCTTGAATCTCAATTTGGACTTAATGGCCGATATTAAGATCGGACTTCCCTTTGTTCCATTTGGTACGGTAGCTATGGCCACTGCCCTGGTCGTGAAAGTATTTCGTAATACTGAAGATATAAATAAATCTTTTCGCCTTGCAACCTACCTGGTCATATTCGGCGGCCTCCTCAATATAATAGGATATGTGTTTGTTATGGAAGGACCGGGTGGGGAATATACGGCTTCACAAACCGCGTTCTGGCATACGATGCATTCGTGGCGTTCCAACAAAAATCCCGAACTTTCGGTCATGACATTTTACTCATCATTCCTGCTGCTGTCAGCTATCGGAGTCTACGCTGCAGTAAAAAGTATCAGGCTTTATAGTGAAACAACAAGAAGAGATTGAAAAATGTTGAAACTTAAATTGAACGCAAAATTTTGTATTTCATGCGGTATCTGTATGGATGTATGCCCGGAGCGGGCAATCAATATGAGAATTCACAATTCGTCCGGTGTTGAAGGCGAAAGACTAGCATATCTGGCTCTTGGCCCGTATAGAGCCAACGAATTGCCTCCATCGGGAATGATGACATTTCCTTGGTTAGCAAACCCTCCGCATTGTAACGGCTGTATGCTGTGTGAAAAAGAATGTCCGGTGTGTGCGCTTACGTTACAACAGATTGAGGAAGAATCAGCTATCCTTCTGAAATGAACGAACCGAAAAGAAGTAGATTCTTTGATACAATGGAAAAGGTAATTTTGATTTGCACTGTGTGATCAACCAAGTGATTTTCTGAATGAGGACAGATAAGAGATAACCGGGTTAAGGAAAATCAGCCGCATTGCAGGTGATGAATTTATAACCAATGTGCAATTCCTTAACAAAAATTAAGGATAACTTAAGTTGTAAGAATGTCAATTGTCTTTAACTTTATAGCGTAAATTCTTTTTGCCCGGAGAGGTTGCACTCTCTTACATGTTTTAACTGCTAATGTCAAATATAACCAATAACCCTTAGAAGAGGAGAAGATATGAACAGAATATCAGGCTTTTTGAGAGTCTCTGTTTCACTTGTATTTATGGTACTTGCCGTGGGTTGCGAAGCCGAAAAGAAAGAAGTTCTGGTCGATGCGCCCCCGTTGGCCTATGTTGGATCGGAGAGCTGTGCCGAAACCGATTGTCACGCCGACATCTACGCCGATTTTGTCAAATCCGGCCATCCATACAAAGTGCAGAAATTAAACGGGGTTGCTCCCACCTTTCCGGCAGGTACATCAGCCGGAGTGCCCAATCCACCCGCCGGGACCTCCTGGACGGACTTCGAGTACATAATAGGGGGCTACGGGTGGAAAGCCCGTTTTCTCAAATCGGATGGCTTTGTTTATGGAACCGGCGGCAGCGGCGGCGGTCAAGGTCTGAATCAGTACAATCTGGCTACGTCGGCTTTTGCTGATTACAATAAAACTTCTGAAACAAAGTACGATTACAACTGTTTTGTCTGTCATACCACCGGAGCGGATCCTGACAGCGCATGGAAACCGAATATGTTTGGTAATTTTCAATTTACCGGTATCCAGTGCGAAGAATGCCATGATAAAGGTTCACAGCACGCATTCAACCCTGACGGCATACCGATGCTGATTGATCGTACTAATGCGCTTTGCGGAAAATGCCATCAACGTGGAGGATATACGGCTACTGTCCCGGTCAAGAGCGGTTTTGTGGAACATCATGAACAGTACAATGAACTCAAGGCAAGCCCACATTCAAACTTATCGTGCGTCACATGCCATGATCCGCACAAGGGCCTTTTGTACTTCAGAGACAACAGCAACGGGAATATGAAAATCGAATGCACAAGTTCAGGTTGTCACACAGGTAAGATTCAAAACGGACCGCACGCCTCTGTGGACTGTGCCAAGTGCCACATGGCGTATACCGGAAAATCAGCCGTCGCGGCCAACGTGCATAAAGGAGATATTTCCAGCCATATCTTTAAGATTAATGATAACGCCTTTCCAAAAGATTCTATGTTCACTATTGGATCAATGACCGGCTCGGGTTCCATTCGCCTGGTGAGCGGTAAGTCCACCGGCGTAACACTGGATTGGGCTTGCTACTCTTGCCATAAAGACGGCAACAATGTAGGCGGAACAGGAAGTACGAAATCTTTATCAGAACTTTCTGCTTACGATGTGCATCCTTAAATATCGGAAGCAAATTCGGAATGCGAAAAGGCGCTCAATTTTGAGCGCCTTTTTATTTATATGTCCTAAATTATCGTATGATTTGATGGCTCGCAAGAAAAAGAACCAAGATTCCAAGAACGATCCGATAGACAATAAAAATCAGTGTCGAACGCGTCTGTAGCCAGCGAATTAAAAAAGCGATTGACAGATAACCCACAACACCTGCAACCACCGTAGCTACGATGAGATTGAACAACCCTTCATCACCGATACCGTGCTGCAGGAGCTCTTTGAGTTCAAGCAATCCGCTGGCCAGTATTGCCGGTACGGACAGTAAGAATGAAAACCGCGCCGCGCTTTCACGGGTTAGCCCCAAGAACAAGCCCGCCGTTATGGTCACGCCAGATCGGGACGCCCCGGGGATCAACGCTACAGCCTGAGCCAGGCCGATAACTTGTGTATCGAGGAAATTCATCTCTTCGATCTTTCGCCGGTGTTTGGCAACTACTTCCGCTAAACCCAATAACAAAGCTAATCCGATCAGGCTCCATCCGATGATGGAAAGACTCCGAAGATCATTTTCAATCTGATGCTTAAATGCCAGGCCAAATATGCCAATAGGCAAAGTTCCGAGCACAATAAACCAAGCCAATTTGATCCGTCTTAACGTCTCCACGTCCCATTGGCTTCGTTGTCTAAACTGGACGATAGATTTTGCTCCGGCCTGGGTGAGTGACCATAAGTCATTCTTAAAAAACACGAGGACTGCGGCAAGCGTTCCGAGCTGCGTTACGGCCGTGACCGCAGCGCCGGGATCGTTCCAGCCCAAGAGCGACGGTATGATACGAACATGTGCCGTACTGCTGATTGGCAGAAACTCGGTTATTCCTTGAACTAAACCAACCACAAAAGATTGAAATAAGTCCAAATATGTTTCCTTATTTAGTAAAGTCAAAAAAAAACCCCACATTTAACCATGCGGGGTTATAAAAAATAATGTCAATGTGGTTAGAGTTGTTTTTGAACGTTGCCCACGACTTTATTGATAATAGCTTTTAGCGTATCAAAAACACCGTTACCCTTGATTCCAACTGCTTCATAATATGGAACGCTGAAGTAGTTGAGGCGTTTCTGAAGATTTTCTACTGTTTCAATATCCGGCAAGTCACGTTTGTTGTACTGGATAACCCATGGGAAGGTGTCCAAACTGTGCCCGTCTTCACGCAAATTATTTTCAAGATCCAGCAGCGTTTCAATATTGCCGTCCATACGGTGCTTTTGAGAATCGGCGACAAATACGATGCCGTCTACTCCATTCAAAATAACCTTACGGCTGGAGGCATAGTACACCTGGCCTGGAACGGTGTACAAATTAAATTTAGGTTTTTTACCTTTAATACGTCCGACTTCTAATTGCAAAAAGTCAAAAAAGATAGTACGATCTTCTTTGGTTTTCAACGAAACGAGTTCACCGGCTAAGGATGGATCCATTTTGGAGTGAATATACTCTAAGTTGGTGGTCTTTCCGCTCATACCGGGGCCGTAGTAAACTATCTTCAAGTTTATCTCTTGCAAAGCCCAATTGATGAACATTAGTCTGCCTCTCTATTAATTGGTTTAAAATAATTCAATATAGATCCGTTATTTGAACGATTCATCCAAAGCATCGCCGAGCAAAGAGCCGAATTCGGAATCGATCAGGTCTTTCGCGCTGTCGTCGGTTTGGTTTGCTGAATCTTCAAAAATATCCAACAGATTCTGAATAGCTTTCTTAGTATAGATACGGATCAGTCCAAGCGTAACGCTGGTATCAAACACAACGACGAGGAAAAAATTATCTCCGACGTTGGAGAGGTACACGTTCCTTTTCTCGCCCTCATGGAAAAGCAGTTTGAATTTGGCGTCTTCTCCTACGAGCTTAGCCATTTCGGCCGTCGCGGCAAAATCACTCGCAGCAAGAGCGGATAGCACCGTCGTGTTCATTTTATCGGTATTTCCGCGCTGGCTGATCAACTGGCCGCTCATGTCGGCGAACAGGATCGCAGAGGCTTTGGTCTTTGAAGCCAGCTCAGACAAAACCTTCGTGACGCCTTCAAATTGCTTCCCGTTAAGGATAATTTGTTTACTGCCGTCTTTTAATTTCTTCGTCTGCAACATAACGGTACCCTTTTTTATGTTAGAATTAACAAATTTTTCTATTTGCTGTAGAAATACGGTATGAAATCAGAACGGGAATTACTTTAGCCTAAGTGTATATAATTTTAGAGCAACAGTCAATATTTTTTTTCTTAAACTATGCCGGATCAGGATATCTTTTTTCGTTTCAACCGGTCGATCGCGGCTTTTAAGCTTTCACGTAATCGTTCGATCGCATTGGCCAATTCCCCGATTTCATCTGAGGAGTCTATTCGAACGATACTTTCCAGGTCACCCATACTGATTTTGTCAGCCGAGTCCGTGAGATATAAGAGTTGTTTGGTTAGTTTGTTGGATAGATACACCGAAACGATGATACCCATAATTATTGAAAAAGCCAGAACGCCGCCAACCAAAATAGCCGTGCTGCGAATGATGTCATCCATATATTTCCGCGACATGCCTACGTGGGCATAACCCAGCACGCTTTCGCCGATTGGAGTTGAAATCTCATAATTCTCAATCTCAACCATTTCGCCTAACTCAGTGGCATTCTCCACCTTCGTAAGGTCGATCTTGTAATCGCTCTTGATTTCCTTGATCACGCTTTCCTGCAATACCTGGCGTTGGTTGTAGGAACCAACCTTAAATTTCTGTGCGGCGACCTTTTTGTCCTTATCGGAAATATAGACATAAGATACGGCCGTAAATTTGGATGAAATATCGACGAGATTTTGAATATCCACCTCATCGTCGCCGACCAACGGCCTTTCGACCTGTTTTGCCAATGTGGTTGCGATGGCTTTCCCGCGTTCGGTCAATTCCGTCTGCAGTGAATCTGATACAAGTTTTACTACAAGGAAAGTAATACCGATTCCGATGATGAGAGCGCCGCTGACAATAACAATCGGCACTTTCCATTTAAGACTGAGACCTTTAGCCATACTTCACTCCGATTTTCACGTAAACAAATTTTTACAGAGATTTGATCTGTTTAAACATAAATTTCTGAAAACTGACCTGTTTGGCGGGATCGTATATTTCATTACTGATGCCTTCCACAAGCGCAGCCACTTTGTCTTTAGGGAATGTGCTGCGGCTTTCGCCAAATCCTTCGATCACATCGTCGACAATAATAGATGCAACCGGGCCTATAAGCTGTATTAACTCATTCTCAACCGTTTTGAAAAACTTTTCATCAACG
Organism: bacterium; assembly: GCA_016787925.1. Lineage (GTDB taxonomy): Bacteria > CLD3 > CLD3 > SB21 > SB21 > SB21. The sequence goes on along the minus strand of JAEUSK010000195.1, from coordinate 27,160 downwards.
ACCTCTTTGCGTATGGGCTTCGTTTCGGCGCCGGATTCGACAACACCCGCCTCGACCAGAGTGTATAAAATAGCGGCAATGTCCATTTCTCTCATATTCATCTTCTGAGACAATTCGGTAACCGACAACTCGGCGTCCGATAATGCATTCAGAATCTCCCAGTCATTACCCTTTAACTTGATCGAACCGTGGGGTTCTTGTCCTGTTTGTTTGAATTTGATGCGAAACGAAGGAATGAGATGATGAATTTTTTGCCATGATTGAAAAAGAGCGGTGCTTTCAGAAAGCAACTGGCCCGTGTCCTTTTCAATGGTTTTTTGTGTGGTGGTGGAACCGGGTTCAAATGCAAATTTGCCCGACTGCCAAAGAACCAGATCCCGGAAGGCCGTTTCTCCAAGGTAGTTGTCGCATACCGCATGCACAACCCGTCCGCCTGCGAGATAAATTTCTCCGTTTTCACGAGCGTCTTCTTTTTGCAGCAATAGTTTACCGTCTTTGTCGCCTGATGCAAGCAGTTTGAGGATATCGATCACTTCGACATACGCCAAATTTCCCGTTAATACACTTGACATAAGTTCTCCTTATCCTACAAAAAATTAGTTGACTATCTCTGTGAGCGTCCAGCTGTCCGGATCCATATTGCTTCGCACCAAAAAACTACGCCGGGTCGTTTCCACTTTGGCTACGCGTTTTTGAAATTTCTTATCGGCTTCAAGGTCGGCGATTGCGACATTGATCGTAAGCCGCAACATGGCAAGGCTCACATTGACATCACATAATACGATCAGATTATAGTTATGCTGGGTAAAGGCTATTATTCTTCCGCTGTCGTACTTAAGGTCATATTCGTTGCTCACAGACTGAAGCCTGTCGCATATTGCCGCCATTTGCACAAAATCTTTTGCGATCTCGACGAATGTATCCTGGTCGAAACCGGGCGGCAAAGACTGAAACACGATTTCTCCGTCATTCAAATAAAAGAAAGAGGACTTGACGCCTGCTACGCTGTTAATTTCTGCCAATTTATCCTTCATACATTCCTTCGCGTGTTATCTTTTAACGCGGCGCCGACTCGGCCTTTAACAGAGATTGTTCAATAACTTCGATTGAAGCCTTAGAATCTACGTTTAATTCAACCACATCCTCGTTCCACTTTGACAGTACTTTTCGTTCCGTTTTTCCGCTTAAGATGCCGGTCTTAAATGTGCCGAATTTGGATGCGCGTCCGATCTTTTCGATTTTTCTTGTAATGAACGCCATGGCGGCCGATGCACGCTTGCCGTTGGCGATACCTTCTTCCATCAGAATTTCACCCATGATACTGCAGATAAGAACGCCGTTAACGCCATTAACGTTCTTTATATCTTTACTGAATTTGGTCAGCGCATCGCCTTTTGCTTCAGTCGCTTCGTCAATAATTCGCAGGCCTTCCAGGAGAAGATTGCTCCACGGCGTTGTAATCGTGCGTTTCGGCGGCGGAACGTCGTTTTCAACTTTGAATGGCCCTTCTTTAATCTTTAAAATCTGATGAACAGCTTCTTCACCTTCTGAATTGCCGAAGGTTGCGTGAACGATATTGCCTTCCGCAAAATAGATTTTGCCGACTTTCTGCCGGAGATCGAGCGTGAATAACGCTTCATTTTTTTCCAGACAGTTCAACTGAACAATATTTGCCAGTTTCAAATCTTTTAAATTACCAACCAGAGCCATTACATTATAACTTTCAAGTTTACTTTACAGCTTCTGCGATAATACTTTTCATCGCCTTTATTTCAAACGGCTTCTCAACGTACCGGAAAGCGCCATTATTCATTGCTTCTTCCTTTTTCTCATCCGAGCCGTAAGCGGTCATCATGATAACAAAAGTCTGTGGGCGTTCTTTTTTGACCCGTTTCAAGAGCTCGATACCCGTGATACCGGGCATTGTAATATCCGTGAGCACGACGTCGAAAGGATTTTCGGTAAATTTTTCCCATGCTTCGTTGCCGGAAGCCGCCGTGACGACTTCGTAATTTTCCTTGGAGATTATAAAACTCTGATACAAACTGAATGTCAGAGTTTCTTCATCATCCACAATCAAGATACGTTTTAATTTTTCGGACATAAATGCCTCTGATAAAAGCCGCTATCTGTCAAACATAATTCTGTCAAAAAGACGGGTGTGTGGGACATGTACGAACGAATTCCCATGGAATTTGTTCGTAAAAATCGATAAAAAATATAGTTAAAGAATCCTTTCTTGTCAATATAATTATTGAATTTATTGACCGGTTTGGCCGTGGAGTATTAACCAAACTTTACACTATTTTTGACGCGCTACCCGCGCACAAATTCAGTTTCATACATGTCATAATGCGATATGGCCATACCGCATTTTTGATAGGTAATTTTGGCATTGACGTTGTCTTTGTCAACATATAGACGGATTCCGCAAACAGGGTGCTTAGAAGATTCCGCAAGTATAAATTCGTACATCTGGCGGAAAATACCCTTTCCCCGAAAATCAGGATGAACATATACGCTCTGAATCCACCAGAAAAGCCCGTTTCGCCAGTCGCTCCATTCGTAAGTAATCATAAGTTGTCCGACTATGCTTTCTGCAAATTCAGCAACACCATAGAAGCCGTATTGAGGTTGGTCAAAGAGATTCGCAACGCCTTGTCTGAGAACCGCGTCGTCCAATTGTTTATTTTCCGTTTCTTTCGCCATTTTCTGATTATAGGAAACGAGAACCTGCAGATCGGTTTTTTTTGCGAGCCGAATAGTGATGTTATTCATAAAGTCCTTATTTTGTTAATATTATAGTTGAACATGATTCCGTTTAATTGTTTAGCGTATATTGCTTTAGAGTATACGAACGCATTTATTCTACATATGCGGTCCAATAGTACAAAGTTATCAAAACGGTAATCAAAACTAAATAATAATATTATAAATTAGTCCTTTATTGGCTATTGACGTTGCATTACACGCGCTATATATTAACCAAATGAAGATTAGTATTGTCATTCCCGCATATAATGAAGAGAGTATTATCGGAGCCTGTCTTGAATCCGTGGTAAATGCAGATAAACCGGAGTGTGCCCTGGAAATCCTGGTGGTTAACAATGCAAGCACGGATCAGACAGTGAAGATCGCAAGATCATTTTCCGATGTGACCGTGATAAACGAGCCAACCAAAGGTCTCACCAGAGCGCGTGAATATGGACACCGCTCATCTCAGGGCGATGTATTGATGTATATTGATGCCGATACCATAATTCCCAAACACCTGATCCGCTGTGTTGAACAAAAATTTACAGAAGATCCGAAACTTGTCGCCATGTCAGGGCCGTATAAATACCATGACTGGAATTGGTACGGGCGGCTGATTTTGTGGCTTTATCACTGGACGCTCGTCCCGTTGACGCAACTTTTGATAAACCGAATCTTGAACAAAGGGAGCGTCTTCTACGGAGGAAATTTTGCATTGCGGCGATCATTACTCGAAAAAATCGGCGGATTTGATACAGGACTGGAATTTTGGAGCGAGGATACTCAAATCGGCAGGAGGATGAGTCGGGAAGGCAAAGTGAGATTCTACCATCGCGCTTACGTTTTTACATCCGCGCGCAGATTTTACGATGAAGGGTTTGTTCGCGTATTGATGCGGTACATTCTAAATTTTTTTTGGGATATTTTCTTTCACCGGCCATTCACCAAAGGTTATACCGATGTAAGACATCCGGACATAAGCTCACAAAAGAATTAGCGGCGCTTACAAGGTGTCTCCCTAATTCTTGACAAACACTTTTTTTACCGGTCCTTCTACCTTCAACTCAGCTGTATCGATCATCAACAGATTTCGCACAGTTTTTTCCCGTGTGCTTCCGAACGCCCACAAGATCTTTTTGGTTTTTCCATCCTCGACGATCGGAATTTTGAAGTAAATCTTGTTTTGATCAGCTTCAAGTTCGTAATAACGTTCATCATCAACGTGCATCAAACACTGTGTATTGGAATTTCCGTTCAAAACAACAGCTTCGCCTTCCAGAAAATACGCCGGCTTTTTTTCAATCCTGATCTCTTTGCTTCTGATCGGATAAGGTATCAGGCTTAACTTGTCCATGGTCTTCAGAATATTTTCATACACAAAGATGTCCTGAAAAAAAGATGTGTATTCTTTGGTGTAGTCATTTTGAATATGCGCAAGGAAAATCTGTATAGCCGGTTGCAGTGGAAATTCAATATATATGGACATCTTTCCTTCGGAAGGCTGAAAAAATTGCGTGTAGTTATTGAATGATGCCAGCGCGCCGCGGTCGTAATCATACCGTAAGTCTAAGATCAAAAACTCAGAAATACTTTTGGACAAGGTCAGTTTTGAAAATGAGATACTCCGGGCGGCAAAGACCTGCGTGCCGTAATGGCGTATCGTATATATGACTAATCGGCCGCGGGCGCCGCGGATGAGAGTGTCCTTTACAACACTGTCTTTGAATGAAATCACGCCGGCGCCGATGTGCGTGAATTCCGGGCGCAGGATGTTTGCGCGATGGCCGGGGCTCTTCATCCATTGTTCCATTAATTGCGCGGCGATCTCATCGTGCGCGACGTCTAAACTGTGCACAGCGATATTTTCTCCGACAACATAATCCGACAACCCGGTACGATAAACGCGATCCGATGGATTTTTTAATTCGGCAATGGGAGAAGTATGGGAAAAATAATTAAGCTTCAGCATTTCCTGCGAATGCTGACGCGCGGCAGATTGCAGCGAAACGTCATAAGATAATTCGCTTAACCCGGCCTTTTGCCGTTCCGCATTGACTAATTTCCAAATGGCCTGTTCGGCTATAGCGACGCCTTCAATTGAGTTAAAATCATCTTGAATAAAATTATAAGTCTGTGAATTAATTTGGGCAGAAGCGAAGCAGAGAAATAAAGAAACGTGAAACAGTAAACGGTTATTTGACATAACGTTGTTGAATTCCAGATGAAATTATTCGATTTTGTTATGCGGAAGCGTAACGCAGGGCGGCTTTGATAAGTTCCTGAAGCGACATCGGGCTGTCAGGATTCTCCTGAAGCGCGCGCACGATTGCCTTTTCTGAAACGGATTTATGATACCCGAGTGAAATCAGAGCCATCATAGCTTCGTCTGCCGTTTGCGATGATCCGGACGATGCAAATTTGGATGCCGGATCGGCCGTAACGCCCATTTTTGCGACTTTGTCTTTCAGTTCTACCACGATCCGCTGAGCCGTTTTTTTCCCTATCCCGGGAACTGCAGTGAGAAGAGTTAAATTTTCGTGAGCAATGGCGTGTTTCAATTCTTTTACGGCGATGCTGGAGATGATACCGAGCGCCGACTTCGGGCCTATTCCGGAAATAGAAATCAGGAGCAGGAACATTTCGCGTTCTTCTTTCGTCGAAAATCCGAATAGTTGAAGAACGTCTTCGCGCACGTGCTGATAGGTAAGTAGTTTCGTCGTTTCACCAATGGCGCCGATTTTGTCATAGCTGCTTATTGGTATCAGCACTTCATATCCGATGCCGCTGACATCGATCACAACCCGCATCGGAGTTTTTTCTGAAACGATTCCCTGGATATGTGCGATCATGCTGTTAGCCATTAGTATGCGAACATAATAAAAATACAAATGTGAGTAAAGGTAAGAATATACGGCTCACTATTCAAGTTCATTTGTATCAAGAACTGGCACTCCCCGAAAAATTTATGTTGAATTCCGTCTAAAGCATTGAAAAATCGCGGTCTTGACGATATTTCATGTTGAAAATTTCGCACATACATGTTGGGCTAAAGCCCAAATTTTTCTTGATATTCTTTGCCCCACGCTTAAGCGTGGGGCTATGGAAGAACCAACAAAGACGGGGCTTCAGCCCCATTTAAGATATTTTCATTTCGTTATAAAGAGATCAAATAGCCATCTTTATCTTTTTGATTTGAAATTTTCGGGGAGTGTCAGCATTTGTATCAAGAAAAACTAATCGAAAATCTCTTCTTTGTGTCTTCGAGTCTTGGTGGCGAACAAGTCACTCATAAATAACCCAGTTTAGCAAGGCTGGTATAGTGCGCACCGCCCACAATGATATGATCCCGCACGGGAATGCCCATGATCTTACCGGCCTGGCGAAGCTGTTCCGTGATCGAAATATCTTCTGCGCTCGGCTCGGAATTTCCGCTGGGGTGATTATGCAGAAGAATCACGCTGGCAGCACGATCATCAATTGCCGCTTTAAATACTTCGCGCGGGTGAACAAGGCTGGCATTGAGCGTCCCTTCGGAAATGGTCACCTCGCGTATCACCCTATTGGCGCTGTCCAGAAGGACCACTTGAAAAATTTCTCTTTTAAGGTCGCGTAATAATGGGATGAATTTGTCGGCGACATCGTCCGGTGTTTTTATTTTCACTTTTTCTTTCGGGCGATGCGCCTGTATTCTTCGGAGGATTTCAAATGCCGCAACAAGTTTGATCGCTTTAACCTTGCCGATACCCTTGAACTGACGTAATTCCTGAAAATTACATTTGGCCAATTCCGCTATATTCCCGTAATCGCCGATCAGCGTTTTTGCAAGGTCGAGCGCGGTAATGCGTTTCGTTCCGCTGCCGATGAGTATAGCGAGCAGTTCCGCATCGGTCAATGCAGCCGATCCGCGCTGTTCCAGTTTTTCCCGCGGCCGGTCTTCGCTGGACCAGTCCTTTATTTTAGAATGATATTCCGAGGTTTCACGAACTTTTTTTTCGACGCCCATACTTCATTTTCAGCTATTACCCGACCCCATGCTAATGCAAAACACTAAACAAAAAACAAAAAATGTCAAAGCGCTTTTTCGGCAACGTGATAGTTTTTCATTTCTTGTTTATGTTTTTCATTCTTCGAAGTTGAAAATACTCCAGCGATGCGGCTAGAATGTGAGAATTTGAAATTCATCATACCTGACTCACTCCACATTTATCACAATAACTTGAGCTGACAGGAATCGAAGCGCCGCAATTTCTGCAATACTTGCTGTAGAGTTCGTCTACGCGGGACATGGGCTTCAATTCCGGTTCAAAACAATCGCGATACGCTACGGCGGTCGTAAGAAACAGCAAAGGCAGTGTGAATACGACGCCTACGATACATGCGATTACGCCCAAGGCCGAGAGCAAAGCGACAACAAACGCAAAAAGCGTATACATCACCCAATCGCCTTTAGTGGCATTAAAACTTTCCTTCATTGCGTCAAGCGGCGCGAGGTTTTTTCTGACGATCAAAGGAATTGTCATAAAAAATAATCCGCGTACGATAAGCGAAGGGATATAACATAAGAATGCGCCGGCAAATTCTAAGAGACTCACAATAAGGCTCGCAACGAGAATGTTCACGTAAAATTCAGTTCCGCTAAATATATCCGACGGCGAGATCTCTTCTCCGTTCATTTGTTTAAAAGCCGTATTGAAAATACCGCCGATAAAAAAAGCTGAGGCAAAAGAAATCATAAATTGCGTCACAAGGCCCAGCGTCATCGACTGCATGAAACTATCAATCAGAGACTGAATTATATTCTCTTCCGTTATGGCAGGTTGGGTCGTGAAACTGAAGTACTGCATGAATCCATATATCAGTATGATAGGAAAAATGAATATGATCGTCATGGCAACCCAGGTTTGCCACTTTGCCGTCAACAAATTCCATGCTTCGGTGATCCATTCACCGAAACGGACCTTGGTGCTTTGAATCATGATTTTCTCCTGAACAGTTAAGACATTCCGTAATAGGATGCTAATATCCTGATCAATTTACTTGAGTACCACAGTTTTTCCATCGGGTAAACAGGCTATGCGTTGCCCCGATTTACAGCCGTCATCTTTTTTTTCTGTCGTGTTCATTATATGTGAATGTTCCCTTATTTCCATTTGTTTCTTTTCCTTGTGCGGAGCATGCGGGTGCCATCCTGCGAGATACAGCATAGCAAAAAAGCCGATGATATAGCCGAGTGTAACATGCCAGCCGTCTTTGATCCAGAACACAACCGACTTGGCTTTTGGGAACATATTGGTCAGAGCGACGCCCGCAGAGGAGCCGAACCAAATCATAGAACCACCGAAACCAACCGTATAGGCCAAGATACCCCAATCATAACCGCCCTGTTCCAGCGCCAGCTTGGTTAATGGAATATTGTCAAATACCGCAGAAACAAATCCAAGTGAGAATGCGGTCTGCCAGGATGCAGGCGGAAGGGCATCAACCGGCATCATAGATGCGCACATGACGAGTGAAAGCAGAAATACAGCGCCTTTCAAAGCGCCGGGCAATTCATGCCAAGCCGTTTTGCGAAAGGCCGCGCCAATGAGAATAGCAATCCATACGCCGACGGCAGGGAAATCCAAAAGGAAGTTGGTTGTGATCGCGCCGGCCAGGATGATAATTACAATCAAGATTTTACCCCAGTCAATTTGGATGTTCTCCATATCTGCTTTTACCAAAGGTTGTAGGGCATGCTGTTGCCTGGCAGCGATAAAACCAAATCCCAGAAATGACACAATCGACCCGACAAAAGCATGTGTAACATCGAGAGGGCTAACGCCGTCGATCCACATCATCGTCGTTGTGGTATCGCCGACCACGCTTCCTGCGCCTCCGGCATTACTTGCTGCGACGATTGCGGCAAGGAAACCAATGTGCACATTACCCTTAAAAACGACCATTGCGATCGTTCCGCCGATCATGGCCGCCGCTATATTGTCAAGAAAAGACGAGAGTATCATCACAAGGAAAAGCAGAACTGATCCGCCCAGCCACCCGCCCGGCAGCCATCGGGGCAGCATTTCCGGTACTTTCGATTCTTCAAAATGTTTGGCAAGCAGAGCAAATCCAAGTAATAGTCCGAGCAGATTAACCAAGATTTCCCACTCATGGTGTAAATGATTGATGAGGTTGAATTCTGAAAACCCGAATTTAAAAATAAGGATAGCGGTAAGTCCGCTCAAAGCAACCTGCAGAACATAATGATGGAACAGCGCAACGCCCAGAAGGGTCAATGCAAAAAGAATAAACTCGAATGGAATTCCCAGAAACATCCATTGGCCGGAATCCGATTTCTGAAAAACAGGTTCCTGCGCAAACAGCAAAAGAATACCGATGACGAGCACGACAAAAATTCCGATCACGACGGGGCGGGAAAAAATTCTGTTGGGCGAAACAGGTTCGCTACTCATGGCACACTCCTTAAGTTAATTAACAAAAATTAAACACAGGACATTCAAATTTCACATAAGGCGATTACTCTTACATCATCAAAAAAACCTCACGAGTTCCTAACCCGTGAGGTTTTGATCTATTGAAATGTCGAAACTTTATTTTATCACAACCAGGTGTCCACCGGGCAAAGACGCTTTCACTTGTCCGGGCTTACAACAATCGTCTTTTTCACAATTCTTTTCTATCATTTGTGAATGTTCTTTTACTTCGGTTCCCTTGTCTTCCTTATGCGGAGCATGCGGATTCCAACCGACAATATACAACATTATAAAAAAACCGATAACGTAACCGACTGCAACGTGCCAGCCATCTTTCAGCCAGAACACCACTGATTTTGCTTTTGGAAAAATATTGGACAGCGCTACACCTGCCGATGAACCAAACCAGATCATGGATCCGCCGAATCCCACGGCATAAGCTAAAATGCCCCAGTCGTATCCGCCCTGATCGAGAGCCAGTTTGGTGAGCGGAATATTATCGAAAACCGCCGAAACAAACCCAAGCGAAAAGGCAGACTGCCATGTGGCGGGAGGCAGGGCATCCACCGGCATCATAGATGCGCACATGACCAGCGAAAGAAGGAAGAGGGCACCTTTTAAGGCGCCGGGCAGCTCATGCCAGGCTGTTTTCCTGAAAGTCGCGCCAATGAAGATAGCGATCCACACGCCAACCGCGGGAAAGTCAAGAAGAACGTTGGTTGAAATGGCGCCGACAAGTATGAGAGCGACAACCACGATTTTTCCCCAGTCAATGTTGATATTTTCCATGTCGGATTTTACAAGAGGCTGAAAACCGTGCTGCTGCTTAGCGGCAATAAACCCGAAAGAAAGAAGCGCGAAAAAGGCGCCAACAAATGCCGGCAATACGTCAATATAACTAACGCCGTCAATCCACATCATCGTCGTCGTCGTATCGCCGACCACGCTGCCCGCGCCGCCTGCGTTGCTCGCAGCTACAATCGCAGCGAGGTAGCCGATGTGTACATTGCCTTTGAAGACAACCAGAGCGATCGTTCCTCCGATCATGGCGGCAGCGATATTATCGAGAAAAGAAGACAAGACGAATACAAGGCACAATAGGACAAAACCTCCCATCCATCCTGAAGGAAGATACTTGGGAAGAATGTCAGGGACTTTGGATTCCTCAAAATGTTTGGCGAGAATGGCAAATCCAAGCAACAGGCCGAGTAAGTTAATCAAAATCTCCCATTCATGATGAACGTGGTCGATGAGATTAAAAGTCGTAAATCCTAATTTGAAAATCAAAATAGCTGCAAGGCCGGTAAGCGCAACCTGCAAAACGTAATGATGAAAAAGCGCAACGCCAAATAAAGTCAGCGCAAAGAGAATAAATTCGAACGGAATACTGAGAAATAGCCATTGTCCATCGTCTGATTTTTGGAAGACGGGTTCTGTTGAGAAAATCATGATAATACCCAACACAAGAAATATGAATATTCCAAGCATGACTGGACGCGAGAAGATCCTATTTGGCGAAACAGGTTCGTTACTCATAGCAAACTCCTATGTAAATGAATTGAAAGTATATTACAAAGATTCTTTAAGGCGATGATATTTCGATTGGCGGTATTGTTTTGCGAAGTCGCTGTAAATTTCCCAATTACGCCGGATCGCGATAAGCGTTTGTTCGTCAGCTTGTTTTTTGACTTTGGCCGGAACGCCCATCACAATGGAATTGGGAGGGATGACCTGTCCCTGCATAACTATCGCACCTGCGCCAATGATGCAGTTTTCACCGATTTCAGCGCCGTTAAGCAGCGTCGAGTGCATTCCGATTATACAATTCTTTCGAACGGTTGCGCCGTGGATGATCGCGCTATGGCCTACCGATACGTTGTCTTCGATCAGCGTGGGAAATCCGAAGTCCACATGAACCACCGCGTTGTCCTGAATATTACAATTTTTCCCGATCGATATCGGTGCCATATCGGAACGCAGGACCGCCCCAAACCAAATTCCGCAGTTTTCGGCAAGGGTCACTTGGCCGATAATGGAGGCGGTATTGGCGATGAAAACGGAATCATGAATGTTTGGTTTGCCGCACTGATCCAATCGAAAAGAATTGAGTTCGTACTCCAATTGAAGCCTCGATATTTACAACGGTTTTGAAATAAAAAAAGTCACGGCTTGGAAAATGATGAGAACAATGGTTTTTTTGAACAGAGTCAAATTGGATAAAAAATGACTAAAAGTCAATATGAGTTTTGTTTCCATCGCGTCGTAGCGGACGGCATTAAACGGATCAACGTGACGATTTAAAATATAGAACCTCACGGATAATATCTTGATTTTCAGGAGTTGGAGGTTTATATTAGCCACGAAAATTTATCGTTTGGAGTTATTATCTTGGCAATTGCAAAAAAGAAGAAAAAGACAACAACCACGGCGGTTAAACCGGTAAAAAAGAAAACCACAGGTAAACCGGCAAAAAAGGCAACGTCAAAAACGAAAAAAACCGCGGTCAAGAAACCTGTTTCCAAATCAAAAAAAGTTACAGTAAAAAAATCCGCTGCAACGGCGAAAATAGCCGGATCGGCGAAGCCTAAGGTAAAAACGAAAAAGGCTTCTGCAGTTAAGAAAAGCATAGCGCCCAAAACTAAGTCAACAAAAGAGTTGAAAAGGCGGTTGGTGGACGTCGCGGAAGATATTGTCAATGACGATCTGGAGAGACTTACCCCCGCGGAGATTGAAAAAGAATTAGAGGCGTATCATGAAACTAAGCCGTCCTCAGCATCTGTAAAACCATCCGTACCCGAATCTGACGCGCCCGGACTGCATTTAGCGAAGCGCATTGCCCAACTGATGTATGAAAAAAAAGCTGAAAACGTAGTGGTGGCGGACCTGGAAGGATTAACCAGCGTAACGGATTATTTTGTGATGTGCACCGCCACGTCGGATATGCATGCAAGAGCCATATCCGATCATGTGCAGGATGAACTTGAGAAGTCGGGCGCGCGGGTTCATCACAAGGAAGGCCATTCATCGCTGAAATGGGTTTTGCTTGACTACATAGACGTGATCGCCCACGTATTTCAAAAAGAAACGCGGGAGTTCTATGATCTTGAGCGTTTATGGGGCGATGCGCAGTTTTTCAAAATGAAAGATGACGCTTCAAGATAACTTTTGTTAAATCAATGGGCATTTAGCTCAGCTGGTTCAGAGTCCCGCCGGGGCGGGACGAGAGGTCACTCATACGCACGAAAGAAAAAAAACATTTTAGTATTTTAATTGTTATGGGCATTTAGCTCAGCTGGTTCAGAGCGTTCGCCTCACACGCGAGAGGTCACTGGTTCGAATCCAGTAATGCCCACTAAATTCAAATTTCCCTCCAATAAAGCCACAACTTCATTATTTCCATTGGTTCGATATTTGTGCTAGTCATAGATCAACTTTATCATGGCAAGCTGCGGCAAACTTATCGGTTGACAAATTTGTGCACGTCCGTGTCAAGATGCTCAGAGCGATGATTTTTTGATTACGGATTAGTCGGTCGAATGTCGATCTCACTGACCATACTCCTTTGCGGCATCCGCAGCGCCATGATGATCGTATCCGCTACGTCCTCGGGACGGATGATGTCCTTTTTTGCAGAGTGCGCCGAAAAGGACGTATCCACGGAACCCGGACATACCGCCAGAACGCGAATTCCATGCTGTCTCTCTTCGAGCATAAGGCATTGACTGAAAGCGCGTAATCCCCATTTCGTCGCCGCGTATCCGCTTCCGCCGACAAAAGTATTTTTGCCTGCGAGCGAAGCGATATTGATAACAAAACTTTCTTTGGCCGAACGCAGGTGCGGAATCGCGGCCTGGGTTGCGATGAATACGCCGCGAAGATTGACCGAAAACATTTCGTCCCATTCGGAAGTTTTTAGTTCCGCCGCTGTTTTAAAATAACCAAGCCCGGCATTATTGATAAGGACATGCAGTGCGCCGAATTCTTTTACCGAAGCCTGCACCATGGCGCGAACCTGCTCTTCGTTGCGCATATCGGTTGGCATAACGACGGCTTTCACGCCACAAGCGCGCACCTCATCGGCCGCACTGTCCAGTTCTTTTTTACTTCTTGACGCCAGCACGAGATTGGCGCCTTCTCTTGCAAGCGCGAGCGCGACGGCTCGTCCGATACCGCGTCCGGCGCCGGTTATAATTGCTGTTTTGTCTTTGATATTCATACGACGTCCTCGTGGTGGTTATCAATCAAAATACGTTTCGTATTTGAATTTATTTGGATTCTTTAAACAAATTTTCAAAAAGTAAAATAAATTATTTCAGCGCTCTACATCAGCCGGCCGATTTTGGCCAACCACATAAATAACGGCGCTGTTATCGCCATAGACTTTTCGGAAAGGGGGGAATGCCAGTTCCGGGAAACCGGCTTCGCGTTTGGCTCGCAGGATAAGGTAACGGGATTGGAATGCGCGCGACAACCCGGAACCGTCAAGGAAAAGTTCGTGTCTGCGAAACCGTTCAAGTAACGCCGCCTTTTCATGATCCTCTCGAATCGAATAGGTGGGATCGAGCCCCCAGATATATCGCTGCCGCGCGCCGTCGTAAAAAAGGTCCGGAAAATCATCCCAGAACAAATTGATCACCGTTTCGCCCGGTTCCATATGCCGTGCCATCCATTGAGATGCATTCTTAAAATAGCGCGGAGGCGCAGCTTTACTTTGATAATGGATGTAAAAATTCATGGAGCGGATATGAAACCCGACAAGCGCAGCCATCGATAGGATAACTATTATTTTTCGTAGTTGAGGCTTATTCAGGAATGAAGAGGCCGCTTGTGGGCTCACGGAAATGGTATCGCGCACGACAAACGCACAGGCTACAGCGAGCATCAAAACGGAATATTCTACAAAGCGTGGGGATGCCGCCGTCATTCCCAACCAAAAAAACGCGGCGAAAACGAGGCCTGCTGTTACAGCAGTGAGTTTTTCCCAGCGAAAAATTACGAACGCCAAGAGCGCCGGAACCAAAATAACGATGAACGGATAGATATTGAAAAATACCGGCAAGGAATAAGGATAGATCTCGTTCCCCAGCTCGAAACCTGAAGTGCCGGTTCCCTGCATCCCAATACTGAAAACCTGTAAATAAGTAAGAAACGTCTCGAGCGTCAATGGCGAATAGGGATGAATGACGAGCCCGAGTATCGAACCTGCACCTGCGGCTAGCGGCAATTTCCAGTCGAAGCCGCCTTTTCCGATCCATTTCCCAATCACAAAAGGTACGGCGGTCATGAGCAGAACAAAAGGCATGGTATAACTCCATGCATAAACAAATCCGAGAACAAAGAGCGCGCGCCATTTTTCTTTAAGAAGAAAATGAATTCCAATCATCAGAATTGCCATGCTCAGGACATGAGAGCGAATCATTCCGAGCCGCGCGATGAAAAGCCCTCCTGCCGCGAGCGGCAGGGCAGTAAAAAATATCGGCCACCGGCAATGATGCGCGCGAAGCAGCGCGAACAAAATTACCAGAACAGATATCGACAGTAGAAGCGCAAATAATCGCGCTCCAAAAATCGGATCATGTCCGATCTGCGCGAACGGCATCATCGCGAGATGGTACAGAAATTCTTTGTCGCAGAAATTTTCCCGCCAGGTGCTGAGTTGTGTCCATGGAAATGACCTGTCGAGACCGCGTTCAGGCATCATCTGCGCGAATCGGGCATGGTAATATCCGTCCCGCTCAAACAACCCGTCTTGCAGGATCGCGGTGGTACCGAATAGCGCAGCGACATAAAGAAAGAATAATAAAGGCAGAATTAATGTCCAACTGGTTATAAGCTTTTCAGATTTCTCAAAAATATTCTTCATAGCGGCGTTGGATGTAATCATAAATCTATTTAGAAAAATCTTAGGTCGGAAAAATAAAGTTTTCCGGAATCAAAGGCAAGGTATGAAGCCGCTGTATGAATTCATTCAAAAAAATCCTAAAGTGTTTCATCGAAATTACTATATTATATAGGAAAAAAAATTAGAAAATATTGGTATGAATTTAGACGAGAAAATAGGACAGTTGATCGTCCCGCGTTTAGATTTTCATGATCCGGAATTTGACCTGAAGCAGGCAGAAGATCTGATCAGAGAGTTTCACATCGGGAGTTTTATTGTTTTTGGCGGCGATATTGAACAAGTAATTCATTCGCTCAACCGCCTTCAGAGCATTAGCCAGCAACCGATACTCTTTTCTGCTGATCTGGAACGAGGATTGGGTCAGCAGGTCAGCGGTGCAACAAGTTTTCCATACTTCATGGGCCTTGCCGAAGCGGTCGGGAAAAACTCCGTTCAACTTATTTATGATGTTGCCAAAATTACCGCACTTGAATCACGCGCCATGGGAATTCACCAGAATTTCAGTCCGGTTCTCGATGTCAATAATAACCGCGACAACCCAATCATCAATATTCGTTCCTTCGGTGAAGATGCGGAAACGGCCGCTTCGTGCGGATTGGCGTACATTAAAGGATTGCAGGACAACGGCATGATGGCAACAGCAAAACATTTTCCGGGACACGGAGATACGCAGACGGACTCGCACCAAGAATTGCCCATTCTACCTCATTCACGAACGAGGCTGGAGGAAATGGAATTTCGCCCATTTCGTCGCGCGATCGAAGCGGAAGTTGGCGCCATGATGGTCGGACACATCGCCGTTTCTTCGCTGGATGCTTCGGGTTTGCCTGCAACGATGTCGAAAAAAATTCTAACTGATTTGATTCGAACTCAGTGGAAATTTGAAGGGCTTATCATCACCGACGCTCTGATGATGGGCGCGGTAACAAGTCAATTTTCCGAGAAAGAAGCGGTTACAAAAGTTTTTGATGCAGGCGCAGATCAGTTGCTGATCCCCGTTAGTGTCGAAAATGCATGCGCGATTCTCCGACGCTTAGTTGATAATAGTTCTGAATCGAGAGCACAGCTGGACAAATCGGTTGAAAGGATATTACACGCCAAAAAAGAATTAGGATTGTTCGTTAATCGGTTTACAGATGGTTCTACCGCAATGAAGATCGTTGGAAATAATGAGCATGTGCAGTTTGCGCAACACGTAACGCAGCAATGTTTTATAACAAAAAAAGGAAAATGGCCTGATAAACATTCCGGAGAAGGCTCCGCCGTGTGGTTGATTCAAACTGATCGAAGTAGTTTCAGCTATATCAAAGAACATGTGAGCACCATGAAAATATTTGAAACGGAATTGTCGGGAATAGAGTTGCCAATTCCGGATTTATCAGCATTCAAGAGGGTAGTTGTTATCACGGATGTGAAGCCGATGGCGTGGCAGAAAAAATATCAGCTGCCTGATGCAATTAAAAATGCGTTAGAATCCCTATTTCAAAACAAAGAGCATCTTCTCATCGCTTGCGGCAATCCTTATATCGGGGATGATCTCAGATATTTGAAAAACTTTGTTTGCACTTTTAGTTCAGGGCAGTTGGCCCAGGAAGAGATCACGAGGCGATTGGTTGAGTAGTAATATTAAGCACAGAAAAAATTACTTACGGCAGGTTATTATTTAGTTCCAACACGGTTAAGGTAATATTGTCTGACAACCGATTCTGCTTTTTTCCCGCGAATATGAAACGATTTATCCGAGCGTCGCCTGGAAGAATTCCCGCTTTCCCATTTCCACCAATAAAACCCTTTGAACCACGGTTGCCGTGAAAATTCCTCAAATAATACAGAGTAGCCCATCGACTGAGATTCTTCGGATTTGTTTTGCGAAAAATCTTCCTGATGCGGATTCATAAGTCCGTATTCGATACTTGGGAATCCCGCTTCGGTAAAAACGATCGGACGGTTCCATTTTTTTGAAAATTCAGAAAGTGTAGACGACAATGTTTTTGCATGGGCGCGCATGTCTGAAACTGACTCGCTTTTAGATTTGGATAATGGGAAATAACTCTGGATACCGATAAAATCAAGATCATCCCAAAAAATAATGCCTTCGTATTCGTCCATCCAGTTTGCGCCGTACGTCAGCGGCCCGCTGAAAGCGACGCGTGCGCATCGGATAATTCTGCGCCAGATGTCGGTATGTTTTACCATGTGAGGTAATTCCACAGCAACACATAAACTTTGCATGCCGGCGAGTTCCGCGATCAGGCCGTGATAAGTAATAAACTGACAATATGCATTTTCCCATCTTTTCAATTCGTTCTCATCCGCGATATGTATCTCGCCGCACCATTTTCCGTTGCCAAGCCAGATATGTGGTTTCATCATGACATGCATTCCAAGAGCCTGCGCGTCTTCATTTGCCTTGAAAAGCGAAGCCAACGTCTCGTCCCACGTATTATCCAGAACGAAATAGACGGTGCTTTCGTTTTCGTTTTTGGCGTATCCGAACGGCGTAATGGAAATGGCATCGGCGCCGATTTCACGCAGCGCTTTCAGCGATTCTTTGGATTGTTTGGACATATAACCGGTTGTAACGCCATTGGAATGCGCATAGGAGAAACCTTTGAAATACGGAATAGAATCTATTTTCCGGTCAAGACTCTTGTCCGTTGTCACTTCGGGAGTAAAATTTTGGATATAGGCGTTGGGAGATTTAAAAACCGATTCAACGTTACTGTGATTTTCCGTCCAGAATAGAACCGAAAGATAGGTGTATAAAAACGTATTTTCATTTTCTGCGGGTTTTGAAAGAAGATTGGTTTTATCTATCAAGCGCAGTAAAGAACGTTTTGAATTCCACCACGAAAAAGACTTTCCAAAATAAGTTTTTGAATAAAAAATACCAAGCCCTTCAGTCAGGCGCGGGAAAGCGGTACCATATATTTGGGTAGCAAAATAAACGGAAACGATTTCCGTAAAACGCGACCGGGTCAGAGGACAGTCAACGATATGAATCTGGTTTTTTGAAAGATCGTACGAATACTCCATAACGTTGCTGAAGATCTGTGACTTAGTTTCGTAATCAGGATAAACGAAAATGGTGGGGCGAAACTTCTTCACAAATCGCGATGGATAATGAGACAAGGCCGCACTGATTATAGTAGAATCATACGCGATTACGCCCCCGCTGAGCTTGAAGTACGGCTCTTCTGCCGCGGACTGCCGTTCATATTGGCGCCGGCTTTCAAAAACATTCAGATCGTCAATCCAGCCGGAGTCGGATTTATAAGATTTGAGAACTATTTGTCTTCCGGAGTGAATCAAAATTGCTTCAGAACGATCGGCATAGTTTTCAAAAAGCTCGAACAAGGCTTCGAGTAAAAACCACATACGAACGGAACTATGCGTTACAATTTGAATATGGCCATTGGCTTTAACGGCAATAAGGGTTGACAGCAGAGGCAGGCGCTCGTTCTTATAGTGTATGGTATCATGAATGAGTTGGAAATAACTGTTATGATATTCAATGCTGTCGTTGATTAATAAATCATGTTCTGCAGAGTCGGAAAAAGTAAAAGGCAAATCCTGTCTTGCATTCCACCGTTCATAGAATTTTTTCAGATCATTTTTAATTCGAATGAGCGAGTCCGGGACTACAATTTTATAGGCGATGGGTTGAACCGGACGAATAGGATTATCGGCCTTCTTGCAGGATCCAATGAGAATAAAAATTGTCAATATGATTGCTAGACGCAAAAACACCTCTCCTTATCAGGTCATCCGTATTTATCCTGATATTTATTATCAAACTAATCGATCAATATTTGAGGAATTATTTATCGCCGCAGAAATATTTCATACGTGTAGATTATTTTTTTCTCTTCGCCGGCTTTAACTGAGACGTCCCATTCAACGTTGTTTTCGAGATTCAGCGCATTGCGCATCATGGCCGGTTGAGTAATTTTTGGCTGGTTTTCTGCTGTGATGATCTTGCCTGTGATTGGGCGTGTGACAATCACGCGCGCGTCCTTATTCTTATAATTAGTGATCACGATCTCTCCTGTAATAGTAACGAGATCATAGTAGTAACCGTCTTTCTTACGGACTTCCTCTTTTCGTGTAGTTTCTTTTTCTTCCTCCGTCACGCGCAGGTCAGGCGACTGCGTGATTTTTACGGTCGTAAAAGATTTGACGGCCGTATATCTGAGAATATCCTGGCCTAGAGGTTTTCCGTTCTGAAATGTTATCGCACTCCCTGTTGTCCAAGGCTGTGAAGATTTGTTTTCCAATTTAATGGAATGCCAAACCTGGTAAGGCTCTTTCTTTTCAACGGCATAACCGTCGCTGCTGAGGGCGTTGGGAAGATTCACTTCGAAAATATGCGCGTACGGTACGGACGCAGAGAAGATGTTATACTGTCCTCGCTCGCCTTTGCGCAATGTGACTTTAGAGAGATCGTAAAAGAAAAGATCTTCTTCTGCGACGCCTTCACGCGATTTGAAATTGCCAAAATCCGTTTCGCCCGTCATGTTTATGGAGCGCTCATACATTATGGATTGATTGGCTAGAGGGCTGGTATACCGCTGTGCATAAGGGTTATCCGCGCCGGACAGCGACTGTAGAAATTGGGACAAGGACTGACGCATGGTTAGCGGCGATTCGATGTCGCTGTAAATAAAATGAGGAAAACCTACTACCAGGCTGAGACGTGTATTGCTCAGGTTTTGAGCGTCATTGATCAGGGAAGCAGATAATACCAGTTGCGCCGTTTTTTCATCCGCCAGGTCAATGCGGTATGATGGCGTCCATCCTATGCCGGATTGAAAATATACCATTTGAAACGCCGCTTCAGACAGAGTAGAATTAGTCTTGATCTGCAGAGAAGTTGTTTGCGTCGTGTCGTCAATTTGATTTGTAAAACTCTCAGGAAATTCAAAAAAGTCATAATAAGCAGAAACCTGCGCCGTGATTGTTTGATTTGCATTTTTGAGAGTAACTAAAATCCTTTCGTCTGTGCCGGTAACTGTTTCCAGTACTGCCGTTATGGACGAGACCTTTTCTGAACGATGCTGCCAAACGACTTTTTTACCGGTATTGGCCTTAAGCATGTCTAACAGACTCTCCGCATTCCTCTTGACGGCTTTTTTCTCGCGAACGGCTTTTAATTCATCGATCTGAATTCCTTTTTCGAGCGACGCAACCCACAACGTCCCAAACGCGGCATCCGGAATACCCCGGATCGTTCCCACGCCTTGCGTGAGGGTGATCTTCCCTTCAAAAACAACGAATGAACTCCCATTCTTAAAAACATCCATCTTGATGATTTTCATAGATGGGTCGTTGATCTGCGCTACGGCCCGGGTTGCATACAGAAAAAGGAAAAGCATCAATGTTTTTTTCATGGCGACACCTTATCGGTTTTGTAGAAAAAATTATTTTGGAATATTTAAAAGTAATGCAACTTCTTTCATGAAACAAGTTTTATTAAATCATAAAAAACCTCAATGCGAAATCAAGCGCTTGATTTCTTTATAAAGAACAGGTAGAGCGGAAGCCCAGATAATATGATCATAGCGCCGACGGCCGCATCTTTCGGCGCTTCCAGAATGGTGTTAATCACAAGCCAAAGAGCGCATAGGATAAAAATGACCGGCGTGAAAGGGTAGCCCCATGTTTTGTACGGACGATCCATAGCGGGAAATTTACGCCGGAGTATGTATACCGATCCGCACGACATCGCATAGAAAAGAAAAGACGTAAAAACCACATAGGTGATCAATTGATCAAATGTGCCGGTCAGCGTCAATATGCAGGCCCATATTCCTTGAAAAATCAATGCATTCATCGGCGTGTTGAATTTTGGATGAACCTTCGACATGGCATTGAAAAATAGCCGCTCTTTGGCCAGTGCATAGGGAATCCGGGCCGCCGTAAATACGATTCCGTTATTGGCGCCGATCATTGAAACGATGATCGCTACGGTGATCGCCGCCGCGCCAATCGGGCCGATTAACGCAACCGCCGCATCCGATCCGACAAGCGTGGAATGTGAAACGGCGCTCACCGACAACACATATATGTAAGCGAAATTGACGAGAAGGTACAGGATGATCACTATGACTGTTGAAAGAATGATTGAAAGCGGAAGATTACGTTGCGGTTCTTTGACTTCACCGGCTACGTAGGTGATTTCAATCCAGCCGTCGTAGGCCCATAGAGCAGCTATCATAGCTAATCCCAGCGAACCCCATAAGCCGGAAACCGAATGAAATAAAGGTTCCATATTCTGCATTGAACCGCCGAAAATGCTGAGTAGTATTAAAACGACCAACGCCGCCATTTTTGAAAAAGTAAAAACATTCTGGAACCAAACGCCGGCCTTGAGGCCGAGCGCATTGATCGCCGTTAATACTATAATACTTGCGATCGCGAGCAGTTTGATATCCCAGAAACTCATCGGATCAAAATATCCAAAGAAAGTTGCAGCTGCAACGGCAATGGCGGCGATCGAAGCGGTATTGATCACGGCAAATGCAGACCAGCTGTACAGGAATCCCCAAGCAGGGCCGTATGCCGCGCGCAAATAATTGTATTGTCCGCCGGCTTTGGGCATTGCGGCGCTGAGTTCGGCAACAGACAAAGCGCCGAAAATACTAATGATGCCCGCCGCAGTCCAGACCAGCATGGCCAAACCTGAAGACTGAACGTGATGAACGATCGTGGAGGGAACAATAAAAATCGCAGAGCCGATGATCGTTCCGACATTAATCATGGTGGCGTCCAAAAGACTTAATTCGCGCCGTAAATCGTTAGGAAACTCCATTTAGCACCCAAAATGTAATGACCGGCCGGATTCACACAACACAAACCACGGTTCACTTTACTTGAAGGAAATAACACAAAAACGACATGAGCTATGAAAGAAGGGCGTTGTGCTTTTTATAGAAATTTTCTGAATGTTTCTTTAAGCAGGCTTTGGAAGTGATAAACGCCTAGTTCGCGTTTTACGGAAAATCGCCCACGGTGATAAGCTTTGGAAGAAAGTCCTTTTTGAACGTGTTCACATATATCGATATCTTCGAGCTGAATAAGGTCGCTGTAACGCATATCGTCCTCTGCGATCTGCCGTGCTTTTTGCGAGGAAATATCGTCATAAAAATAATCGAATACCACGCGCGTAACATCGTGGCTTATGGGAATGACCGAATTGGTCTGAAGCCGTCCGGGCAGGATATTCAACATGAAATTCGGGAAAACACAGTAATAAAAAGCTTGTCCGTCATTATCTTGATAGACGTTATTCTGATCGGTAAATGGGCTGAACTGCAACGAATAGTGGGGAAACGCCTCAGTAACGTACTGTGCGTAATCGAGCATCTTACACAGTTCGGGATGAACGAATGGCAGATGATACCCTTCGAGATAATTATCCACATAGACTTTCCAGTTGCATTGAACGCGGTACTCAACGCGTTTGTAGAATTTTTTTTCTGCGAGGCGAATCGGCGAGATGCGTTCCGGGATGCCATCAAAAAACGAATGCAGTTTGGGAGGTGACTTCGAAAGATTCACAAAGATCAGGCCTTCCCATACGTCCACATGTATCGGAGTAAGTCCGTAGTCTTTTTTGTCAAAAAGTTCCACGCGGTCAAAATCCGGAACGCCGCGAAGCGAGCCGTCAAGCAGATACGTCCAGCCGTGGTATTGGCATTGAAATACTTTACAATTACCGTCCTTTGTGGCGAGCGGCCCGCCCCGATGGCGGCATACGTTATAAAATGCGCGCAGCAGATTGTCTTTATCCCGCACGACCACCACAGGATTATCGGCAACGGTTGTCAAAAAATAATCGCCCGGGTTTTCAACTTGCGCGAGATGGCCGGCGTATTGCCAGAATGCCGAAAAGATGCATTCGTTTTCTAAATTCAATACATTCGGCGCAGTATACCAGGTAGACGGAATGGTCTCGGAGCGCTCAAGCGGTTCTATGACTAAATAATTTTCTGCAAAATTCGGAAGATCGTGACGATTAATCATGGATCGGCATTTTAATTCTTAGTTTGTAATATGTTCTGCTTAGAAATGTACCCGCTGTCCTTGTCAGAGGAAATTAGGTTAAGAATGTGAATGGGAATGATTTGATAAAAAAGAATAATTATATTCATGAAGATTGTCAAGAGAGGTTTATAATTCTTAACGCACGGAAATGATAAAACTGACTTTTCAAATTTGTTGCATCTCAATTTTAGAAGTTGTATTATGCGTATAACCCTAAACACAGTAACAAAAAAACCCATTCGATAAGGTAGATTTTTGTGTTTGGTAACCTTGTCGGAAAAACGGAGGATTTATGTTAAAAAGAATTGTTCTCGGATCAACAGCGTTAGCGCTTATGGTTTTGATCGGATGCGGCGGCCCGCCGACGGAAGATATCAACAAAGCCAAAGCAGCCAAGACTGCGGCTGATGGCGCGAATGCGGCCATGTATGTCAAAGATCAGTATGATGCCGCCACCGCTTCAATGACTGCAGGCGAAACGGCCGTCAAAGCCAAAGAATGGGATAAAGCGAAAAAAGCTTATATGGATGCTGCCAAAGCGTTTGACGCCGCTGCGAAAGCTGCTCCGGCCGCTCAGGAAGCTATGAAAGCAGAGTTAACAGCTCGTCTTGCTAAAGCTGAAGAAGGTCATGCGGCTATGGGTAAAGACAAAGCGATGATGGCAAAGGTTAAGATGATGAAAAAAGAAGCTATGGTAAAAGAATGCGAAGCAGCTGTAGCTGCAGCCAAAGAAGCATTAGCGAAAGATGATCTTATGGCGGCAAAAGAAGCATTGGATAAAGATGATGCTATTCATGCCGAATTGACTGCAATGATGACGGCGAAGAAGTAATTTTCGGCTATTTTTTCTTAAAGAAAACCCGTTCGTCTAAAACGAACGGGTTTTTGTTTTTCTTTCTTAAAGTCTCTATTTATTAAGTTCCAATTGATTATAAATAGTCACAGCATTGGTCTTAAAATCCACAAGGTATGCCGCGCGCTCGCGCTCGATTGCGCTCGAAACCGTTCCTGCCAGGATGATCGTATTATTATTGACCACGACATGTATGGGCGGGTAAGCGCCAAAAGAATATTTTTCAAACATCCCGTCACTGTAAATAGCTCTGACGGCACGGTGCGCCAATTCCTCTGACCCGGACGCCTGCTGCAATCGATTGTCGATATGCTTCACACCATCAATTTTAGAGAGTTTCTTTACAAGAACATCGGCGATCCACATTTCATGTGTCCATCCGTTTAGGATCACCGTGCCGTTCACCACATCCGCCGTGACGTAGTCGAAAACGCCATAGAAAACAAAATCTTTGATTTTGGCGTTGACCTCTTCAGCAAGCTGTATATCTGAAACGTTGACTTCCACAAAAATTTCAACAGCAGGATCGTTAGCTGGAACGATCTTGTTTTGATCCATGTTTTGCGGGTAAAGAAAACCGGTAACCGCAAAACCGGCTGTGATGCATAGCACGGAGGTCAATAGAAGTGATCTCACAAGCTTTTTCATGGTTTTTCTCCTTTGGTTAGTTTACTTTGTGATCGGACATTCGTCCGATCTGTAATTTATTTTTTACAAAAGAATTAATTTAGAACCCCTGGCTGAGTTTCAGAAGATACTAATCACACGTCTTTGTTTTTTGTTAACAGCATAAGCTGCCAGAAAGTGTGTTTAAATTATTATACATAAGAACTAATGTGATGTCAACAAATTTGTTTAGTATTTTTGACACAGAAACCTGAAAAAATATAGATGAACAGCGCAGCAGAAAAACCTAAACTGAAACGCGAGCTTGGACTTATACAGGCAACGGCCATCAATATGATCGACATGGTCGGCATAGGCCCATTCGTGGTTCTTTCACTTGTGATTCAGATCATGGGCGGTCCTTATTTTCTCCTTGCGTGGATCGCCGGCGCGGTGATCTCGCTGATCGATGGTATGATCTGGGCGGAACTCGGAGCGGCCAACCCAAAGGCAGGCGGGAGCTACAATTTCCTTAAAGAGGCATATGGGGAAAACTCTTGGGGGCGGTTATTGTCGTTTCTGCTCGTATGGCAAACGCTTTTTCAGGCGCCGCTGGTTATAGCGTCAGGCTCGATAGGCTTTTCGCTGTATTTCAGTTATCTCATTCCCGGTATGGGCTCGATTGAACAAAAGTGTGTCTCGGGAGGAGTAGTAATTGTCCTCACGCTATTGCTATACCGTCGAATCGAATCCATCGGCAAGATCAGTGTATTGCTTTGGACCGGCGTACTTATCACGATGGGGTGGATCATTTGGGGCGGAGTGACCCACGGGACCATTCACAATGATTTTATTCCTGACGATCCGTCGGTGATAATGAACACGATGTTCTTTGTTGCGCTTGGACAGGCCTCGGTTAAAACGATATACAGTTATCTCGGATACTACAATGTGTGCCATCTGGGAGGCGAAATAAAAGATCCCGGAAAAAATATTCCGCGCAGCATCTTTATTTCTGTATTCGGTATTGCAGTTCTGTATCTCGCGATGAATATCAGCGTGGTCAGCGTAATTCCGTGGCAGGATGCGCAGCATTCGGATTTTATTGTCAGCACTTTTATTGAAACTATCTACGGCCCGTCTGCAGCGATGTTGGTTACGGTGTTTGTACTATGGGTGGCGTTTGCATCTCTTTTTTCTGTCATGCTCGGGTATTCACGTATTCCTTATGCCGCGGCGGTAGACGGAAGATTTTTCAGCGTTTTTGCAAAACTGCATCCGACAAAAAACTTTCCTTACGTTTCCTTATTGGGACTTGGTGCGACGGCCTTTGTATTCAGTCTGTTGTTCAAACTATCCGACGTTATCACGGCCATTCTCGCGATGCGTATCATTGTCCAGTTTATCGGACAGGCGATAGGGGTGATCATGCTGCGCAAACGAAACGGTACAGCGCACTTGCCGTTCAGGATGTTTCTTTACCCATTTCCTGTAATTCTCGTGGTCGTGATCTGGTTCTTTATCTTTATTTCCACGGGATGGCAATTTGCCATTTCGGGACTAATCGTAACATGCCTGGGTATAACTGCGTACATGATTACAGCAAGAATGAAGCAATGGTGGCCGTTTGAAAAGAAATGAAACGTGTGCCCGTGACATGTACCGATGTCATATTGACCTGAATTCTTCTTAAGGTAACTTTACACCGCGTTCAGCCCACCAGGGATGAATTTCATATGAGAGCCGTCCTGCCCGTATTGCCGGATCTTGTTCAACTTCTTTTATGACGTCCTCCATGGTTTTCATGTCAAAAATAAAAATTCCACGCCAGTCGCCGTTATCGCCAAAGGGGCCTGCAATAGCAAGTTTGCCTTCATTGGCCATACGTTCGATATTTTCCATGTGGCCTTCCTGTAGTTTCCTTGACGTGACAGAATCTTGCCCGCGATTAGGACCTCTTTTCAACATTACAAAAAAATACTGTTTCATTTCACCGACCGCAGGCTCCTTCTTGTCCTGAGTCATAACTCGCATGCTCGACAGCAAGGTTAGCATTATGAATGAGGTGAGAATAATTCTCATGGTATGATCCTTTTTTTCTGATGTAATGAAAATGAGTTTAAAAATTTATAATGCGAATGTTAATCCGGCGCTGTATGCGCTAAATTGAGCAAAACTGTAATCCACATTCAAATTACCAATAAGGACTCGCAAGCTTGCGCCAACAGTGAATCGGATCTGGTTTTCGCCGTTCAGTTTGATGCTGACACGCTCGCTTGCACCCGTAGCATCTAAATAGTCGTAGGTAAATCTCATGTATGATTTTTCAAACATCAGGCCTGCATAAGGGCTGAAATTTAGAAAGCGTTTGCCATACTGTTTACCTGCTGTGAATCCGATCGCGCTGGCTCTCATTTCAAAAAAGTTTCCCTGCCTCATCGTTTGCGTAAACATCGCGATCGACAAGTCCACGGGCAATTTTTTCTCGCTCCAAATGGCCGGATTATGCTGAAGGCCCCATCCAAA
>JAEUSK010000188.1 GCA_016787925.1 bacterium | reverse complement strand
TAAGCTGAACGAGTAACAACAAAGCGTATTCCCAGCTTTCATCGTTCACAAAATATTAGGGTACAATGGAAAACTCAAGAAATCTCATAATCCAAGACCGAACCTACGTTTCTAAATCTAATTTCAAGATTGCCAGAATCATTGGACCAGATCGTAGCAGTTGCTTTTAAGGCATGATGCCCGCATCAACTCAAAAACGGAATTTTGTTTTTAAAACTGTTGCCGTTCTCAGGAGCTAATGGAAGTTTGAATAATTTCAGCGTGTTTTCGTACATCATCTTATCTTTATCCTTCTGAGGGATACTTAACGAATCCATAAACTCCAGATACGATTCCATGGAAGAAATAGGCCAGTCCGTTCCGTACAGACATTTTTCCGGCTCAACCCCCCAAGTCAGCATTTCCTGCATCTGTTTGTGCATGAACTTCTCGAAACGATCGGTGAAGTTTCCCAGAACAAGTCCTGAAATGTCGGTGTAGACATTGGCGTTTTTGTAAACTATTTCCATCGTATCGCGAATCCACGGATTACCGATATGGCAGATGACAAAATTTACATCAGGATGGTCGACGGCTACTTCATCCACATTGAGCGGATGAGAGAATTTTAGTTTTCCTTTAGACGAAAAAGTATCCCCGCAATGAATCATGACAGGAACTCCGGTTTTCGCCGCAAGGTCATACACAGGTTCCAGCCGTTGATCGCTCGGCATAAAAGGTTCATATCCAGGATAAAGTTTCAGGCCGACGACTTTGCCTTCTTTGATCAAGACGCCGATTTCATTAAGTTCATCCTGCGTAAACGTTGCAAAGCTGATTCCTGCGACGACAAACAAATTGGGATGGTCACGGGTGATATCGACGACGGCTTTCGTAGATGGACGCCCCGGAACGTCTTTAAAGGAAGTTAAGATTAGCGCGGCGTCAACTCTGTTCCGCCGCATTTGTAATTTCAGTTCGTTCAGATTTTCCGTTAATTTATCGCTCGATTCATCTGAATAATTATTTACGTGAACATGGCAATCGATAATCATGACTATTATTTTTTCCCTTCTGAAAAACGTTCAAGAATCTTAGCCGCCCAGTCTTTGCCGCCAAGGCCAAACGCTAATGCCAAAGCAAAACACGCCGCGCCAAAGGCTATTTGAAATGCTGAAACCAAAATCTGTCCGCCGATTTTTAATTGTTCCAACGACATGGACACAATAAAAAAAATAATAATATATTTTAGGACCATGCTCATCGATTCCGCACCCGACACGCCAATATTGCTAAGGTAGGCCTGAGCGACCGTTTGGGCGAATTTTGCAAATAAGGAGCCGAACAGCAGCACAAGAAACGCCACAATAACGTTTGGAATGTACAGCATCATCTGATTAAAAAGTTCAGCGGCCGTTTGCATGCCGATACTGTTGAGAATAGCCAGCGTCACGGTGAACATAATGAACCAATAAAGCAATTTCGCCAGCAGAGTGGAGGTAGTAAATCGGACGCCGCCTCTTAACAAGAAATCTTCTATACCTGCTTTTTCAGCGAGATCTTCCAATTTGATAAATCGAAAAAGTTTGGCCGCGGCCTTTTCTATGATACGCGCAAGTATCCACGCTAACAGCAACAACACGAATGCGGCGGCAATTCGCGGCATTTGATCTGTGAATTGATACCAGAATTCTCTTAGAGAATCCAGAAAAATTGACAACTGATCCATCATACATCACTCCATGGCGTTACATGCAGACTTTATTTAAAAAAAGATGTCCAAAAAAGCAAACCTTATGTTTGACTAAAGAACCTACATTACTCTCCATTATTCCATTGAATAATTTCCTCAAGCCTTTTTCTTTTAAGATCAGGCACCGTTGCGTCTTTTGCGGGATAACCAACTGGAAATAGTATAAACGGCTTTTCATTTTCCGGGCGATGTAATATTTTGGACAAGAAATGCATAGGACTGGGTGTATGCGTCAGCGTGACAAGCCCCA
>JAEUSK010000170.1 GCA_016787925.1 bacterium | reverse complement strand
AAATTTCATGGCGTTTCTAAAGAAAAATTTCCATTATATCTCAAAGAAATGGAATTTCGTTATAACCATCGTAAAGAAAATTTGTTCGATCTCTTCCTTCAAAGTATATGTAATCTTGTGCAAAATCGTTTATAATTACCTCGGATTATTTATCGACGAAAAAAATAAATTTATCAATTTACTTCAAACAAAGATCACAGACTACCAACCCGTTACTTGAAACAAACTGACCGCTGACGAATATTATTTTTTAATTACCATATATGACTCAAATTTTTTCCGTGATCGCCCCTCTTTTTCTCATCATCCTCTCCGGCGCCGTATTGCAACGATCCCGTGCAATCGGAGATAATTGGTCTTCCGTATTAAATGAGTATGCACTGAACGTGGGATTTCCCGTACTGATCTTCACGTCGCTTCTTAAGACGCCGCTTTCATTTTCAGAACATGCGCCATTGATCGCTGTCAATTCGATATTTATCTTGGCCGGTTTTCTTTTTGCTTTCATCGCAGGAAAATTGCTGCGCATGGAAATTCAGATGATCCGCACATTGTATCTCTGCCTCGTCTTTGGCAACGTTGCCTATTTGGGAATTCCCGTGCTGACACAGGTTTGGGGCGACGCGATTCTTCCGACGGCCAGCGTGATCGTTGCGGTTTACTTATTCTGGATATTTACGGTCGGAATCGGCTTTCTGGATTTCACGCGGCAGGAAAAAAGGGAAGATATGTTAAAAGATGTGTTGCGGAATTTGCTGAAAAATCCGCTTTTGTTGTCGGTGTTTTTCGGATTCGTTGTAGCCGGGCTTGGAATCAGATTTCCGGATATGATCATGACGTCGCTGAATATGATCACGGCATCCGTCACACCCGTTGTTCTCCTAGTGATCGGACTGTTTATTGGAAAATCGAATTTGGGTAGACTCACCGAGTGGATACCTGTTTTTATTTTTTCATGCGTCATACTGGTTGTGATGCCGGCCATTTTTTATTTCGCAATAAGATTAGCCGGACTCTTGCCGAGCCAATTTTCATCATCGATCACAGAGGCCGCCATGCCGGTCGCCATCACGCCATTTGCGCTGGCAGACAGGTACGGATTGAATAAAGAGTTTATCGCTCGTTCCATCGTATTGAGCACGATTCTATCCGTTATTTCGCTTCCATTTTGGATTTCAATTCTATAGGGAACATTTTCGCCTGCACAATTTATTAACGTAATGTAACTATAAAACCGTAAACTAACCGTAAAGGGATTTATGAACACAGTCAGACTGATCGTAATGCTCGCGATGAGCGCGTCGCTGTTTGCGCAAGGTTCAACCAGCGTGGGCCGTGAAAAAGCAAAAATCGGCATTGTCCCGTTTGACGCCGTGAAAATCACCAGCCAATATAGCGGCGCTGCATTACCTAACAATTCCAATGGGGGTTCTTCCTGGAATTCCTCCGCAGATTCTCCGTTTGCAGATCCGGCCGCAGTAACCGCGTTTGCGGAAGCGGCGACGCAGCGCGCGATCGAGGCGTTTGTGAAGACCGGCCGATTTACGATCCTTGACCGCACGGCGATGGAAAAAATCATGAACGAGCAAAATTTTCAACTCACCGATAATGCCGACCCGAATTCTGTTTCAAAAATCGGCGAGTTGATGGGCGCACAATATCTCGTGAGCGGCCAAATCCAGTCGGTGAGTACCAATCCCGCCTTTAAATCCGGAACAGCCGAAAAAGTAGGTTATTACGGTTCCGTCGATATGCAGGTTACGATCCTCGACGTGTCAACCGGCCAGGTCATGCAGTCCAATCATTTTAAAGGAGCCACCAACGAGTTCCTGGAGCGATATGAATCGACTCCGGAACGAGCCGTTCAAGTGGGGCTGGATCAATGCGCGGATGAATTAAAAAAATGGCTCCGCACGGCTTTTCCCGTAGAAGGAACGGTCTATGAAATTCTGAAAAAAGATAAAAAAGGGGCTGTAATAGTCAGCATCACCTGCGGCAGGGATATCGGCGTACGGAAGGATGATAGATTCAGAGTTTATTCCGTCAAAGAAATTCCGCATCCGACGGAAGAAGGCAAAACGTTTTTCAAAACGACCGATGTGGGAATTCTTGTCGTCAAAAAGGTCGAAGCGGACGGCGTTTTTTCTACGTGTGAAGTGGACAGGGGCGGCAAAAATATTCTGGAAAAAATGAACGCAGGTGAAAAACTTCGGGTCATGTCGATGAAGAAATAGCGCCGATAAGTAGCGGCGCGTAAAATAAATTTTGTATAGGTGTAAAGCCCTGCATCGTGAATGCAGGGCTTTTTTATTATGCTTTTACCGGGTTCATCCGGCTTGATCGATAAGTTTGGACTCTTGCTTCATAACGCTGTTCGCCGATGTGCGTATGAACCAACCATCCAACTCTCATTCTGCAAGAATTTTTTTGAAGGATTGAAGACACTCTAGTTTACTCTATGAACGAAAAAGGATTCTTTCAGAATGACATTCAGGCGTTAATCGCGCGAAATAATATTTGACAAATCGTGTTCGCATTCCTACATTTAGAACACCTTATCGTAGTTCTTTCTTATCGTGGATTTTCAATCATGAATGATTTAAATATGGAAAATATCGGATTCATGCAATTGCGGAATAATGTTGACGCCTTGCACATACACGCAATGGCGCAATATAGTATTTTTTCGTTGAATACATGCAATTGCTTTTAGACAATAGTTATCTGACATGTGCTCTTCAGAGTAATCGACGATAGTCTCGTGCACCGTGAATAATTCGATGAACAAAAATTGTTTCTTCTTCGATTGTGTAGAAAATGAGGTAATTATCTACAATTAGATAACGATATCCGGCTCCGG